>JAKACM010000095.1 GCA_021821465.1 Bacillota bacterium
TGGTTTGACCTGTCTACATGTCGGAAACATCATCGCTTACAGTGCCAACCATTCTGGGTTGGCCTCGCACCGATTTTCATCATGATATTGTCATAATTGTCGAAATCTAACTTTGCCGAGGACCTGGGCATCAGGGCATAATTGTAGGTGCTCATGTTATTAGCTAAACCTTGACCCTCAACGATTGAGTTGCACCATGCCAGGCCAACCATTATATTATAGATAAATAGTTTTGAAAGATATTTTATCAATCTTTTTTCGCGGATCGTGAGAGCGCAAGAGATGCGGGGCGAGAAGTCGCCGACAAGAGTTTGCTGTGAGTATAAGCACCCATAACTCAGCAGATGAACGAGGGAGGAACGAAAACACGATGGCGATTCACCTCGATCTCCTCCACCACATTACAGACGACGAACTCGTGCGCTTGTCCGCGCATAATCCGGGTTACCAATTTGAGCGGACGGCGGAGGGGAGGCTTTTGGTGTCACCCACGGGAGGAGAAAGCGGACGGCAAAGTATGGAGGTGGCCGGTCAACTCTACGTATGGAATGTCCGCATACAAGGAGGCATTGTATTTGATTCCTCCACGGGTTTTCATTTACCGGATGGATCGTGTTTGTCTCCGGACGCGTCCTGGATTTCTCGAAATCGGTGGCAAGTCTTATCGCCAGCCGATCAAACCGGGCTCGTGCCTCTGTGTCCCGACGCCGTATTTGAGGTGGGTTCTCCCTCAGATACGTTGGCGCACCTACAAGCCAAAATGCGGCAATACATTCAAAATGGCGCAGCTTTAGGAGTTCTCGTGGATCCCGAACATCATGACGTCGAAGTTTACCGGCCAGGGCGGGAACCCGAATTGCATTCGGGGGCGAGTGAGATCGCATTGGATCCCGAATTGCCGGAATTTCGTCTGGTTTTGAACGGGATCTGGCAGGGCTAGATTCCTAGGAGTTCTTCAGCCCTTTCTTGCACCTGGAGGCACAACGAGCACTGACTCATAATTGTCATTGCAAAAACAGGCATTTGCCTGTGGCAAGGGGGAGAACTCTTTTGTCTGACGAGAGAGGCTACGGAAAATTTCTTCACCCCCTCGATTGACGCCAGCTAAGATTTTACACTTGGGCCACCGCCATCCCGCGTCAAACCAATACCGAAAAATTTCTTGAAAGGAGTGCTTACCGGAATAAAGTGTTATGGTCTTGTCCGAAAAGAGAGGGCATAGACCTTTACCGGCCGGCCACAGGTGGGATCAATTGTTTCCCGTTCCGGATGCATCGCAATTTTTTGCATAATATGCTCCGATGCATCATTGCCAATTTGACAAATGCTCACAATTTCGTTCAGGCCACAATCCTCGAATCCGAAGCGCAGAACTTCCTTCGCGGCCTCTGTGGCAAAGCCTTGTTTCCAAAATACACGCCCGAGCCGCCAACCAATTTCTACCGCCGGCATCACTTCCGGTAAAAAAGTGGGAACGGAAAGCCCCACGAATCCGGTCAGTTCACCCGTCTTTTTGAGTTCAGCAGCAAAGAGGCCGAAACCCTCCCTGCTCCATTCTCGTTCCCAGCGTTCGATAGCCATTTGCGTTTGGTCTGCAGTTATTGTTGTCCCACGACCAATCCAACGCATGACCTCGGGCTCGGCATTAATGGCTGTCATGGGCGCTATGTCTTGTTCCCGCCATCTTCGAAGTACTAAACGGGACGTTTCTAAAGTAGGCATGATGCCCCCCCGTATCGAATGCTCACTCCCCTATGTCGTAAGCGATTTCCAAAAATCGATTAAAAAACCAAATGGGTTGAGACGTGCTGTCGGACCATCCGCGGCTTGCTCCCCAAAATACATTGGGATCTCGCCCATGTCATTTTCGTCAGCCGATCATCACTTCATGGCGCTTTCAGCTGTCAAGAGGCAATTTCGGGTATCCAATCCTTGTATTCGGTTCTTCAACTCTTCGATGCGAGAAGGATCCACGCTGAATGTCCCTTAGCCCCAGTCCGAGAAGAATCTCAAGATTGGCCGGATCTCCCCCCATCTCACCACATAGGGATACGGGGATATGATGACTGGTTCCGGCCGCCATTGTCTGCTTTATGGCTTCCAATACCGCAGGATTTAAAGGTCCTTCCGACATCGCGAACATCGTCGATTCGCTCTTGCCAATAGGGATCGTTGATTGGCAAGAAATCTTGGGCAACCTCTTCAATGGCGCTCTCAATGGCCGTGGGAGGACTTGCCGGATTGTAAATGGGATTGAATCCTATCCGACAGTCCGGGATCGTCGGCAATCAATTGTTGAACCGTCAGCAAGTCTTTGGCAACCTCGGAATCGGCCTTGGCATACGATTGCGCCAGTTTTTCTTTCACGGCCCTGCGGACCTCTTGCCAGGAAAGCTCCTGCTCAAAAGAATTCTCCAGAGATAAGGCGGCCACTATTTTCATCGCTCTCGCCCCTGTCGGTCCCGGCGCCAGACCCATGCCCTGTAATTCCTTCATGAAGAATTCCTGGCCTTCGGTCTTTCATTGCCGTAATCAATCGGGATAGGGCGGAGACATTTTTGAGCTATCGGGTTGATGTTGTAACTTTTTCTTCATTCTGCTCAGCAACCTATCTCACGCCTCCAATTGGGTTTGTAACCGAACAATAATTGATGAGGCACCATGCACGAATCAGATTACGAGAACAATCTAGCTTAAAAACCTTAATTGTTCAAGATTTTACCCTGACGAGTCAAGATTCTATAGGCGATAGACTCACAGGTTTGCTCTTTGGCAACGGCCCTTCACACTCAAATACGATTCGAGCATCGTGGTTCGAGTGGTTCCCTCATGACCCCAAGAACCACCGTCCATGTCTCCACAAGCCGAAGAGAATCGGGCACCCCGCGATTTGACAGGGCTTTTTTCCACCACGGAAGGTGAAGGCCAAACACGCGGTGGAGGGGAAAGTTTGTAGGTCCGCAGTGCCGCATGCTCACCAAGTTAGAATAACAGGACAGAAAATTTCTTCCAAAGATCTCCCCGTAAGTCGGACATTAAGACTCACGCTACCTCGTAAAAGAACCGAATAGAAGAAGCGGTGAGACATGACGAGTTCGTCCTTTGCTCTGTTGGGAAGTGGTTGCCACCCAATTCTCAATCCTTAGATCAAGGAGGATGGTTCCCACATGGATGTCCAGGGGCTATCCCTTGGGCATCATGTCGGGCTGATTTCTCCAATCATTCAGCCGCCTTATGAAAAGCACAAGTGAGGGGGGCACAATCTATTTACTTCTTCTCTCTTCGGTTCCGAACACCGAGTCTCAGGGAAGATCGCAACCGCGATATCAGTATATCCGGGAGCAAGATCTTCCTTCAGAAAAAAATTTGTGGGGCAGATCACGTCCACCTATGGGAGAGTAGGGTTTTGAGTAAAGGCAAATACCTTCTTCAATCTCGTTCATTGCCATCTTGACATGTGACTCATAATTCGTGATATTTAAGTCGTTAAATGTCTGTGCAATCGTTTTATATGAGATGACAACCGAAAAATCGGACGCATAAGGGGACTGTCACGGCATATTCCGATCTGAACCAGTCGCTGTCATGATCTCACAACAACGCGAGACGAAGGGCGAGTTGTTCGGTTACGCCATGGCAACAAAGCCAGACCAGCCCATAATAATTTCCATTCATGACAAGATCTTAAGAACCGTTCGTCCAAAGCCGAATTAGGCTCACAAAAGTTTGTCGGGTCAATTTCCGAAATCACAGGGATGTCAATGGAATCTCGACACTTATCACGTAGAGGATCCATCATTATTGAGGAGGAGAGGCAATGCCCTTTTCAGAATACACCTTTAACCTGCACCAATTACAGATATTTCGAACGGTAGCCCACCGAATGAGCTTTTCTCGGGCTGCCGAAGATATGATATTGAGTCAACCTGCCGTTTCCTTACACATCAAGAACTTGGAAAAAGCGGTGGGACTGCCGCTTTTTGAAAAGAGCGGGCGACAGATTCGCTTAACCGAGGCCGGGGAACAGCTTCTCTACCATGCCCATCACATATTTGCGACACTTCAAGAAGCATCCGAATCCATGGCCGAGTTGCGAGGCGGTGATCAGGGACATCTAAGGATAGCCGCGGATACCACCGCCGGGGTTTATGTCGTCCCGGAATATCTTGGCCTTTTTCGTCGATCCTTCCCCGACGTTGATATTAACCTGGACGTGACTAACCGAACTTCCGTCTTGAAAGGACTCTTGTCGCGGGATGTGGATTTGGCCGTGATAGGACAATTCCCCCAAGAAAAGGAACTCGTGGCGATACCCTTTCTCGTCAATGAATTGGTGGTGATTGCCTGGCCCCATCATCCCCTGGCCAATCAACGCCGGATTCCTCTTGCCTCTCTCTCCCGAGAAATCTTCCTCATGCGCGAAGAGGGTTCGGGAACACGGGCTACTCAGGAAAAATTCTTTAACGAAGCCGGATTGAAGATTCAAATAGGAATGGAATTGGCCAGCAATAGTGCCATTAAAGAGGCGGTAGCCAATGCTTTGGGCATTGCTGTCGTTCCCAAACGGTCTATTGGATTGGAACTGCAAAGTGGACAACTCATCCTTTTAGATGTACAAGGATTTCCGCGCATTCGCCACTGGCATATTATTCAGATGCGCCGGAGATTTCTTCCGCCTCCGGCCGCAAACTTTAAGATGTTGCTGTTGCAAAATCATCCGGAACTGCAACAAGAGAAACCGCAGCTCCTCTTGTCGTCCCACAACGACAAGAAGAGCCTGATTAAAGGCAGAAAAGCGGCAACCGAAGGTTCTCGTGAGAAGTAAATCCGCCGGAACACATGGGATTGCTAATGAACTGCCAAGGTTTTTGTCTGCCACAAAGGGGTGCGAAATGTGAGATCTTCGATCAAGATTCTCCTCTATCTATTATCTTTAGCTTATCAAGACTTTCGCTCTTTGGTATTAGTCAGTCCCCAAAATTTTTGTTACGCTCTCAATATGAACTGACAACACTTAAGTGGCGAGAGCGCCTTTTAACCAGGGACCACACGCCTGCCCTAAGAAAATGGAGTGTAAGGCGTTATAACCAAAAAATTCCCCTTCTTAACCGATTCCGGGAGAAATTCCACCTTATTCGTGCTACCAAGGGAGGTGAAAATGTCCATGTTCCTTTCTCCCATAACGTCCGCACCACCCTTTTCCTTTATTCGTTCCTGGGTGTACCGGTTGCTGATTTGGACCATCGATCTCTTATACCTTATCGTAATTCTCAGTATTCTCTTCTTAGCTATGCATATCCTGGGCAGTGTCCTTTATGATCTGAGTCTTTTTGGCCACTCGGCTTATACCGTTTTGTTGGTCGTCTTGAATTCCATTTTGTTTCTCCTGATGCTCACTGAACTGCTATACAGCATGGCTCTGGCTCTCAAAACACACATGGTGCCCAAAGAGCAACTCGTGGCGCTCCTCTGGATGGCGCTGGTGCGCCACGGCGTGGTCATGACACAGACAGCTCATTCTTTGGCTACTCCCAATGGAGCGGCGACTATAGTCGGGCTCATTGTTCTCGGCGTGTGGTTGGATAAAAAAAGACAACACAACAAACATTTTCCTATCGCCTTCCCGGATCCCCCCTAAACGGACTCTAACAAACCGACCGGATTTCTTGGCATTGTTCAGCCGTTGAACTCTTTGAAAGTCTTGCGATTTGCACAGTCAGACGGCGTCAGTCCAACAAATTAAAAATGATCACCGGCATTTAGCTAAATAGTCCGGAGTGTTCAGAGTCGCTTGACATATGATAAGTTTTTCGTGATACTTATGTCGTTATATTAGGGATTAATTCCTTTTAACGGTCGAATCTTCGAACACAGCCATCAAAATCTCCGCAAAAGAAGAGGCGAGATATTATGAATTTGGGTACCAAAAATCCCCATCCTTATTCCGGTCGTACCGTCACTTTAGCGACAAAACATCAAAAAGAAAAGGTGCTGGCTCCTCCTCTCCGAGAGGCCGTTGGCCTCGTCATAAGTGTACCCAAAAATCTGGATACCGACCTGTTGGGAACTTTTACGGGTGAGATTATGCGCATTGGCAGCCCTAAGGAAACCGCACTCAAAAAAGCCCGTTGGGGCTTGGCCGTTACCGGGCGACGTTTGGGGCTGGCCTCCGAAGGCAGTTTCGGCCCCGATCCCCAGATACTGTTCGTGCCAACCTCTCACGAACTGTTGGCCTTTGTGGATGATGATCGGGGAATCGAAGTCGTCGAGCAAGTCATAGATTCCGAGACCAATTATGCACACGAATCCGGCAATAGTCTGAGGGACTTAGAAAAATTTCTCGTCAAGGCCCAATTTCCGTCCCATGGATTGATTGTGAGACCTAATACGGGAATCCAGCCTGATCTCCTATTCAAGGGTATTACGGACCTCGGCAGACTTCGTTACGCTGTGACGGCCTGTGCCGCCTCGTCCGAGGACGGACTGGCGCATGTGGAGACCGACATGCGGGCACACATGAATCCGACACGCCGTAAGGTTTTGGAAAAAGTGGCAACAAAGCTGGGGCAGCGACTTCAAACTCTTTGTCCCCATTGCTCCACTCCGGGCTGGGGGTTGGTGGATCTGGTCAAAGGGCTCGCTTGTGAAGAGTGCGGCGGAGAAACTTTATTGATAGCCACGGAAGTTTACGGTTGTCCGGCTTGTGATTACCGAGAACATCAACCGAGGACAGACGGGCTTCTCGTCGCGCCGCCAGATTATTGTCCATACTGCAATCCGTAAATTAAGACAACCTGTCCTACGCGACTAGGGGAACATAAGGGGAAATCGTCATGGAGAGTTCGGAAAGAAGAGTTCAAAGGGTGATTGAAAAAACACAATATCCGGCGACAACCAATATGCTCATCCCTGAGATCCGATTTTGTGTCTTCTTCCGCCATAGAATGATCTCTGAAGAATGGCTGTCATGGAATGACAAAATCTCATCCGAAGGTTCTGTTCTCGCGCTTTGGGCCACACCTTATTCTTTTCTTTCGGCCCAATCGATCAGAGTCCTCGGATCTTTCTCGGACCACTGTGACATCTTAGACTCCTCGGTTGAAGTTCCGGGTGAAATGCGCCATTTACAGGTGAAAAAGAGCTGGTACTTTCCATATCCCAAAGGCGATCCCTCTTTGATTCTCACCCTATTTGGTTGCCTACACGCACGCGCTCCCCCGGCAATCTTGTTCGCACACCACTTTCAGTCTTGGAAAAAGGCCCTGAGCACTTTGATTCGTTTATACCAAGGTGCCGATTATTCGCACTAATTGATCGATGCATGGGAGGATTTGTTGTGACGTTATTTTATATGGTCCGCCACGGAGAAACCGCATGGAGTCGTGACGGAAACCGGTACTGTGGGCGCACTGATATCCCTTTGACTGACAGGGGCACTTTGCAGGCCACTCATTTAGCAACCGTGCTCCAAAAGATTCCCTTCGACAAAGTCGTGGTATCGCCGTTAAGACGAGCTAAGGATACGGCTCGGCCCATCGTCACACGTCTTGGTTTGGACATGGAAATTGATTCACGATTACAGGAAATTGACTTTGGCAGGTGGGAGGGATTAACGCCAAAGGAAATTCAAGCCCGGTTCCCCAAAGAATGGAACGACTGGACACGTGACCCGTTAAGAACTCACGCGGGTACTTTGGGAGAACGCGGCGGCAATGTCTTTAATCGCATGACGGAAGTGCTGCAAGAATACCACCCTTATCATTATGTCCTAATGATCTCCCACACTACGGCCATGCGCATTCTGATGGCAGGAACTCTGGGCATGCCCTTGGCCCACTACCGCAAGTTGGAAATTGATCCGGGGGATGTTTACGTGCTGAATATGAACGACCTAACCGATATCAAATGGAAAGCCTTCAACTGCCTGACCATCCCTCTTGGGGGACCTCCCTTTAGCTGAGGCACAAATTCTCCGACTGTAACGTGACAGACGGCATCAGGACAATCGTTGGCTAACACTGCCCTTTAATTTCCTATCTTCCTCCCCATAAATTTCTCTGACCGCACAAAAAATAGCCGTGTTGATCATCTTGGATCTACACGGCTTCAGTGCATGTAACCAAAAAGTTCCAGCAAATCTTTGATAGCCCGCCCATGTTGCTGGGGATGGCGCATGGGACGCTCGGCATGAATTTCGTAATGGTTTTGGCGACCGTCGCGAAACCGGGTAATATACCCCGTTTCCTCCAAATCATCCACAATACGCTGCACAGCCCGTTCGGTAATCCCTACAGTCTCGGCAATCTCTCTCGCCGTCATGCGTCCTCCGTTACGGGCCAAACATAGAAGCACTTGAGAGTGATTAGTCAGAAAAGTCCACTCAGCCATCGTAATCGCCCCCTCATGCACTCAATATGACACGAATTTCATGATCAAGCAATCGCTCCAGGCTTGACTCGTGGACTTTTCCCCTTGCATCCAAAAAAAATTTTGAGAAGGGATAACGAATCCAAAAGGGATCGCATTCCGAAGCGGAGCAGACCAGCATGGAACGAAGACGATGGCCTAACGGATTTGTCTTTTCCAAGGGTTGGAAGGTTCACTCTTTTCCACCCCTTAGTGACAGCGAGCGTTTGTCTTCTGAGACTTTTAGCGGGAATAGTTTTCCTCCGGTTTTCTAATGGGATTTTTCTGAGTGTAACCATATGAAATTTCCTCCCAGAAAGCCGAATGATCTTCTGTTTCACCATTCCACTGCTTCTGGGTTTTCCGGCTCTTTTGCGACATGATATGTCAACCCAAATATCTCTTCCAAGACTGCGACAGTCAAGTCAGCGCCGGATTAGGGCCTCCCGGGATGAAGAACTGATTGGGGATCTTGTTCCGACTCGTAGTATATATATATTGCTATATAAATGTCCGGAAATTTTTCCATTTTTTCTGGTTCGTAAAGGAGATCCTTGAGGCGATGGCCAATAGATCCGCCAAGAGGGATGCGCCTCATGGTAAAGATCACGAACACCCACGGGGCTATACGTTGAAAACACGACTACCGAGCGATCCTAAGAAAAATTAACTGCGATTTATATAGTCAAATTCATTTGATTCTTAATATTAAAAGATCGTGACAATCATTTGTCACGTAAAAAGGGGATGTTCCAAATGAACCTGTTTCATTCGGCACGGTGATGGGCACTGGGATCAGCGTTTTAGCCGTTAGCCTGGATTTAACCGTTCTAAGCATAGCTTTGCCCACGTTGGGACATGCCTTGAACGCCTCGGAATCGCAACTCCAATGGTTCACTTCATCATACGCGGTTGCGCTCACGGCAGCCTTACTCCCGGTCTGGTTGCTCGGCGGCCGCTACGGACGCAAAAAGAAAGAGACTGCTTCTCGCTTTGGGACTTTTCGGATTGGGTTCAATTTTCTGTGCCTACTCTCCTTCACCAGGGATCTTCCTCGTCGCCCGAACCTTGCCGTTACCTTGGTCAGGTCGGTGCTCCAGAGTGCCAACCATTCCTTCGATTCACTACGCTGATCCCGAACGAACACGATTTTTAGCGGCAGGATGCCCGTCTCGGCGCGGAGCATCACCCGACAAGACCCAATCAAGTCACTCCGGCCCCATTGGGGCCGGATCAGCTGGCGATAGAGTGGATTGAGCGTGAACGGGTGATAATGATAGGTGTAGTGGATATGCGGGGAGGCCTTCACCATCCCGATGACATCCAATCCGGTAGTCCGCACGATTTCGCCGACTCACCGGCCGGTGGTAAACCACCGGCCAAATAAGACGTAACGGGCGGTAATGCCGACTTGTAACGCATCGCGGATGGCGCGCACGACTAAGGTCGGCGCAGATTCTAGGGCTTCCCGATGTCGCCGGGCTCCTACGGACCGTTTATCCACCTGAGATTCCGTGTCCCGACGCCGATTCGAGGCCTTGTGCGATCCCACGAACGAAAAGATGAGCGGGAGAAAGGTTGTGCCATCCGACCAACCCACCGTCAGCCCGCGAAATCCCCAACGATATCGGTGTTCGACATGATCATAAACGCGCGAAAGGCTCCCGGGCACTCCAATCGTCCGCGATCGTACGCCAGCCTGCGCTAGCAGGCGTCCCAGGCCAAATTGGCGAAAAAATGCCGTCACACGGGATTTTTCGTGATTCTGTGGTATCATATATTTTGCCTTTTTCTAGGGATTTGTGTCTAAGCAATTATACCAAGAAAGAGCACTTTTCGTTGTCAATCTCAACAAAAAAATTTATCAATCTCAAGCAATGTAAGGCTTTGAGCCGTTATTTTAGCTTGGAAAGTTGAGTTCTTCATGTGCGGTTATTTTGTCCTTCCTTCGACGAAGTCTCTTTCTCGACTTCGAAGTGGTCAAGTCCTAGATGTTCTACGAGTGCATGCTGCAGCAAACGCGAAAAGTTAACTTTGTGTTCCATGCCTGCCCGCTCTAACCATCGTGGAAGCGTTACCGTTTTTTTGATTGCCCGATCCCAAGCATTGTCTCGATAGGGTGGCATCCATGTCTCTACCAAAATAACCTTCTCGTTTTCACTACAATCAATTGCTGTGAGAAGCGTTGGTAATGGGATGGAATCCCCATCCTCTTCACAAATCGTTAAATACCCTGCCAGAGCATCCTGGGCCATTCGATATGCCTCTTCAAGCGTAAAGCCTGCCGTAAGGCACCCCGGTAAATCTGGAAACTCTACAGAAATCCCATCCTCGTCAAAATGGAACACCGCAGGGTAAATATATCGATCTGGCAACTTGCCCTTCACTCTACTCACCTTCTCCGTGAATTTTTATTCCGGCTTGGTGGAAAATACTTCTCACTGTTCGAATCGGCAGATCTTTTTTAGGATGGGGAACCTGCACTTTGCCAGGTTTCACTGGATGCTTGAAATGGTGATGGTCGCCTTTAACGGCACGTAACACCCATCCATCTTCTTCAAGAATTTTTATGATTTCTCGGGACGAGTATGCTTTCAACTTTTCTCCACCATCCAATATATTTTATATGGTAACACGTCTCTTTAGACGTGTCAAGAGGAATCTATTGGCGAGCCTTTCCCGCTGTGCGGAAAATTCCGGTGGTGGATAACTTTTATTTGGCATGATTTTCCACAGAAAGGGCGTCGGGATCATCCCGGTCCGGTCTGTTGGGGTCGTGCCTAGGGGGAGCCTGCTCGTCGTGTCCAGGACAACAGCCCGGTGCCTGGCACCGGTTTTTGCACCTCATCCTCGGTATTTGGAGAGACGTGTAGATGGCCTCAGGCCTTAAGCGCTCCGGACCATACTGCGCAAATGTTCCGGATGCTGCTGGTGAATCCGCCCTACGGCCATCGCGAGCATGACGATCAGGGCGAGTCCCGCTCGCAGGCGCATTTTTTTGAGTCCGCGAATAGTGTGCCGTTCCAATCCGAACGAGACATCCAACCGACTGTTGACCCGTTCCACGGCGGTGCGGTGATCATATTCTCGACCCACTGATAACTGGCCCGATCAATGGGGGTAAAGACCCGGCGATCCGTCTCTAAGGGAATCCGCAACCCCGAGGCCACGGGACACTGATCTTGTCCCGCACAGGAGACCCCGGCAAAGCCACAGACCATCCGTAACTGAGCGTTTCGGCTCAGTTCCCGGCGTAAACTTTCGATGCTCGGCTCGGATGCTGAAAGATCACCCGGCCCACACGGAATTCCACATCGCTCGGACCGGGTAATCGTCTCGCCCGCGTCCGCGGACGGTTTCCAACGTCCGCATGAGATCCTCATCGGGCAGGGTCGCTACGACCAATTGCAGGCGTTCCAGATCGCCTAACGGTTCGATCTCCTCCCATAAAAACAGGGTGCGTTGTGATATACTCTAAAGCCATACGGGTCTACTTCTTAGATAAATGATAACGTGACACACTGATTTTACCACAGAGTGGCCCGTTTTTGGTGTCATGACGCCATTTTTTGCGATCCCTACACGGTGGGGTCAATTTTCCGGAACCTGCCCCGTTCCTCCCCGGGAAGCTGCATGCGGTCGTGAAATCTTGGGGAGGGAACTATGATGAGCCATGTGATTGGCGTCGTGAACCAAAAAGTGGCGTGGTGAATGTCCCCGAACTGCGGGCGGCGTACCTTAACAGTCTGGCGGACGGGATTCAAATGATTGCCCAGGCTGGCGCAAATCGAGTCCAGCGCGACTCGTCCGACATGGCCATTCAAGCCTTGGCGGGAGCTTTGGTGGGGATCGGGCTTTCAATTTCTTCCCTATGGATGGCAAATCCCAACTTGGACTTCATGACCTCTTTGGATGAAGCCTTCAACTTTGTCGAGTCAGGATTTCCCCTCTGAGTTAATTTTCGACCTCGCCACTGGGGTTGCTCCACCCCAATGGTAGAATCATACCCTAACATTTCTTTCGCCAAAGCTGCATTTTTCAAGGGCTTCCTTGTTCCGCAATGACCTCAAGAACGTTATCCAGGCACCCTCTTTGCTATACCATCCCTTTTCAAACTTCTCATTATCCTTACCCTTATTACCCATAACATCCGGACAATCGGGTGATGATAGCCTAACCGGCCGAGATCGTTCCGCGGTTAAGAGAGAATTGAAACCCAAGACCAGCCCCACGGTTAGATTTTTTAGAACATTCCAACGCCCCGTCGCATACGCAACGGGTTGAGCATACCCCAGATCGAATTAGGACGGATCCGTTTGAGCGAGTAAAAAATTGTCCGGATCATTGCAACCTTGCAGCACGCAGTGTATAATCACATACGATGTTTAATTCATGAATTCAATATCGTACATTAGGTAAGAACCCCTCTCATTCGGTACGGTTTTCCGCCGGGATCGACACGGTAATGCCCGCGATCTTAGCGAAGAACTCAACGCACAACTTAAATTGGAGAAAGGTGGTAATGCTATGCCCGCGCCAACCAGTCCCTTCACGGCTCTTTTGATGTTCATTTTACCATGGCCTCTATTTCTCACCGGAATTCTCGGCGGTTTCGATACGGACAGCCATTTCCGGTTAATCAAAAAACTGACTTTAGGGTCAGCCTGGTTTGCTCTGGGTGACGCTCTATTCTCCACCACCACATATCTTTTGGGTTCGCATGCATCAGACACATTATTTTCTCTGCCCTTGCCATGGAATCTGGGGTCTTTTGCGCTGAGTGTGGATGTCAATATCCTGAGCGTCATCATGATGTTTTTGGTAGCCTTGGTCGGACTCATTGTTACCCGTTACGCCTATACCTATATGGAAGGGGATGCCCATGAAGGGGTCTTTCACCATTGGCTCGCTTTGACCTTGGGAAGCTTCTTAATTGTTATCACCTCGGGCAATGTGTGGGAGTTTTTCGTATTCTGGGTGGCAACCAGTTTGTTTTTGCATCACTTACTGGCCTTCTATCCCGACCGCCCTCTTGCCCTTATCGCCGCCCGCAAGAAATACATCCTCCACCGCATTGCCGATCTCAGTCTTCTCATAGCCCTGATATTGGTGGTGCACACCCTTCATATCACGGCATTTAATCAGATCATGCCCGCCATGACGAAAATTTCCAGTCCTCTTCCCGCAAGCTTAGAATGGGCCGGCGCTCTCATTGCTCTCAGTGCGGTCCTTAAAAGTGCACAAGTGCCTCTTCACGGGTGGCTCATCCAAGTCATGGAAGCGCCAACTCCCGTCTCGGCCCTATTGCACGCCGGCATCATTTACACCGGTACCTTTCTTTTGCTGCGGATGGTTGCCATCATGTCGCGCGTAGTGTGGGCGCAAGACATGCTCATCGTCATTGGACTCATTTCCATCACCACGGCTTCTCTGATGATGATGACAGCCACCAACATCAAAGGATCGCTCGCGTATTCAACCAGTGCCCAAATGGGATTTATGTTGATGGAATTCGGTCTGGGTCTCTATGCTCTGGCCGTGCTGCACATTATTTCCCACTCCGTATATAAGGCTCATGCCTTTCTGGCTTCGGGCAGCACCGTAGAATATTTTCGTTGGCCGGTCCTGCCCAAGACCGCGTCTGTCCTGTCCGCGGGTAAAATAATTGCCAGCTGGCTCCTTTCGACCGTCATTGTGATATTAACCGCAAGGTTTCTCCAAATTCCCTTGCTCCATAACCTTCCTATCACCGTCATGGGCGTGATTTTAGCGATTGCGCTGTCTCAATTGATTTACTCGGCCACAAACCAAGAAAAATCGCACGTCATCTCGCTTTTAGGGATTACTGTGCTACTAAGTGCACTCGTTGCCACATTATACTTCCTGTTGGACGCCTGGTTCATGAGACTCTTGGCTGTAATATTGCCAAAACCCTCCATGCCACAAGGAATAGTGCCGGACGCACTTTTGGGACTGATCGTGCTGGCATTTATGAGCCTGTTACTGGTACAACAAATGCTTCCCCGGCTTTTAGCCCGTCCTCTTTGGCGCGCTGTCTTTGTTCATCTCTATAACGATTTGTATATCGATATGATCTTCACGCGCTGGATTCAAAGATTTTCGCCGATGAAGAAGACAACATCCCTCCCCGCAACTCACCAAGCAGAACATCCTTTACCGGAGATGAGATTGCTATGAAGACTTCCCACTTGAGTAAATCAGATGTCAGTGACAAGGTACAACTGGCCTGTCGGCGGATCGCGCCCTTATGGCCGCTCCAAAATTTTGTAGCCGTTAACCCCTTCATGGGATTAAGTGATCTTCCCTTCTTTGAAGCTCACCGAATGCTCAAACGCGTCAGCGGAACGGGTTTGTCCATGTCTCGTCCCTATTATTACGACCAAATGGCCAAAGGACGAATCACCCGCAAGGATTTAAAAGACGCGCTGAAAGAATTGGGCAGTTCCTGGGACATTGCCGAATTTGAGCAGGTTCTCTTTAAAAGTCCGACTCTTTCAGAAGTATCCGTTAAACTTGTGACGGATATTCTAAGCGAGAAATCTCCGAGTAAAGATTACTCGGGCTTCGTTACTGAACGCATCAGCAGATATTGCGCGGCTTATTTCGACCAGGGCCAGGCTCTGTGGCCATTTCCTTGGAAAGAGGATTCATTATACAAAGGCTGGCGGGAATTTATGCGCTGGGATAAGACACCTAAGGTCATGGGGCTCGGTAATCTAAACCAAGTTGTATTAACATTCCCGGAAAATCCTTTGGATATCATCGCCTTGGCACTTCACGAATTGCCCATACCGATGGAAATGATGGACGATTACCTTTATGCAGCACTCTTGAATGTAGGCGGCTGGGCCGGATGGACCCAGTACCGGAACTGGCAAGAACGTCTTCAAGGCCGCCAAGATGACTCAACACAGCATCTTCTGGCCATCCGCCTGGCATGGGAATTGGCGTTGTATCGGCTTTTCGGCGACGAGGCACTGAAAGAGACCTGGCATAATACATGGACCGCTTTAAGTCAGCCCCTCAACTCCCATGTTCAATACGAAATTGACAGCGTGTTGCAAACAGCCTTCGAAATCGGTTATCAGAAAGAATTGATAACCGATATCACAAAGACCAAAGACCGGGCCCCACATAATGCCACACCGGACGTGCAAGCGGTGTTTTGCATTGATGTGAGATCCGAAGTGTATCGCCGCGCTCTGGAAATGGTGGCTCCTCAAATTCAAACCAAGGGTTTTGCCGGATTCTTCGGCGTCTTGATGGAATATCTCCCTCTGGGATCTCTGGAGGCTAACCGCCATCATCCCATTTTGTTCAATCCCTCTTACCATGTTCAGGAAAGTATAGGTGATACACCAAAAGCCAAGGTGGACAAAGTCATCCGGCGAAGACACATTCACTTGCGCACGACAAAGGCTTGGAAAATCTTTAAGACCTCTGCGTCCTCATGTTTTGCCTTCGTGGAGGCAGCGGGTATCTTAACGGCTCCGAAACTGATTTCAGACAGCATAGGGCTAACCCGCCCTGTCCCTTCTCCCCAAAAAGCAGGGCTTCAAGCTAAAGTCCGCCGGAACTTGGCCCCGGCTTTAAGCCCCCATCAAACGTCTTCATCTCCAGAACTCACCGGCATTGCGGAAAAAGAACGTCCTGCAGCCGCGGAATTTGTATTGCGAAACATGGGACTCACCCAGGACTTTTCCCGTCTCATTGTCTTTGTGGGACATGCGAGCACCACCGTGAATAATCCCCAAGCCACGGCTTTAGATTGCGGAGCATGCGGCGGTCGATCCGGGGAAGCCAGCGCCAAGGTGGCGCAAGCCTTGCTCAATGACCCCGCCACACGCCAAGGTCTCAAGCATAAAGGCATCGTGATTCCCCCGGACACCCTTTTCATGGCGGCCTTGCATGACACCACAACCGATGAGGTGGAGCTCTTTAACGCACACGATGTTCCCTCCTCCCACAAAGAGGATGTTGCACACTTTCGCCAATGGACCCAATCTGCTACCGAGATTGCGCGTTTGGAACGAGCGACGTCATTAGGAGTTGACGATTTGGACGAAAGGGCCATTCACAAATCGATCAAACACCGTACTCAGGACTGGGCCCAAGTTCGTCCGGAATGGGCGTTGGCCGGCAATGCTGCTTTTATCGCCGCCCCGCGCCACCGTACCAATCATGGCAACTTCGCCGGCCGCGTGTTTTTGCATGACTATAACTGGCATAGGGATAAGGATTTTTCCACTCTCGAACTGATTATGACGGCTCCTTTGATCGTCGCTCAGTGGATCAATATGCAATATTATGGTTCTGTTGTGGACAACCGTCGTTTTGGCAGCGGAAACAAGGTTCTGCACAATGTTGTGGGGGGAGCCATCGGCGTTTTGGAAGGAAACGGCGGAGATTTGCGCGTGGGATTGGCCATGCAATCCCTTAACAATGGGCACGAATGGATGCACGAGCCACTGCGCTTGAGTGTTGTCATCGAAGCGCCGCAAGAGGCTATCGAGATTGTCATGGCTCATCACCAAGAAGTCCGAGATTTAGTCGATAATCACTGGATGCATTTGTTCCAGCTTGATGAAAAAAATCACATCTCTCTACGGCGCCAGGACAAAAAATGGCATATATTCCCCTACGCCATGCCATGACAGATCAGATGGCGTCGTTGCATCGACAATTTTGGTCCAAAGAGGGCAGCGACCCTAAAAGGGCCACACCGCATGTTGCAAGCATCGTCCTGCGGTTATTTAACCGATATTGTGCCATTAAAATACCCCTTTTCCCGGTGAGGACTTTTCCCACGCAGGTTTCCAGTTTTTTCGCTTGTACCTTCGTGAGATTTCCTTGGCGACACACCGGATAATACTTAAGTCACCCGTTATGTCCCACCCTTTTGGCAGTTGTTCTTCCTCCAGAGGCTAACCGGCAACGGCTCACGCAATCCGGCCACGGTCTAACGTGCCGGGAAAAGGATATCAAGACGTGCCGGCCAGTTGCCGCTCAGCCCATGGTCCTTTGAAACCAACGTCCAAATAGGGGCTCTATCAAATGATATTCTCCACGATGTGATCCCTTGCGAAGAACGGCAATTCATTGTAAATATGCCAGGGCCTCATGGACTTGATTGGGGTGTATCTTCGTAGCATATGGTGGATTGCCTTGAATGACGGCTCGGAAGACAAGGGCGGCGTGCCGATATTTCCTCACCTCTTCCCAGTGATCTTGAAAGATCTCTTCAAGCAGATCCAATGTGCGTTCGAGTGCGTAATACATCATTTCCCGATCAATGGTTGTTAAAGAATCGGACCGGGCCAAGTAATAGGCGGTCGATGCTACGGCCATCACACTATAAGGATGCCGGCCGGTTTCTCGGAGCAGCTCACCCAGAGCTCCTTCACTGATGGTTATGTCCTGAATCCGTGACGAGGTCATCGCAAATGGGGACGGATCCGTGGTCCCAGGCCGATTTCGGCGATAATGAGACGGCACCCATTGGGTGAAAAGGGAGGCGGGAAAAAATTGTTCCCAATGGTGC
>JAKACM010000014.1 GCA_021821465.1 Bacillota bacterium
CAGCGAAAAGGATGCAACAGTCGATAATGTCTTCATGCCGCCATGATATCCCATCGGGGAGAATTTGTCCACCCCCTATGCAATGCGCTCACCGTGCGGCTTAGCGGAACTATGCCGAAACCCTGGTCCCCCCTATGGCCTTGAGGACCAGGAGACGGCGGGCTTCCGCCAAATGGCGGAAGGGGTTTTTGGTTATACTGCCATTCATCCTGATTATTGGCCCACAGCTTGCTGCTTATACTGTAAAGCTATTGAAAAAAGTTTGAAAATGAAAAGTATTTATGCTCTGCATAACCTGATGGAATGAGAATGGAGCATAGGATACAATAACGGTGAAAAAGCAGGGCACCTCTTTTTGGGCTGAGGTGTGTTCTGTGCAGAATTGGAGAGGGGGAAAGGGCTTTTCGCCTCGGGGAAAGTTCTGTGAATGCCGATGATGCTCTCACATTTGAAGACTTTTATCCGCATCATTGATGCCGGGAGCCTGACTAGGGCGGCCGAACAGCTATCTCTCACGCAACCGGCGGTAACCAAGCAACTGGCTGCTTTGGAAGAATCGTTCGACACTCGTCTGGTTATTCGACAAGGGAGAAAATTGCGTCTGACTGCGAGCGGTGAGGTTTTGTACCATTATGCCAAACGCATCTTGGTTTTAGTCGATCAAACCTATGAAGCCATATCCGAAATTGAGCGTCCGGGTCAAGGCGAAATTCATTTGGGAGCGGTATCTACCATCGCCGTGTTTTCACTGCCGAAAGTGCTGGCGACTTTTACCAGAAATTTTCCCTCTCTGCGAGTCCGTGTTCATATCGGGGAAATTCAAGACACCTTGGATCGGGTTATTCGCCAAGATATTGCCGTCGGAATGGTTACAGTGCCCATCGTTCATTCGCAAATTGATTCCGTGCCTTTGTTTCAGGATCCTGTGCGTTTGGTGGTGAGTCCCGACAGGGCTAAGAGACTCCCGGCTTCCTTGGATTTGCAGGAATTGTCTCATATGGAATTTATTTCATATCAAACACCATCCCGGTTTAGGGCTTTTATGGACGGTATCTTGGAACAACATGGGATAATACCCCATGTTCTCATGGAATTCAACAGCCACGACTTGGTTAAAAGCATGGTCAAAGTCGGGCTGGGGATGGCATTTGTACCCGAATCGGTAGTGGCTGAGGATTTGACGGCGGGAAGTCTTGAGGCCATTGAGGTAAAGGATCTGCCCCCTTTGACCAGGACTACCTCGTTGATTTTGTCGAAAGACCCTCCTCGCAGCGGAGGACTGGTGGCTCTATTGACCACATTTTTTGATTATTATCAGGTGGAGCCCAGGCTTTGGCCGGCGTGGTATTGGGAGACACGGGCCTACGAGTCGGCACTGCCTTGGAATTTAGGCCGAGATAGCAAAGATAAAGACTGAACCTGAACCCTGACTGTTCAAGAGATGTTGCCTTACCGGGAGCATACGCCTTCGAATTTCATAACGCCTTGGCATTTGCCTTTTCCTTGCAAAAGGTGGATGTCAAGAAGGTGGAAACGGGGTGAAGAGGCTTTTTAACACGGGCCTTCGCACGGTGGACTGGCAGAGAGATTTTTTGGAAATTGCGATAAACTTTGGCATCGCAAGGCGATTGGCAAATCCTCTGCTTGGGACCTTCTTCCTTGCCTGTTTTCCGATGAGATGGGTCCATTAGGATCGCAGCCAAGAGGAAAAGGCCCGCACCTTGCTTGTGAATATTCATGATGGCAGGCAGAAGATTCCCAACAAAGCTCCCAATTCTTTCATTGTATCTCTTTCCGCGGACCCAATATAAGGTTCCGGGATGATGCACCGTAACGAGCATGTCATTTGCTTAAGGCCTCACTGGGAACCGCCCCCACATAAAGAGGCGACAAATGGACGACGGCATTGTAACACCGTGTAATGAGTTCGGCTTTGCCTACCACGGGGTCGGTTCTAGGCAAAGTGACACCTAAAGTAAATCCATGACTTTTGATGGCCGTATGTTGGATAATTGCGGGAACAATGTTGTCGGTAATCTGGTCGATTGGCAAGGGATCCACCCCGTGGTCATCTCTATACCAGTAGACGGGAAGAGGATCTTGCAGTCGGAACGATTCCGTTCCGTTATTTTGGAGATATTTCAGCAGCCGCGGTTTATCGTCCTCTCCCTCCGGCTTGACGACAAAGCGGACAAACACATAATCTAAGGTAATGCCAACTTCGAAATGAGCAAAGCGTTTATATCCTCGTTCATTTCGCGAAAAGGACACCCAGGTGTCATCGGGAGGATTTACACGCCGTCTCGCATGGGAGGCGGTATGAGGATAAATGGAATGCGGCAGGAAATCTGACAATTTGGGAGCCAAATCGTCGCCTATCATGGCCAGTTTGGGACGAATATGCGTTCTTAGGGCGCTCATGCGGTCGTGAAATTCGGGAATGAGAAAAACATCAAAATCGTCTTGCGTAAAGCCGGCAAATTGATACATGTTTAATCCTTTCCACTATTAGTAATTTTATACGGTTATGGTAGCACAGCTTCGACGATGAACCAAACTCTAAGAGTTGGTCAGGATTTAACAAATTGCGACAGCATCCGCCAGCCTATGTCAATATATGATGCCGGATACGAGACAAAAGGTGGAGGATGGCAGACAATGGGGAGGAAGAATGTGGATTCGTGGCATGAAATTGCGTGGCGGAAATGGCATGACGAAGGGGGGCGGGGATTGCCCGAAAATCTCGTTAAGGCTCTCGGGAGCCTGACTCAGGCGCAACAAGCAATTTGGCTGCTGCGATTCAGCCGTCCCCTGAGCCCATGTGCCAAGGCCATCGTAGAATACCTTAAGCCCGACCAATCGCATTGGTATGTCGCTCCGTCACTAGAATGGGATATCATGGAAAATGATGATGATGTGTTGATAGCCTACCCGGATCCTTGGGGAGAAGACCCTTTAGCCATGGCGGCCATTGGCCTCATCTGGGCAGGAAACGCCAGACCGCGTGTTGAATTTATGGCACAAAAGCTCGGCACAGCCGCTCTTTTGGCGTGTTATGAAGGACAGTTGCCATATACTTTAGATATTCCGTATAGTTTACTATGGCAAAGTTATGTTCATAAATTTGGACTTGAAGGGATTACCCCTGCGGTGCAACAATTCTTTACACAAGCTCCGTCATCGGCTGTGGCGGACGCCGGGTTTATTGATTGGGGAACCCGGCACTCTTATGAGGTGTATCTCGACGAACTGAACCATGGAGTTGTGCCCCATGAGACTTCCGGAGAAAGCCCCGAAAGTATTTCTTCCGTCTTGCAGGCACTACATTATGTTCCGGGGCCATTAAGGCAGGGCGCGGCACTTTTGGCTTATAAAGCGATTGAGGGGCGGATTTTGACGGACTTGTGGCGAAAGGCGGCGGTCATGACCAGACAAAACGAGGTGGACTCATGGTAATAGGCGAAGAGGGTTTAAGAGAACGCATGCAAAGATCTTTGGAACAACGCTTGATTGTTACTCCCCTGTTAAGTCCCGGGCAGATCACCGGGGGGTCCGTGGATGTTCGATTGGGAACGGAATTCATTTTGATGAAACGCTCCGCCAAAGGACCCATCGATCCCATGCATATGGGCTCGGAGTCCTCTCAAGACTATCAAGAACGCGTTCACGTGGATGTGGGCGACAAGATAATTCTTCACCCTAACCAATTGGTTTTAGGGGTAACTCTGGAATTCATTCAGGTTCCCCGAGATCTAATGGCTTACGTGATTGGACGTTCATCATGGGGACGATTGGGGCTGATGGTGGCTACCGCGGTCATGGTTTCCCCTGGGTATCGAGGCAGTCTGACTTTGGAATTGGCCAATTTGGCGGACACCCCGGTTTATTTATATCCGGGCACACGGGTTGCACAATTGGTGTTTCATCAGGTAGAAGGCACTCACGAGTCGTATGCTAACCGAGGAGGGAAGTACACAGGGCCGGTAGGACCCGAGTTTTCCAAACTCTCCTTGGATCAAGATTGGCAGGCCATTAAGTTTATTGGCCAGGATCGGGTTCTTCGATGAGGATGATACCACGGCAACAACGAGCGGCAGTTTGGTTGACTTTTGCGGCGTTTAGCATCGTCGCCGTTTGGATCGCCATGGCTATTCCCCAATACGATGTCTCTGAATATCACCAATATGCCCTGCTGGCCATGACCCCGCCGATATTACATCATTGGCCGAGGGAATATCCGGCACTCTCACAATTGGTGTTCTTGCTTCCCTTGCTCCTTCCCTTTTCCTACCGGTTCAGCTTTGCGATTTTAACCATTGCGGCTTTGGCCTTGCTTTTGAATATCGGCATGAAACGACATGGAACTCTTTGGGGACTCAAAGTGGTGGGATATCTGAGTTTGGGAGTCATAGGACTCTTCTCCCAACGCTATGATATTTTTGCGTCTCTTTTTGGGTTTTTGGCCATAGACCAGGCTATACAACGGAAATGGTCTTGGGCTTGGCTATTTTCCGTCGTGGGCTTCTTGCTGAAACTGTTTCCCGCGGTGTTTTGGCCTGTGTTTCTCATTGAGGAATGGCGAGAGACAAAACGTCTGAGATGGGACCGCCTCCTTCTGAGTTTATTTACGGGACTGGTTATCATCGGACTTCAGGCTTTGACGGCGGCCCATCAGGCTTTTACGTCATTTCGATATCTGCTCGACAGGCCCGTGGAAATCGGGTCGCTGGCGGCCAGTTTGACCGCTCTCGTGACGCACCCTCATTTATTTTCGGCTTTTGGCTCGATTGATGTTAGAGCACACGGAATGGCCCATCTCATTGGCGACGTTGTCACTGCCTTGGGGATTATCAGTTGGCTCAGTGTATTTTGGGCGCAATGGAAGGGGCGGTTGCAGTTTGTGGATGCGGCTATACTTACCCTCGGAATTTTGCTGTTGGCCACTAAAGTGTTTTCCGCCCAGTATCTTATCTGGCTGTCGCCATTGCTGGCACTCAAAAAAGGCAATTGGGGTTTTGTGCTAGCCTTTTTTCTGACCACTGTCGGATATCCTGTCGCATACGCCGTTCCCGGAATGTTAAAATGGGTCATTTACATCTTCACCGCGAGAAATTTGCTCCTGGCTGCGGGATTGGCGTTTTTTGTCTGGTACCAATCGAGATCTGTGTACACTTCTCGAGTCCTTAAAGAAGGGGTAGGCCATTAAGATGATTGGTGAAAGAGAAATTCGCCTACCATATGTCTTTCTCGTTCTGTTTGACTGAGCGTGATGGATTCAGGTTAAAGAGATCACACGGAGTGCAAAATTCAAGCGAGGCCGTCTACAAAGCCATAATGACTTTCGTAAAGTGTCCGGAAAGTTGTTTGTATAGCCTTGCGCGAATCTCAATTGAAGATTGCGTATGCCGATTTAGGCGTGGGTTACCTTATCCAACATGAGTTGGGAAGGCCTCGACTATCAGGTAACGCATCTCGCATCGGTTAAGACGTTTTCTAGGCGAGCCTCTTCTGTTACCTCAGAGATCTTGCGGGTTCGGGATTCCCACTTCTTCTTAAACGTGCTGAAATGAGTAGCGGTATGTGGCATCTAGGAGTCCTGGGGGTCGTGTTGTCTCGACTCTACGTCTGCCGACAAATCAGTTCGGAACAAGGATTCACTTTACCCGGAAAGCATCGTCTTATGCTGTGATTTGGACGAATGGTCTTGTTGCCAGACCATCCCCGGGACAAGTCGAGCATACGCAATTAATCCGCCGAGCACGATGGCACCACTATTGGGGTCTGTCCCCATGCCGCCCAATACTCCGAAATCCTGGCCAAGCCACCAAGTGGCCACCGCAACAAAAACTGTTAGCCACCAAGTCATCGGAGCACGGGGTTTGGCGAGCCATAGGACGCCCAGAGCGGTGAAGACCATGGTTAACACAGCGTTCCAGAGCAACGGATGGATATTGAGCACGTGAGCCCAGATATACAAGGGAGCGGACAAGAACCCTGGCTGGGCCATCTCTGCCATGCTCTCGACATAAGCCGATAAAGTGCTGGGATTCCACCACCCGGAAGACGGAAGAACTTGCAAGAACGCAGATAAAAACCAAAGAGCGGCAAAGGACCATTGAAACGCCCGCCTGGCTCGCCCGGAGATCCAAAACCTCGCAGGCTGAAGAAGACTTATAGCAGCCAGCGCATACAAAAATGCTGAACCGGGTGAACCCACGAGCCAGCTTCCGTGAACAAAGATACTGCCCAAGGCCTCACCGGATATCCAGACGATCAATCCCCACACCAACGATAGGTAGAGTCCCATACGCCGAGTCCGTCCGCTTCTCCCCAATAAGATGGCCAAACCGATCCCGATTTGGATCCATGTGGCAAATTCGTCCCATAACACGGGATTTAACGACCATAATTTTATGCCCCAGATGACGATCACTTTCAAAAATATAGGCTCAGCCGAAACTAATGGGTTCAGTATATTGTTGGCAAAATGGTCAATCATGGAAGGCTGCGTCTGCAATAAGCCATCCAGCACCCATAGACCCCCTAATAATCTGGCCAGCCATTCGTGGGCTGGGGAAAGAGGAGAGCGACAAGACGAAGAAGTCACAGTGGATTCGGAATTACGCCGAAGAATGACCACTGTAACCAGAGTGACGATGCTTATCGCGGCAAACAGGCCATAAAACTCCGATTGAAAGAAATTCATGCTTTAACCTCCCACCTGATTCTTCTGTCATGATCGTATTATATCTGCACCAATCTGGGGTAGTGGTCCTGACGGAAGAGGCAATGGACTCGCGATTAAATCCGCGAAGGGGAAAATCCCCGAAAGCTCTTGACCAAAGAGGGCATTTTCTGGATCGTTTTTTTCTTCGCTAGAGGTGACTTTGTGTTGAACGGCTGATCATTGGCTCGACATATGGGTTGCGGTTAATGGACTATCATGGAAAAGTCGCGCGACAAAAGTCTGACATCCCTTTAATTATTTGACCCGGAACAGAGAAAATGTATCGACCTCGTTGCCCAAAATTTGGCACGGTGTTAATAACGCATGATAGATCTAAGCACGCCTCTCATAATTATCCACCCTCCTCGACTAAGGGTTTACCTCACTCCAAAAAATCTGTTGTAATCTTTTTGAACATAGCAACTTCGTGTATCCGTCATATATCTTCCGTGAAAACAAAACCGTAACAGGGAAAGAGGGGATGAGACAGACGCCACGGTCCCATTTCTAGATGCCGCTCGGAAGTTTGGATCTTACTTCTCATATCGTATTCTTGGCCCCCTTCATATCCGACGGGAATTGTGGATCATGAGAATTCTTTTTGGGGAGTCGTGGCGAGTGATTCAGAGTGGCTATAAGAAGTCCGTATTAAATTTGGCAAGAACTCCTCACATTTCTTCGAGAATATCTGTCGATTACACTCGAAAGAGGAGCATTTGGTGGGAGTGTTGGGCGAGGCCCATTCGTGAAACGGCACAAAAACGTGGGGATCACGCTTTATAAAAATGTCAAAGCTCCGGTTCCAATCCGATCCTTCCGGAGCCTTGACAACCACTGTGTTCTGTGAAGATCCAAGGAAGGGGTCCCCTAGGATCCGATTACTGAGACATGGTTACGAACATGGATACCGTCAATCGTTCCCTCTTTGGTTGCCTGTAAGAGAACCTTGCGATGCGGTGGATGGTCACGAATTCATTTCAGACAATTGACTGACTTTACGGACAAGAGAACGACAGTCGTTTAATTTTGGCCGACATTGATGACGCTGTCGACCATACCTTCCATATGAGTTGGGGAGTCGTGGCGCTCATCAATGGTGATAGTGGTCACAACCCGTGCGCATCCTTGGTGGAAGGGTGCTTGATGCATAGATTGGGCTACCATGAATAGATCGGACAATTCTCCCTCTAATATCGTGGAAGTTGGGGTGAGAACCGCTTCAATACTGTTGTTCTCTTCGGCAATCTCAAAACATTCGCGAATATAAGAGGAAATCGACGGGTCCTCAGTGCCAACCGGCCAGACTTTGATTTCGGCAATAGCCATGATCATCCTCCTTCGTCTCGCATCGTCATGGGATTCTTGGGACGCGTGCATTAGGATGCCCAGAACTCTAAGGACCAATCTGGAAAATACAGGATTAACCGGCGTATGAGTTCTGCCCCGGGAGAACATAATAGCTTTGAATGATATAGAATCGGCAGAAGACACAAACCGAATCGGACAATCGCAATTGAGGGAGGAATGGACATGAGCGATGAAGAAAAAGGCAGAGAAGAACAAAGACAAAAAGGAAATATCAACGACAACGGTGATTTCAGCGGGGATCAACCCCGCCCCATAGAAAGAGGTGAAAAGGATTTTGTGAGTGTGCCTGTCAATTCTTTTAATGAAGCCATTCGCAGAGAATTACAATATTTAGATAGGGTGGTGGCCATACCCTTTCGCGTTGTGAGGCGCCGTGTCGGGGAAAATCAGACATCATGGGCCCAAGGTCTGGAAGAACTGACATGGGCTGCGGAAGGAATGGCCCGAGTTCCCGTGAAAATGTTGCAAGCCGCATTTGGAGAAGATTTTTCCAAATCAGATCAGAAATAATTCGTGTGGTCTAGCCTAAGTTGTCCTTGCGTAGAGGTGTAAGGATTACCATTACACTCTCAAGCCCCGACGATACCTTATGTCAGAAAAAAAGGGGGGACAGACGTGAGGAAGAGACTCGGCATGACCCATGACTTGTGGTGGTTGACTCTCTCCATGGGATTATGGGGCCTGGGATTTGGCCTCTACGGCATTTTATGGCCACTCTATATCGAAAAACTGGGAGGCAATGCGCTGTCCGTGGGCATTCTTTCCACAATAGCGGGAATTGCCACGGCCTTAGTGGTCTTTCCCGGGGGATATATGGCCGATCGTATAGATCGACGCACTATTGTTCTTTGGGGCTGGATACTGGGTGTTCCCGTGCCTTTCTTATTTGCATGGGCTCCGTCATGGCACTGGCTGATACCCGGTGTTCTGTTATATTTCGGCTCGGCTTTTTCCACCCCGGCTCTTCAGGCCATGGTGGTGGAGGAGGCGCAAGGTGAACATTTGTCGACGGCTTATAACATTGTGATGAGTGTCTTTGGTGCGGGAATGGTGATGGGCCCTCCCATTGGAGCCTATCTGGCTACTCACTGGTCTTATCGGATGGTATTTATTATCAGTGGGTTTTTGTATCTGATTTCCACCGTGACTCTCCTTCCGGTCAAAAATCATCCTCCCCAAAAAGCACAGCGTAGAACGAGGCCCGAATGGACACCCAAAGGCCGACCCAGACTCTTTCAATGGATGATGTTTGCGGCAGGACTGGCGATTGTGCAGGGAATGGCTTTCCCCTATGTTGTGCCCTTTTGGAAATCGGTGAGTCATTTTTCATTGCAAACGATCGGATATCTGGGCAGTATAGGAATTTTATGCGGTACTCTCAGCGGGCCCATTTGGGGAAAAATCGGCGAAAAATTCGGTGTTACGACAACCATTGGATGGGGCTTGGGGTTGGTGACAATCGGATGGCTCGCTATTTTATGGGCGCCGGTGAGTGTCAAATGGGCCGTGATATCAGGAGTTTTGCGTGGAATAGGGGAGTCAGCCCGGGGATTACAGGGCGTGGCGGTAGGAAAGGTGGTGCGAAGAGAGGAGGCGGGTACGGCCTATGGCTTGTTCAATCTGGTGACCGAAAGTGCGGGAGCCTTGGCTCCTTTGCCTGGGGGGATTCTTTACTCCCAGTGGCCCTACGCTCCTTTGGTTGTAGCGTCCTTTTTTACCGGGTTGATTGCCTGGTGGCTTGTGAACGGATTGCCGGGCCGTCCTATCCCTCCACCTCCCCCTGCCACCGAGCCTTAGCCGTGGTACACTAAGAGCAGGATGAAATCATGGCTGATTTGGCATCTGTCGGAGCGGAGTGTGAAAGGAGAGATAGGCGATGCTCAAACGGCTTTTAGCCCTCTTTCTGGTAGTTCCGTTAGTGGAACTCTCGCTATTATTTCTTATTGCCCATTTTTGGGGATGGGGATGGACCATCGGCATTACTATTGTGTCCTCTCTTGTTGGGGCTTATTTGGCTAAAGTCAGCGGCAAACAATGGTGGGAAACCGTCAAGCGGGAATGGGCAACAGAAGGCTTTCCCGTGCACCGTCTCGGTGAGGGCGCCTTGCTGTTGATTTCAATGGCCTTCATGATTACACCCGGGCCTTTGACCGGTATTATCGGCCTCTTGTTTATGATTCCCAAGGTTCGAAGTGGAGCCGCCCGAGGGCTGAGTCGATGGGTTTCGAACCGGTTCATGGAAAAATTATGGCCCTAAGAAGCTCGTTCGGACTCGGCTTGACGCGAGTGCATAAAGGGAAATTGTGAGCCTAATAATGTCCAAAACAATAGCCCAAAAGGCAAAATCATTCCGGGATCTGTTCCCGTCCCGCTTAAAAGAGTGCCGAAGGCCTGAGGGATGGCCCATAAAAAGATCATCCACGCACCGGTGATGACGGCGGTCCACCGCGATTTGGGCCGGAAAAAACTTATGAGGCTCAGGATTAAAAGAATAGCACTATAGATTCCGTTATCTAAGACAGGATGCAATTGGCTTGACATGACCATAGCATTAATGGCCATTTGCAAGAACGTGGGTTCATTGCCATTCATGGTGATGTCGCCAAATTGAGCGGCCAGTCCGTTGGCTGTCCAAGCCCCGGAAGAAGGCAAAACCTCCCAGATGAAGGCAATGAACCACAAAATGGCGAGTCCGTAACGGGCCGCTTGATAAATGTGTTCTTCTGTCCACCAGTCTTTGTGTATGAGGAGCAATATGGCCGCTATCGCATAAAACGGAATGGAACCCGGCGAGCCCTGAATGATGCTGGGTGAACCGGTGACCAAACCGCCCAATCCTTCCGCTCCTACCCAGACAATCATTCCCCACACGAGAG
This sequence comes from Bacillota bacterium, assembly GCA_021821465.1. GTDB lineage: Bacteria > Bacillota > Sulfobacillia > Sulfobacillales > Sulfobacillaceae > Sulfobacillus. The sequence continues at coordinate 10,972 of JAKACM010000014.1, forward strand.
AAATCCATAGCCCCAAACGTCCCCAAGTTGAATCAGGACCTTTAAGAATAAGAATGCCAATGATGACTTCGATGAGGAAATTAAGGATATTTGAGACAAATCCTAAATGAATCCAGAGTCTGGCACCATTCATCATCAGATGAAACAGCCATGGCGGCTGAGAATTTGTGGCCGCAGGGCCGAGAACATTAACGATCAAGAGGGAATGAAACATATCGGGTTGGACCTTTAAGAGGGCATCGAAAATCCACAAAATGCCCAGTCCATAAGCTAAGGACCGCCTGCGATCGAACGGCATCGTCAACAAAAATCCCCCTCTCGTTGGTATTCATTTCATTGCACGCGAAAAATCGGGCCGAGAAGGGATAGCGCGACAGACTCGGCGCCGGGACTTGCGTTCCATTCTCTTTGGGAATGTCTGCAATCGCCTTTAGCTTTCGGCGACCGCAGAAACCTTCGGTTTTTCCATCGCCAGCATAATTCAAAGCATTCTGGTGTCCGCACCCAAAAAAATCCCAGGATTGATCCCTTTCTCTGATCAGTTTAAGCCTCGGGGTCCTTATGCTCCCCCCGTGAGGACGGGGTAGCTGACGACGTTTACGCAATCTTGGGATCAATAATTATGTCCGGCCTCTTTTTTGGCTCCGGGATACCTTTTGCAAACGGTACAAAAATTTCGGCACAATTTTCCTCGGCCGATAAGACTTCACCAGTGTCATTGTAGCAAATGCCTAGGTCGGCGGGAAAGAAGAAATGGGCGTGACATAAATTTACCACACGAAAAAAAGGAGTTTGTCGAATCGGGTGGAAGTACTTTACATTGCAATACAAAGCAGAACCCATCCAGTTTACGGGAAGGCGAGATCATGGGCGAAGAACCGCTGTCACAAGAGGAAATTGACAAACTGTTGCAGGCAGTTATTGCCAAAGAATCAATCAAGGCTGAAGCGGTCCAAGAGCCTCTTGCGGCAAAAGGAGCCGAAAGAAGTCGGGAGACGGGCGACTCTTCCTCCTCTGGGCCGCAAGCAAAAAATCGGAGCGGTGCCCAAAATCCACCCGCTACTTCGGATGCTTTGCGGAAAAAATGGGCTGCCTATGGAGAATTGCAATTGCGTTTTACGGCGGAAATCGGCATGGCTTCTTTAAAATTGGGCGATGTTCTGCAAGTAGGTGTCGGATCGAGGCTACCGGTTAAGGCACGCTGGATGGAGCCTTTGGTTTTGCGCTTGAACGGCAAAACCGTAGGTTACGGGCGGGTGGTTTTAGTCGGAAACAAATTTGGTGTAGAGGTGACACGCTGGGGGCGAATTGGCTGAAAGGCTAAGTTATGGGAACGCCGTGGATTGTGATTATAAATACGTGGCCTTACTCTGGGGAAGACATCGAGAGAGCGGTGGCTTCATTGATAGGGTGGGCGGAGAAGGTTATCGGGGCAGAATTGGGAACATGGCACCGGTCTTTACCGGAGTTGGCCTCTTCGGGACTGGAAATCTCGACGAGTGAATGGACGGGATCGTTTCGCGCGCAATATGACCACTTGGTAAGTGAGGAGAAAAGGGGCGAGTTCCCCAGAGTGCTGTTCTTGGAAGGCAATGAAGTCATTCGGCGCATGGATTTGCACCGACTCGAGGCGTTGACGAATGGTCAAGAGTCGGCATATCGGATGAGTATTGTCTGTGGAGAAGATCAAGAGAGAAAAGAGATTCGCGTTCTCAAGCCGGTGGCTTGGCACGGATTTTCCGGGATTTATAAGCCCGATCCGTATCCGGAACTCGCAGCATTTTGTCAAGACATCAAAGACATCGACATCAGCCTCTTCACAGGGCCGAATCCGAGCGGGCCCAAAAAGGACCAACTGGAAGACATTCTCTTGGAAAGTCCCGTGAGCCCTTTAATTAGGGCCAGGTGGCTTATAGAAAGGCGAAAATTTGCGGAGGCGCTGCGGTATTTAAAGAAGGACGCATTGTTAAGTATCGACAGCACTCCTACGCAGATACACTGGCAAACTTTAGTAGCAGAGACGTTGATGGGCATGAACAGACCCTTGGCCGCTTTGGAGGTCTTGACCCCATTAATCTCCCTCTCGCCCAGTGCCGACCGTGGGTATTTAATGGGCCGGGCATTATATGACCTCCAACGCTATGAACAAGCGTCAACCTACTTTTTTCAGTCCGGGACAGGCATGTTCGGCGAGAGAGAGTATCAGGAACCGGGGTCGGACAGTTACCGATCCTTATGGTGGGCCGCTCACTCGTTGATTATGGGCAAACGACCCAAAGACAGTTTTTTAATCGTCAAACGCCTTTTGGAAAACTACCCATTCTTCCAAGATGCCTGGCCTCTGTTTTTCCGGTTATTTGCGGGAGCCAAGGTTGAAGAACTTTATGAAATTTTAACTCAGTTCATGTCACCCAAAGACCTTCATGAAGTGTTTGAGCGTCTTCACGGCATGGATATAGACGCCGAACGCTTTCGCAGTTGGGTTTTGCGTTAGGCAGATCCAAAGCGCAACTTCTTGTCGGTAAAAGAAGGAGATGGCCGTAATATGTCGAAGATGGCAAAAAGTAGAGAATGAACAAAGTGGCTGAAGTGGAAAGAATCGGAAGAGGCGATTATGGTGGAAAATGGAGAGGGGGAATAGCATTGGTTAATAAAACGCTGGCCTTTTTCCAAAATGGACAAATCGTGCCTGTGACTACCCCGATTTTTCAGGGCCCGAAAGCGAGACGGCGGGGACGCAGACGCGAAGTGGACCGGTATTTTCCGAACGGAGAACTTATTCCGGGCCGAGAAGAACTGATTCACTTTATTCTGACGCATATTTTATACCAAATTGACCCCGTTTTGGGAGAACCGGTCTTCTGCAAACATCTGATCAAACCCAATCGTGAGCGCAATCGCGACAGCATGTATCATGTGGTGTTGGGCCCGGCATCTTGGACAGGAGTCTGGGAGGTTATCGGCAATCGGCGCATGTTTGATATTCATGCGGAATATGTCAAGGAAGAAGCCACCTGGCTTCCTCAAATTACAGTCTCTCCCGGGAATTTTATCGGAGTCGAAAATCTGAACGGGATTGAACTCCCTTCGGAATATCTCCGCAATGAAATCATTGAGAGAAATTTTGTGACGGCTGATGAATACGATTGGTTTGCCAGCCCTCATGCCTCTGTCAGGCGTCTGGCCATGGCCCAGGCCGAACGGGGAATATGGATGTAGTGAGAACCTTTATGGATATCCAGGAAGATGACCTCAAGGAGGAGCTATGCGCTTAGATGTCACGGCAATAGGCGGCATTATCTTTGGCGTGTTGGCTTTGGTTGCCGGATTCGTGCTGGAAGGCGGCCGGGCGGGAGCTTTGGTTCAAGGCACAGCGGCTTTGATCGTATTCGGCGGCACTATCGGAGCTACGGCGGTATCCTTTTCGGTTGATGAGTTAAAGAAAGTCCCGGCCTTATTTCGTATGGGTCTGACCCGAAGAAAATTCGACCCGATTGTTCTCATCGACCAATTGGCACGCTATGCCGATATTGCCCGCAGGCAACAGCCTTTAGCCTTAGAACCCGAAATTGAATTGACGCAGGATGAATTTTTGGGCAAGGGACTACAACTCATTGTGGATAATCAGGATCCGACATTAATGCGACAAATGCTCGAATCCGACATTTATGCCCGGTATTCGCAACAGAAAATGGGTGCCAGCATTTTTGAATCGGCCGGCGGTTATGCTCCGACTATGGGTATTGTCGGCACGGTGATGGGACTGGTGCATGTGTTGGGAGAATTGTCGGGCAATCCCAGTGACTTGGCATCCGCCATTGGATTGGCGTTTATTGCCACCTTATATGGTGTCTCCAGTGCCAATTTATTGTGGTTGCCGATGGCCAGTAATCTCAAGAATAAGGCCAAACACGATCTGCTGATGCGACAGATGAGTCTGGAAGGACTGTTGGCTATCAGCGAAGGGATGGCTCCCAGCTTGTTAAGGGACAAATTGATGACCATGATTCGCCCGTCCGCCTCTCCCGCACCGCAAGGAGTGGCGGAACGAGACGCGGCCGTATCTCCGGGACAGAAGGCCGGAACCCAGGAGGCGTCATAAAATAGATGTGGGACGAGGATAATGAAGAAGGAAAAAATGACGGAGCAGGAATGATGCGTTGGTTGATCACCTATGCGGATCTCATTACGCTCTTGCTGGCCTTCTTTATTGTATTGTATGCGATGAATCGGACACAGCAGATTAAATTTGCCTTAGTCTCGCAAGCTTTGGCTCAGCAGTTCGATTCCCAGAGCATTATCGGGCGCTCTCCCGGTCCTTCCATTATCAACGGACTCTCGGGAACACGTCAGGAACAAGCGAGTTTGAATCGATTGGCACAGGAACTTCAACAAAAAATCAATCAATCCAACTTGGCCTCCCAAGTTTCGGTAGCTACGACGATGCGGGGGGTTGAAGTCAGTCTTAATGCCTCTTTATTGTTTGCCTCCGGCTCGGCCCGCATTTCGCCCAATGCCCAGAGCCTTCTCGTTCATTTAGGCACGGTCTTGCGCAGTGTGCCCAATGACATTGAGGTGGCGGGATATACCGATTCCGTGCCTATTCGCACCTCAAAGTATCCAAGCAACTGGCAACTTTCGGCCCAAAGGGCGGCCAACGTAGTTTATGTTTTAGCTCATGTTCCTCAAATTAATCCGTCCCGTCTGTCTATTGCGGCGTTCGGACACTATCATCCCATTGCCAGTAATCAAACTTCCTTGGGGCGAAAACAAAACCGGCGGGTGAACATTTTGGTGCTTCGCGCGGCGGTGGCACAAGTGGCGATTGGCCATGGTCCGTAGAACAGCTCAAGTCAACATTTTCACTCGGGATTTTGACAGCAAAGACGAAGCGAAAAGGAGAGTTTTGTATTGTTTAACACTCTTAGCAGTCAAAGCGTGATTACGACATTAAACTTATCGGCCAAATCCGAGGCCATGATTGCCAATAATTTGGCTAATTATGACACCCCCGGATATAAGAGCACGAGCCTTTCCTTCCAGCACCAATTGAAGCAGGCTCTGGCCCAAGGCCCTCAGGCGGTGGCGCAGGTGAAAGGACGGGAAAGCGTGAATACCCTCTCCATGCAGCCCGATTTAAACAGCGTATCCTTGACACAACAAACGACGGATTTAGCCAAAATGCAACTGCTTTATCAAACAGCCGTCCAAGCATTCAACTACAAAGACACCGAGATCAAAATTGTCAGTGAAGGGAGGGCTATGTAAAAATGTTTGATGCCTTAAATATCACTTCCACTGCGCTGACGGCAGAATCCTTGCGGCTTGATTTGGTGGCGAATAATCTGGCTAATGCTACGACCACCAAAACCGTTACTGGTTTTCCTTATCAAAGTGAATCCGCGGTTTTGTCCTCGGTTCCGGCTCCCGCCCGAGGGAGCTATAAAGGCGTGGGGCAAGGAGTGACGGTCAGGTCCATTGTGGCCAGTCAAGCCCCTTTTCCCAAAGTCTATGATCCGACCAGTGCTTTGGCCAATAAACAAGGATATGTTTTGCAGTCAAATGTGAGTCTCTCTACGCAAATGGTGGACATGGCCGAAGCCTCTCAGGCCTATCAGGCCAATGCCAACGCTTTTACGGCAGATAAGAACATGATTTTGAAAGCCTTGACATTAGGAGCGTGATGACATCATGAACCCAATTGGATTGACATTGCCGAATTCTCTTGCGATGCATACGGCCCAAGGATCTTCTCGCGGCGGCGGAACGTTTGGTCAATTGTTAAACCAAGCCGTGAGTCAACTGGAAAATAGCCAAAATCAGGCGAACCAGGCTATTACCGGAGCCATGACGGGACAGATGACCGTGACTCAAGCGATGGTATCAATGAGCGAGGCTCAAAGCACTTTGGATGTGGCAACTTCCATCCGCAATAATGTGGTGCAGGCTTATCAAAGCATTATGAATATGCCTGTCGGATAAAGATCTGAGGCGGGGAAAATGAACCAACGGGTCAAAGAATTCGGGCAAAAGATTCTTCAGTGGTGGAAACGCCAAACCTTAACTCAACGTCTGCGTTTCGGAGTGCTGGCAGCACTCTCTTTGAGTGTGCTTTTGGTGCTGATTAACTGGGTGACGAGTCCCAATTGGCAACCTTTGTATACCAATTTGAGTCCCCGCTCTGCCGGGCAGATTACTACCCAGCTAACGCAGATGAAAGTGCCGTATCAACTGGCTAATCAGGGGCGCACGGTTTTAGTGCCGAAAAGTCACGTGGACCAAGTGCGCGTGGATCTGGCGGATTTGAATATTCCCTCCTCCACGGTAGGGATGCCGCAACCTTTGAATTTTAGTTTGGGGGAGACCAATCAGGAAATTACGCTGACTCAATTGGCTGATTTGGAAGCAACTTTGGCCCAGACCATTAACTCGATCCAAGGTGTGCACACCTCACGTGTTTTGATAAATCAGCCTCCCCCTCAACTGTTCGGGGAAAGTGCGGCGAATCCTACGGCTTCGGTATTTTTGAACTTAAATCCCGGGGTGTCTTTAAGTCCTTCCCAAGTCCGGGGGATTATGAACCTGGTGGCTCATTCCGTTGCCGGGTTAACACCCAAAGAAGTCACGGTGGTGGATCAAGCGGGCACGCTTTTGTCGCAAAATGTGTTAAACAGCCAGCCGGGGTCGACTATTACCGGTACTAATCAGGCGGAATTAACCGCGGAAGATCAAGTAGACAATCAGATTGCGCAAAATGTGACTTCCATGCTGGATCAAGTGCTGGGACCGGGAGCTGCCGTGGTGCGCGTGAATGCGTCTTTGAATTTTAATCAGTCCACGATTCATTCCACCCAATACGGCAAATCCGTACTGTCGTCCCAGCAAGTGAACACCAAGACTTCTTCTCAAACGGGGACCGCGGCCACTGGGGGGGCCGGGGGCAATACTCCCGCTTATCCGGTAACCACAGGGGCAGTCGGCCCCTCCAAATCACAGAGCAATACCACCACATCCCATTGGCTGGTGGACACCACCTCGACCCGTCAAGTGGTCCCCAGCGGCAGCATTAACCGCATGACCGTGGCGGTGGCGGTGGACAAGCCTTTAAGCACCGCGCAAAGTGCGTCGCTTAAGAGTTTGGTGTCTTCGGCCGCGGGTGTGAATGCCGCACGGGGAGATGTGGTGACTATTCTGGGACAGCCTTTTAACCGCTCCCAGGTTAATCAAGCGTTAAAGCAAATGGCTCAAGCCCAAAGAATGCAACAGATTCACCGCGATATTTTGGAGGGTGTGCTGGCGTTATTGGGCGTGATTTTAGCCGTTTTGCTCTGGCGGGGGTTATCCCGACTGCGTCGATCGTCCCCGGCCCCAACCTTTGAACCGGCCATGGCCGGAGCCCCTTCCCAGTCTTTGTCGGTGAGTGATCTCTTGAATGAAATTCGTCAGTCCAAAGAACCTACCGCCGCCGAAGCCGCCAAAGGGCATTTGGAGGAGATGCTGCAAAAAGACCCCGAGAGTGCCGCACGCCTGATCAGAGCTTGGATTCAGGAGGATGAGTAAAGTGCGTATGTCCGGTGCGCGCAAAGCAGCTGTATTGCTCATGGCCATAGGCAGCCAGCAGGCCGCTTCTTTGCTTCGCTATCTCAGACGTTCCGAAGTGGAATCCATTACCATGGAGATTGCCAATCTCAAACGGGTTGACGCTCAGGTTGTGGATGATGTCGTTACCGAGTTCTATGAAATGTCCAAAGCCGAAAAGAAATTGGCGGAAGGCGGTATCGATATGGCTCGGGACATGTTGGAACGGGCCTTTGACGGACCCAGAGCCCAAGAAATTCTGCAGCGGCTGACCGGATTTTTGCAGCGTCGGCCTTTTGAGGTTTTGCGCAAGGCCGATCCCAGCCAGGTGATGACGTTAATGATTAATGAACATCCCCAGACGATTGCGGTGGTTTTAGCTTATATGGATCCGACCCAGGCTTCTTCCGTGCTTTCTTCTTTGGATCCCGAATTGCAAAGCGAAGTGGCCCGGCGTATAGCCGTGATGGGCCGAGCGGCACCGGAGGTAATCAAAGAAATCGAACACCTCATGGAAAAGAAGCTGTCTAATTTGGCGGCCGAGGAAATTTCCGGAGCGGGAGGGATTAACGCCATTGTTCCGATTTTAAACAACACGGATCGCACATCTGAACGTCTCATTTTACAGCGTTTACAAGAATTTGACCCGGAACTGGCGGATGAAATCAAGAATCGGATGTTTGTCTTTGAGAATATCGTGCAGATCGACGATCGAGCCATGCAAAAGGTCTTGCGCCGTGTGGACAATAAGACGTTGTCTATGGCCCTGAAAGGAACCCCTTCGGATGTCTCGCAAAAGGTCATGCGCAATCTGTCCCAAAAGGCAGCCGATCTGTTACGGGAGGATATTGAGGTTTTGGGGCCGGTGAGGATCCGGGACGTAGAACAGGCACAAAGAGAAATCGTGAATGTGATCCGCCAACTGGAGGATCAGGGAGAACTGGTGATTTCTCGCGGGGAGCGTGATGATTTTGTCGTCTAATGTGCTTAAGGCGCGCTCCGTGAAAAAGAGCGGGCAACCTCTTTTGTTAATCTCGGGATCAAACGGGCAGGCACCTTCGGTGGAAATCGCCGTGCAAAGTGCCAAAGAGGCGGCCATGGATATCGTAACCAGAGCTAAAGAGGAAGCGCGGGCGATTATTGAAGAAGCCGAAGAACAAGCCCTTAGCATTCGCAATGAAGCCAAAAATCAAGGTTATGACGAAGGTCTTCGGGCAGGGGTTCGGGATGGGCAGGGAAGTGCCCAACAAGAATGGTCCGTGATTTCCGCCGGGATTTCGGGTGTTTTGGCCCGAATTGACCAACTTCGGGTCTATACTCACATTCTGGACACAGAAATGGTTCTGGCCCAGGCAGCGGCTATGACAGCCAAATTCCTCGACAAGGAAGCCGATTCTCACCCTGAGCGCCTCAAAACTTATTTAACCGCCTTATTGGAAAGCTTGGAAGATGAAAAGGTTACGCTCTTTCTTTCCGAAGAATTTCACCATACGTTAGAAGGATTGACACGGGAGTGGGGCAGTTTGTGGGAACCGGTCCAATTGGCGGTTGACCGGCAATTGGAGGGTTTAGCCGTACGTGTGGAAACGCAAGAGGGGGAAAGCTTTTTGGCCGGACCTTTGGCGGCTTTGACGCGAATATTGGACGAGGTGCTCTATGGAAGTGTGTGAAGCCATCGAACGCATCCCTCTGGCCGCCACTTTGGTGCCGGTGGGGAAGATTACAGCCGTGCGTGGACAAAGTCTCATTGCTTCTCAAATTCGTATGGCCATCGGCGAAGTGGGAAAAATTCGCTTGTCCAAGGAAAAGTCGGTGGATGTGGAGTGTGTGGGATTTCTGGAAGATGACCGAGTTTTGTTGACGCCCTACCACGACGTATCGGGACTAAAGCCGGGACTTCAAGTCATCGGATTACGGAGGCCTTTTGGGATCGTCACGGGCGAGGGAGTATTGGGACGATTATTGGATGCAATGGGACGGGCCTTGGACAATGGGCCGATTGCACTCGGCCCCAAGCGTCTTTTGAATGTTGCTCCTTTGTCTCCTTTGAGCCGCAGAAATATTCAGCGCATTATGTGGACTGGGATTAAAGCGATCGACGGATTTCTGACCTTGGGAGAAGGCCAACGGGTAGGAATTTTTGCCGGAGCCGGGTTTGGCAAGACCACGTTGTTGCAGGACATTCTTAACGGAGCCGTGGCGGATGTAGTGGTGGTCGGACTCATCGGCGAAAGGGGGCGTGAAGTTGCGGAATTTTATCGCAGTCTTTCCCCCAAAGCGTTAAAACGCACTGCCATAATTGCCGCCACGTCGGATACGCCGGCAATTATGCGCTTGAAGGCGGCGTGGTCCGCGACCTTGATAGCCGAAGCCTTTCGGGAGCAAGGCCATTCGGTTTTGTTGGTTATCGACTCTCTGACCCGAGTGGCTGCGGCACAACGTGAAATCGGGATGGAAACCGGGGAACTTCCCTCGGCGCGGGGCTATACCCCTTCTGTGCTCCATTTACTGCCCAGGCTTTTGGAGCGAGTGGGTGCCACCGACAAGGGTTCGATCACCGGGATTTATACCGTGTTAGTGGACGGGACGGATGCTTATGAGGATCCCCTGTCCGATGTTCTCCGAGGGCTCTTGGACGGTCATATCATACTTTCCCGCGAACTTGCCGACTCGGGCCACTTTCCGGCTATTGATGTAGTGTCTTCTCTTTCTCGGCTCATGCCGGAAATTGTTTCGGCGGAACATATGACGATGGCACGGACCTTGAAGACGGTACTTTCCCGAGTTCAGGACGCCAAAGACTTGTTGGAAGTTGGAGCCTATGTTAAAGGGCGGGATGAGGCGTTGGATCAGGCCATGGTGCTATATCCCGCCTTGAGGAAGTTTTTGGATCAAAACCGCAAAGACAAAGCAGAAGCCGAAGATGTCATTCGCGGCATGTCTCAGGTTATTAATCAAGCCGAAGTGGCGGAAGATGACGGAAATCAGGAGGTTGAAGATTGACCAAAAGAAGAACGATGCAGGTTTTCGAGCGGAGTTTAACTCTTAACAGGCAACGGCGTACGCGTGATCTCGAAGGGCTCTATCAAGATCTTGAGAATCTGCGCCAATCCCTCAAGGACCGTCATGCCATGCTGGAATCCGGATGGGGAGAAGAAAGCCCGATTTTGAACTCGTTCGAATTACACACCTATTACGATAATTATAATTTTACTGTCCAGCAAATTTCTTTGCTTAAAAAAGAGGAATTGGTGATATTAGGGCGAATTGGACAATGTCGGGAGGAAATTCTTGCCGTGCGTCAAAAAGAAAAGCAAATTCGTCTCCTTACCGCCAAGGTGGAACAACGCCGGGTTCGGCACCTTGGCCGGCGCAGTGATGAAGAGCTATTGACGCTCGGAATCTCCCGGACGCTATTACTGGGGGAGGCCAATTCATTCCGTGTCCCTGTTAGAATCCCATCAATCCGTCTATCTCGTCGTGCGTCCCGGGAAAATCGTGGGCACGCGCGTGATTAGACGGGTTCGTCAGGAGATCTATCTTGATGCGTTAAAGGACCATGATTTGGAGTTGACGCCTTTGCCAGGCACGACTGTCGCGATTCGTTGGCCTTACGATGATTTGCTCTATGAGCAACACGGGATGATTACGGAAGTCATTGACCCTGTTCCCATCATGGTGGTGAGGTTGAAAGGAAATCCTCAGGTCATCGAACAGCGAGGCACTCTCAGGGTTAAGGTACAAGTTCCCTTGGAGTATGGATTAGTGCGACCTGACTCGGAAATTCTCATGACCACAACATTCGATTTGTCTGCGAGTGGTTTGCGTTTCCCGAGCGCCGTCGAACTCTGGAGTGGGCTTCATCTAAAATTGCGATTGATGATTGCCATGCAAGAAGTGATTGTGCTCGGGAAAGTCACCAGGGTGGCAACCAAATCCCGGGAAATCCGGGGAAAGAAAACCTGGGAAACCGCGGTGACGTTTCTGACCATCAATCCACCCGATCGCCGGCTTATCGAACAATTCGTCAAAAAACAGCATAGCCGCAACCAACTAAGAGAGGATTAAGTGCTCAGGACACGTTTCGATTCCGACTCATTGAAAGACACGCCGAAAGGAGGTGAAAATGACATGACTTCAGGGCATGCTTTATTGTCTGAACTGACTCCTAAGCCTTCCGTTAGAACTAAACCCTCGTCTTCGAATCCGAAAGGTCGCCGAAAAAAAGGTGCAGAGATCCATGTCGGCGCATTTAGAGAACTTGTTCAAAGCAAAAAGAAAACCAAGGCTTCTCGCCTAAGCGGGGTATCTCTTACAACGCAAGGACTAGCGAGTGCCACACCTAAGAAAAAATTCGGTTCGGCTATGACACCAAGTGGACAAAAGATCAAAAGAGAGGGCAATAATCGCTCACATCCTACAGCCGGGGTTCGTCATACCAAAAAAACAGGGCCCAGACAAAAAACCGGGGTGGGTTCACGGATTCGCCGCTTATCCAGCTATAAAGGTTCATTGCCAGCCCTTTTGCCGATGGCTCTGGTGACAATACCGGAAGCGACACCAAAAGCCCGGCAAGAGGCAGTAACGGGGCACAATATTCCCGGGCAAAGGCAGGGGAGGGCCCTAGGTTTATCGGGGAATGCGAAAATCGGGTTTCTGGGGGCGAAAAGCGAACAATCTCTTGCGGCGCATCCGCCTATGCTTCTTTTAAGGTCGCGGAGCAAACAATCTCAAAATTCCGAGGCTGGTTCTACCCCAATCGACACAAAACCCAGGTTGGTTTTTGTTCACCATCTCCGAGTTAAGAGGCCAACCGTGTCCTCTTCGCAAACTTCTCGCAAAAAGTCTCAGTCTGTGGCAAAAACTTCGGCCATGACGAACCCAACATCTTGGGACGCACCGTTCACTGCCGTGGCAGAAGGGCGAAGTGGCCCGGTCTCTATGGTGAAGAGTTCCGAATCTCGTAGCCAACCCGTTCTTGGCCAAGCTGTTGCAAAAGGAATTTTGCAAAGACGATCCGGTAACTGGGTGATTAAACCCATCAATTGGCGGGCTCCTGCAGGAGTTAATGCGAGCAAATGGTCCTTAACCATGCCCAAGCAGGTGGGGGGATTGATTATGACACTGGTTCACATGCAAAAAAGTTGGAAGGTGGATCTCCAAGTCAATTCCGCGAGTGCCGCCGGGTCTTTGGCTGAAAATTTGAGTCAGGCTTCCTCCTTGACGGCCGCATCCCAGCCCGTCTCCCAAGTCTCGGTATTTTTGGGATTGGGGCACTCGCAGACAGGACAGGGCGGAGGATGGGAGGCAGGGGGGTTGCCGAATCAAAGGGATTCGGATCCCCAAACCCCACCGGGAGGACCAGAGAGATCCCAGATCCGGTCCCAGAGCCAGGTTCACTCCGCTTCGATTCGGTATTCCCGTGTCGACTATCAAGCTTAAGACAAGATCATGAATCGAAGAAAGGGATGAGGGGTGAACTGAATAGGGAATCCCGATCAAAACACCCAACCGAAAGGATGAAAAGCGATGAGCATACCTTTGAATACTGTCTTGGGAACAAGTAATAGCGCGAGCATCCAGAGCACATCATCATCATCATCTTCACCGCCAGGGGGAAATCTCGGAGAATCGGCATTTCTTACCCTGCTTTCGGCGGAATTGCAGTACCAGAATCCGCTTCAGCCTATGAACAACACCCAATTTATCGCACAACTCGCCCAATTTTCGAATTTGGCAGCAGTGACCAAACAGTCGACGACCTTAGGGCAGATTCTCTCCACCTTGCAACAGCAAAATCCGGTGGTGCAATTGTCACAACTCATCGGCAAGACGGTGACGACCTCTTCAGGCACAGGAGTGGTGACGGCGGTGGCTGATCAGGGAGGCGAGCAAATGGTGACGGTGCAGGGCCTGGGTAATGTCAAGGCATCGGAGATCACGGGGATTAAGGGCTGATGGCGCCGGTTTCCGGACCCATCCGGCCATTAACGGGGCCCAGTGGATCGGAAAAGCCCGCAACCTCTTCTCCGCCCAGTGCTTCGCACGGTTTTGCGGAAGTTCTGCACGAACGGCTCGTCTTTAGTCAGCATGCCGCATCAAGGATGCAGACCAGAGGCATACGCTTGACCCAAAACCAGAGAAGTGAACTGAATCAGGCGGTGAATGCGGCCAAAGACAAAGGATCAAAAAAGGCGGCGGTCATTATGGGGTCCGATATCTTTATCGTGGCTCCTCAATCCAGAACAGTGATAACCTCAGTCTCTTCCCCCCAAGACGGGATGAAAGTGATTACTCAGGTGGACGCGGTGGTCTATGTGGGCCGGACCTCAACAGATTCACAGAAAGTTACGGAGGAAGCCCCAGGCATTCGACAGACTGCGAATGCTCCCTCCGCGCCACACTGGAGTTTGCTCTCATTGCCGAAAACGGGTGAAGATATGCCGCACAATTCCTAATTTCGTAACTCAGGTAAGCCTGAGTCAGTCAGGGAAGTGGGAATGGGTTCCCACCAGAAAAATTGGAGGAATGATCGATGTCAGGAACGTTATATGGAGCGATTTCCGGACTCAATGCGGAACAAGAACTCCTGGGGGTCATCTCGCAAAACATTGCCAATGTGAATACAACCGGTTACAAAAGCAGCAATATGAGTTTCGCGCAGATGATGCAGCAAACACTGTCGGGAGGAACGGCACCCACTGCCATCTTAGGCGGCACGAATCCTGAGCAGGTATCGGGCGGATCGGCGGTGGGTATTGGCGCAGTGGATGTGAATATGAGTCAGGGAAGTCTTCAAACAACCGGCATAAAGACCAATATGGCTATCTCGGGGCATGGTTTTTTCGTTATTAAGACACCGAGTGGTTACGCTTACAGCCGCAGCGGCGATTTCACTTTGGATGCTCAAGGCCAGCTCGTGACCCCTCAGGGCAATTTTGTTATGGGGTGGATGGCTCAAAACGGGAAGCTTACGGGAGAGAGTCAAGGAAATATTTCGCCCATCACCATCCAGCCTAATATGACCATGACGCCCTCGGCCACGACAAGTATGACCGTCACCGGTAATCTGAATGCCGCTTTGGCCACGACATCTTCCTCGACCACAACGGGATCCGGGACAACGACTCGCAGTGCGCCGGTTACCGTGTATGACTCCTTGGGTGATCCGGTGACCTTGAATGTTAATTTTTCGAACCCGACGGCTACTGCCAACAGTGGGACATCATGGACGGTGACGGTAACTGAACCTCCCTCGACAACCTCCATCGGTTCGGGGACTGTGACATTCAGCAATACCGGGGCCCTTGCAAGCGGCAGTACCGTGACCGTCAATCTGCAAAACCAAAACGGATCACAGACTCCCCAAAAAGTCACTTTGAATCTGGGATCCATGACGGCTGACGCCGCATCTACTTCTTTGTCCGGCACGGCCGACGGCTACGCTCAGGGAGTGTTGTCCAATTATACCGTGGGCAGCAACGGAGTGATTACCGGCACATTTTCGAATGGGCAAACTCAAGCCATTGCCCAGGTTTCCTTGGCCAACTTCAATAACGCTGCCGGATTATTGAATGTGGGTAATAATCTTTGGCAGCAATCGGCGAACTCCGGCACGGCAAAGATCGGGCAACCGGGTTCAGGGAGTCTTGGCAACATCTCATCCGGTTCCCTGGAGGAATCGAATGTGTCTCTGGCCAATCAATTTGTGAATATGATCCAGGCACAGCAAGGCTATCAGGCCAATGCCAAAGTGATTTCGGTGGCACAGGCATTAGATACGACCTTAGTCAATACGATTGCCCCTTAATCTCGTTACAATGAAGTCCTGCAGTACTACGAGGCTTCGCGCTAGGGCCCTCCCTAGTATGCGAAGCCCCTTTGCGCTCTTGGGTGTGCTAGCGGGCGTGAAGGAAGAGATGATGAGCCTTGGGGATGTGACCTCGGGCAAGTTTCGTCAATCGCTTAAAGGTAGCGTACCGTAGCGGTAAAATGCGTGAAGGTGCTTGATTTGGCTAAGAACCGCATCCGTGTGAGGCCATGAGGGCAATTCCCAGATGAGCATGAAATAGAATGCTCTGAGGACATGTTGCATATTTTGTGATCCAATAACCTCCGAAATTGTTCCGGAGGTTATTGGAAATTGTGCCAACCATCTTGACCAATTCAACTGGTCGGCCTTATCTTTCTGGGCCAGTCGCAAAACTGCATAGGCTAATCGATCGTCCTCATGGTGCAAGAAAGGGGCCGGCCGAGTTGCCAGACGGAAAATCGCTTCCAAGATGGATTCTCGTTGAGTCGGTGTGATACGAGGATGTCGAGCACAAGATCCCAGGCAATCGGCTGTATGAGCCAGAGCATGGGCCCATCCCTTCTGATCGACAAATCCTCGGTAATCTTTTTCGAGCCGAGTATATGCTATGATTTTTTCGACGGTTTTTTCTATTTGATCTGGGGGCAAATGAGGGTCATCACCATCCTCATCCATGATAGAAGCGACGATTAGGACGCTGAAGCTCCGAAGAAACACGCTGTCTGTGTCTTTTTCGCCAATTCCAGAAAATCCAAACGTTTGGATTTTGTGGAACTGCGGAAACTGAAGACGCAATCGGTTGGACTGGATCGGCGGCTGGTGCGTTGGATGTTGTTTTTGACCACCCAGACACGAGAAGGATTGGAGGAATTGGCCATGCAGGAACCTGCCATTCAGAAGGCGATGACGACGCTGGAGTTTTTGAGCCAGGATGAACAGGCCCGTCAACTCTACGAGGAACGGCAAAAGGCATTGATGACCTACACGGCGGATGTTGAGGGGGCAAGAGAAGAAGGTCGCGAAGAAGGCCGAGAAGAAGGCCGAGAAGAAGGCCGAGAAGAAGGGGAGCATCGCCGCGCGGTCAGCACCGCCCGCAAGCTGATGGCTGCAGGAATGGACGTGAAGCAAATTGCCGCGTTTGTGGATTTGTCCGTCGACGAAGTGGACGCGATTCGGCGGAGCTTGAGCACAGATTGAGGATTCACCCATTCCCGGCCGGACATCTCCGCTGGCGGCGTTGTTCCCTGGCCGCGATACCCCGGATAATGGGCAACGACCTGGGGAGTCATGGCCTGTGTTCTCCTATGGCCTGTAAGAGAGTCGACAACGTGACGCGGCTCTGAGTGGGTGATGCTTTCACCTCGTCTCGGAGCCGGCTGTCATCCCCCCGACTCCACCATCCCATTCGGAAACTCGCAGGCTTCCTCACTGCCAGGACAATCCATAAATGGATGTCCCGAGGATAGGAGCCATCTGTTTGCCGATGTTTTTTGATCTTTTTTGGGGAGCGACTGAGGGAAGATTCGCACGACCCCTCCGGTTCGTCGGCAATGAGGAATCATGTCCGTACGGAGAGATGGTTGTGTTTCTGCCGTCACCAGCCTATTGGTCGAGGGTATGGGCACATGGTATTGCTATTCAATAACGTCGACGGGCCCAGAGTCAAGATTCGAGCACAAAGAAGTGATCCACCGAAAAATTGTAATCGGACCGGATCTTAGGCCAGAAGCGCGATAAAGCATAAGACCATGTCGAGATAATTTTGGGTGTTTCATCTCTTTCCACTCATCTCTTTCCACTCATCTGTTCGCTGTTGTCGGCGACGGCATGAATTTGTCAGAATTATTGTGAAAAATCCCTGCGTATTCAGCCTTCATTATCATGGCAAGCGGGCAGGACCACGGATCCGCCTCGGTTTTCGATAATCTTGTCACAGATTCAGGAATAAAGAAAACTTTTTTGCGTTAAATACCCCTTGTTATTTCCTGTCGAAGAATGGAAATTTATATAATACCCCCAGAGTTAGGGGGATTATGAGCTTGAATTCCGTTGCTGTGTTTATGAACTTTTTGTGGGCTCTAGCTCTGGTCGTAGCTTTGGCTTATGCGGCGGCTCGCTTGCTGAAGAAAATCGGCTGGGGGCGCGTAAGCCAGGCTCAGTACTTGCAACAAATTGACTATTTGCCATTGGGGCCCAAACGGGGAATTGCACTGGTCCAAATTGCCGACAAGACCGTGGCTTTAGGTATTACGGACCAAACTATCTCTTTGTTGATGGAAGTCAATGAAGACGCCGTGACCCGCCAAGCCCGCGAGACAGCGGTTTTCCGTGAAACGAGCTTATCCCAATTCGCGGAGGAATTGTGGCGAAAAATTCGGCACACCGAGAATCCGTCATGAAGCGGCGAATCGCGAAGGCTCTTTTGATTATTTCCACGGTTCTGGCTACGGTCTTAACCGGGCCCTTGGTATTTGCGCAAGGACTCACGGTGCCGCAAATATCCGTGAGTACTCACGGTGGCAATTCGCCGTCTCAAGTCGTAGGTATATTGGCGCTGCTCACGATCTTGTCTTTTCTTCCCGCTATTTTGTTGACCATGACGGCATTTACCCGTGTGATTACCGTTCTGGCTTTTGTTCGCAGCGCCCTGGGATTGCAGCAAACCCCTCCGAATCAAGTATTAATCGGCCTGGCACTTTTTCTTACGTTCTTTATCATGGCACCTACGTTTGGCCAAATTGATCATCAGGCTTTGATTCCGTATTTGCATGGTCAAATGGGTCTGGAAGTAGCGGCCACGAAGGCATTAAATCCCCTTAGGGTCTTTATGTATCATCAGACGCGCCCCGAGGATTTGGCATTATTTTTGCATTTGGATCACGTGTCTCATCCCAAAAGCTTAGCGCAGGTGCCGACAGTGGCTTTAATGCCGGCGTTTGTGATTTCGGAATTGAAGACCGCGTTTGAAATCGGTGTCTACATTTTTATTCCTTTTATGATTGTAGATTTGGTGGTATCGACCATTCTGATGTCCCTGGGAATGATGATGGTGCCTCCCACGCTAATTTCTTTACCGTTGAAACTTTTGCTATTTGTTCTGGCCAATGGATGGGATTTGGTGGTGCAGTCCTTGGTGATGTCATTTCATGGGGTGAGGTAAATGTTTGATCATGCGATCGCCTTAAGTCAATCCGCAATGACGACAGCGGGTTTGATTCTGGGACCGATATTGCTGGCTGCTTTGGTGGTTGGACTCTTAGTCGGGATTTTCCAGGCCACGACGCAAATCCAGGAGCTGACTCTGTCCTTCATGCCCAAGATTATCGTGGTCGGCATCATGCTCTATTTGGCGGGTCCGTGGTTTTTGCGGATTCTCGTCGGGTTCACTCAAAATGACTTGTCCACTTTTTGGCATGTCGCTTATCTGCCGTGAAGAATAGGTGCGATTGCCCTCTTGTGGAATGATATGGTAAAAAGGTCCGTGAATTCATGACCATAAATCTGGCACTGTCCGAATTAACCCAAGCATTTTTTTTGGTTGCCGCTCGTATAACGGGTATGGTTTTTACTGCCCCGGTCTTTGGATCGGCCTATGTGCCTAAAATGCTCAAAATCGGCCTCATTGTCGTGATATCCCTAGTATTGGCACCATCAGTGAAAATCACGGCCATGCCGACTTTTTTGTGGGTGTTGGCATTGATCATCCAATTCGCTTTGGGTGTATTGATAGGGCTCATTCTCTCTGTGTTTATGTCGGTGTTTGGCATGGCCGGCCAGGTGGTGACCTATGAACTGGGATTGGGGCTGGCCATTACGGCCAATCCGGCTTTGGAGGAAAGCGGATCGTTTTTGTCGGAATGGCAAACTCTTCTGGCCTTATTCGTTTTTGTGGTGTCGGGGGGACTGGAACTGAGTGTGATGGCTCTGCACGCCTCTTTTCAAGCCATTGGTCCCAATGTCATCACATTTCCTTTGTCCACTTTGTCATTTGTGACGGGACTCATGTCTAGTGCTTTAACGATGGCACTGCTCGTGGCCTTTCCTTTGCTGTTGTCGGGATTGGTCGTCAATCTGGCCGTAGGGTTCTTGTCACGGGCCTTTCCTCAAATGAATGCATACTTTATTGCCTTGCCCGTGAATTTCGGGGTGAGCTTATTGGTCTTTGCGGCAATGATACCGGTGTTAATGGGCATCCTACCGAATTTTTGGAACAAGGCCTTTACCGACGTGAGCCGACTTTTGGCTCTATTGGAGGGGAAAGCATGATTGCCTCGGCGATTTCTCTTCCCCAGCCATATTGTGCCACAGCGGGAGAAAAGAGTCAGAAGGCCACTCCCCATCGAAAACAGCAGATGCAGAAACAGGGGCAGAATTGGAAAAGCCCGGATTTTCAGGCGGCATTTGCCCTAGCCGTCGGATTTGTGGTATTGCGCCGTCTTCTTCCTTGGGTCGGAACGCAATTTGGAGAGATGGAAGCAAATGTCCTTCAACTGGCGAGTGGATCGCAAAGTACGATCGCTTCGGCCTGGTTGCTCGCTTTTTCCGTGATGATCCGAACAGTTCTGCCATTGATCATTCCTCTGGTGCTGGCGGGACTTTTTGCCAGTAGCATCGAAAAAGGGTTTCGGTTTTCCATGACCGGGATCAAAGCGGATTTTACACGTTTAAATCCTGTGGAAGGATTCAAACGGCTGTTTTCTCAGGACAGTGTCTGGCAACTGCTTAAGGGGCTCTTGAAGGTTGGCCTCATGGCCCTTGTGGGGGGGTGGGTCATACGCCGACAAATCCAAGATTATCCGGGTCTTATGGCCGAATCACTGGGCCAGGCTCTTTTGACGGCCTTGAATATGTTGAGTCAAATGGTATTGATGTTGGCCGCGGCGTTTTTCGTTATCGGGATAGCCGATATGTTCTATCAAATGCATGCTTTTCAGCAAAAGGCTCGCATGACGACGCAAGAAGTCAAAGACGAATTCAAGGAAACCGAAGGAAATCCTCAAGTCAAAGGAAAGCGCCGGGATTTGGCGAGATTTCTTTGGCGTTCCGGTGTTCGCCAGGTAAAAGATGCGCAGGTCGTCATTACCAACCCGACACACTATGCCATTGCTTTAAAGTGGGAGCAAAAAACTATGCCGGCTCCAATAATCATTGCCAAAGGCGCGGATGAGATGGCCCGTCATATTCGCCAGACGGCCATACGCCACGAAATACCCTTGGTAGAGAATCCGCCTTTGGCGCGTTCGTTGTACGAAGTGCCCATCGGCCACCAAATCCGGGAGGAGCATTACCAAGCGGTGGCAGATATTTTGGCATTTTTGATTCGCAAACAACAGCGACATCGCAGCAGAAGGGAGCAAGAGCTATGATGAAAACGCGGGACTTGTTGAAGGACGCTTTTGTGCCCATTGCGGCAGTCATTGCCATCCTGATGCTGGTGATTCCCATTCCCCCCTGGGCACTGGATTTTTTCCTTATTATTAATATTGCTTTGTCCATTGCGGTATTGGTGTCGACGATGTTTATCGATCAGGTGCTGGATTTGTCCGTATTTCCTTCATTGCTTTTGCTTACCACGTTGTTTCGACTGGCTTTGGAAGTCACCGCGACCCGATTAATTCTTTTGTCGGCGGATCCGGGTTCGGTCATTCAAACTTTCGGGCGACTCGTGGTGGGAAACAATGTGGTTGTCGGGATTATCATTTTCATCATTCTCGTCGTCATTCAATTTATGGTCATTACCCGCGGTGCGGAACGCGTTAGTGAGGTGGCTGCCCGTTTCACTTTGGACGCGATGCCCGGCAAGCAAATGGCTGTGGATGCCGAGTTAAATGCGGGACTCATCTCGGAGCAGGAAGCCAAGAAAAGACGGCATGACATTGAAAGGGAAGCGGATTTTTATGGAGCCATGGATGGGGCGTCGAAATTTGTGCGAGGGGACGCCATTGCCGGAATCATTATCGTGTTTATTAACATCATCGGCGGGCTTATTATCGGCTTATCCGAAAGGCATCTGGCCTTAGGCACAGCTCTTTCGACGTACACAATTCTGACCATCGGTGAAGGCATTACCACCCAGATCCCCGCACTGTTGCTTTCGACGGCCACGGGTCTTTTGGTTACTCGTTCCGGTTCTCAAGGCACTCTCAACAAAGATGTGCTGACCCAACTGACTCAATTGCCTCGGGCTCTTTATATTGTGGCCATTGTGCTTTTTTTGCTCGCCGCTTTAGGACTTCCTCCCCTGGTTCCTTTGATCTTGGGCTCTGTGGCGTTTTATGGCGGTTGGCAAATTGAACAGCGGCAAAAGGCGCAAAAGGCTGAAGAACAGGCACGAAGAGAGCAACAAATTCAAGACTCGGCACACAAACCGGAAGCGGTTATGCAATTGATTGGATTCGATGTGATCGAACTGGAAGTGGGTGTGGGACTGGTCCCCTTGGTAGGGGGACAGGCAGGGCAGGATCTCAAAGACCGGATTATGGCACTGAGACGGCAAATTACCGCCGAGATCGGTTTGGTCATTCCTCCGGTACGTGTCAGAGACAGTCTGGAGTTGACTTTAAACCAATATCGCATTCGCATTCATGGGGCCGGTGTGGCAATATCAGAAGTTCGACCCGACCGCTTTTTGGCCATGGGAGGACAGGATTTGGGCATAGACAATGCGATTCTCACCAAAGATCCGGTTTTCGGGCTGCCGGCCTACTGGATTCGGGAAGATTCCCGGGATCGGGCCGAATTGGCGGGAGCGACGGTCATTGATGCGGGATCGATATTGGTGACCCATTTGGGCGAGGTCATTCGCGGCCATGCCCATGAGATTTTGGACCGGGAAGAAACGAAGAAACTGGTTGACCACGTCAAACTCACTCATCCGGTCGTTGTCGGGGAACTCATTGGTGATCTGCTCACATTAGGGGAAGTCCAGCGAATTTTAGCCAATTTGCTCCGGGAAAAGGTTTCGATCCGGGATATGCCGGCCATTTTGGAGGCTTTGGCAGATTCCGCGCGCAACACGCGGGACATCGATTTGTTGACGGAACAGGCGCGCCAGCACTTAGGCCGGCATATTACCGAACCTCTTATCAAACAAGGGTTTTTGCATGCGGTGATCCTCTCTCCACCCATTGAACAGCAGATGAAAGAATCCTTGGAACAAACCGATCACGGCACCTATTTGAATTTGGATCCCACAGTCGCGCAGAAAGTCGTGAACGCCTTAAACCGCCAACTCGGCAATCTGCCGCAAGGGGTGCCGCGGGTGGTCATTTCTTCTCCGTATGTGCGCTTGTATTTCAAGCGTTTGACGGAGCGGTTGTTTAAAGATTTGACGGTGTTATCCTATGCCGAAATTACGAGTGATGTGGGGATCAAAACAGTAGGAGTGGTGGAAATATGATTGTCAAGCGCTTTAGCGGGCAAACGGTCGAGGAAGCATTGATGCGGGCAAAGTGGGAATTAGGGGATGAGGCTGTTCTTTTGTCTTCGGGAGCGTCCAGGGACAAGTGGTGGAAGTTTTGGGAAAAGGGATACCATGTGTTGGCAGCCACGGACTATCCTTTGGGACCATCGGGCAAGGCCGAGCCGAATGAAGATTCGGGGCGGGAAATTGCCGTGAGCAGTGCCGCACAGAGTGTCAGAGAACCACGCAAAGATCGCTTGGAAGAAATGATGGAATTGTTGACGCGAATGGATGAAAAAATTGCCGCATCCCAGTTCTCACCCAAGAGCACTCACCGTAAGGCCAATGCGTTGGTATCCAGGCTTCTCGAGTGGGAATGGGAGGAGAAGTGGGCCAAAGAAATCACCCAAGACGTGCCGAAAGGCAGCGTGGAGAGTCAATTGGCGCAGGTAGAGGAAAGACTTAAGCAGAGGTTGGTCTTTTCCCCTCCTTTGTCCGCACTCCCCACTGGGAGACCTAGGATTGTGGCGGTAATAGGGCCAACCGGTGCCGGCAAAACCACCACCATTGCCAAACTGGCGGGGGGAATGATTACCCAAGAGATGCGGGTTTTATTAATCACCACCGATACCTTTCGGGTGGCGGCAGCCGATCAACTGGAGAGCTTTGGGGGTATCTTGGATCTGCCCGTGGCGGTGGCCAAAAAACCCCAGGATGTGCCGGAATTAATCCGCCGGCATGATGCCGATATTGTGCTCATTGATACCCCCGGGCATAGCATTCATGAAGCCGTGGGTCTTCGTTCCGCTCAGAGTGTGATTAAAAATGCAGGAACGACCGATGTGCTCTTATGTATGCCGGCGACATATACTCGCTCTTTGTTTGTCGACACGGCACGCAAAATGAGCGGGAACACAAGAGTATCTTTATGTTTGACGAAATTGGACGAAGCCTTTTGGCCCGGTTCCGTGTCTGGTGCCTTGCTGGAACTGAATTATCCGGTGATGTATGTCACCGCCGGGCAAAAAGTTCCCCAGGATATCGAAGGTGCAGGGCAAAGTCGTTATTTGGCTGAGTGGTTGGTTAAAGGAGGAACCTACCATGGCTGAGCAAGCCCAAGGGTTGCGCGAATGGATAAAGGGGCAAAGCATCCAGGCGCAAAAAGAGGTGTTGGATGCCCGAACTGCAGGCAGTCGGGTAGTCGCGGTGACGTCTGGTAAAGGGGGCGTGGGGAAAAGCCAGATCACCTTAAACCTGGCTCTGGCCCTGCAAAAACTGGGTCAAAGGACCATTATTCTGGATGCGGATTTAGGATTGGCGAACATTAACATTCTGTTAGGCTACGAACCCAGCTATACATTGTGGGATGTGGTCCAAAAACACCTGAGCGTTCGCGATGTGATGCAACAGGGCCCTTTGGGTCTCTCTATCATTCCCGGGGGGTCTGGAATCAGTCAGCTGGCATCTTTGAACACGAAAGAAATCGATACCATCATAAAAGGATTTCAGGAGTTGGAGAGCGAATTTGATTGGTTATTAGTCGATACTGCGGCCGGAATTTCTCCCGGGGTCCTGTCCTTTGTTTTGGCTGCCGATGAAGCACTTATCGTGACTAATCCGGAGCCGCCGGCTTTGGCTGATGCTTATGGATTAATTAAGTCCATTTGGCAGGTTCAGGGCCGTGTAAGCCTTGAACTGGTCATGAACCGCAGTGTCTCGCTTAAAAGCGGGGAGGAGATGGGAATGCGCGTGATCAATCTGACCAAGAAAATGTTGAATCAAAATGTCGGATTTTTTGGCGCCGTTCGGGAGGATACTCACAGTGCTCGGGCCATATCCCGTCAAATACCTTTGGTTTTGTTATACCCTGCCTCCCCTGCTGCACAGGATATCGGGGACATGGCCGAACGCATGATTCACCGCATCAAACCGGCCAAAAGAGGGCGATGGGAGCAATTCATTTATCGCATGGGCAGGATGTGGTCATCATGGCCAAAGGCTGAGGACGGTCCAGAAGAATCGAAGTGATCGATAAAATTCAAGTTTTCAGCCCAGAAAGGATGTGCGACAGTGAACGCGCTTTATACGGGTGCCTCCGGACTTTTGGCTCAACATCAGATTTTGCAGAGTGTGGCCGGCAATTTGGCCAATCAAAACTCAGCGGGATATCTCAGCCAAGAAAGCCAGGCAATAGGATTCTTGCCGCAGACGGTGATGGCACCTCGCTCCGGGAGTCTGGTTCCGATTGGGCAGGTGATTACCGAACCCGCAGTGCTTTCAGGGCTCAATTTGAACCCGGGACAGATAAAAAGCACGAATCTTTACACAGACTTGGCCATCTCCGGCCAGGGGTTCTTTACCGTCAAAACGCCTCAGGGGGTGGCCTATACTCAGGACGGACGGTTTAGCGTGAATTCCCGGGGTGAATTAATGACCCAGACGGGTGATCTGGTGTTGTCCTCGCAAGGGAGGCCTATCGTCTTAACAGCCAGTCCTTTTAGCGTGAATACTGCGGGGCAGATCATACAAAATGGCCGACCGGTGGCCACTTTGGGGCTAACCGATTTGGCGAATCAAGGTGTCAAGGCCATGGGCAATAGTGTATATCAGGCACCCAAAAGGCTCGCTTTTACCGGTCAAGTTGTACAGGGAGCGATTAATCTGTCCAACAGCAATATGACTCAGCAAACAATGACGATGATGCAGGCAGAACAAACGTATCAGGCGTTGACCACGCTCGTTAATGAAGAATCGAGCCGGCTTAAGACGGCGGGGTCTTTAAGCGTCATTGCTTAAACCGAAGAGAGGAGAGAGAATTAAAGTGTTTAGCATTATGACGTCCGCGGCAAGCGGCCTTGAAAGCCAAAACTATTGGCTCAATGCGGTAGCAACGAACACGGCCAACAATCAGACACCCGGATTCGGTCGCCGTGTTACCATGATAGCCTCGGCTTCGGGAAATACGATCAGATCAGCTGGGACAACTGTTGGCCGCCAAGTGATTCAACCCTCCTTAGGCGTAACTCCCGGCGCTTATTTGGCTCAGGATTCGCCTATCTTTTCGAACCAGTTTATCAGCACCTCCAATGCTCATGACGTGGCGATTGTCGGCAATGGGTTCTTGGCCGTTAAAACGGGCAATGGGACAGTGGCTTATACCCGCGCCGGATTGCTGCAACAAGACAGTCAAGGTCATTTAGTGGTCCCGGGAGGGTATCTTCTGCAACCACCCGTGAATATTCCATTGGGTGCCAGTTGGAACATCACCTCCGGTGGGAAGGTTATGGCGGCCTTGCCGGGTCAAAATGCCCGCCAGGTGGGACAGCTAAAATTAGCTCTCATTCCCAACCCCGGCGGTTTGAATGCGCTTGGGCAGAATCTTTATGGTCTCACTCCGGCGGCAGGAACTCCGGTTATGACCAATCCGGGACAAAATGGGGCTCAACTCTTACAACCCTCCGCTTTAAATACCAGCGGGGTGAATATGGCTTCGGCTATGACGGATATGATCCAAGCTCAACAGGCCTATCAGATGAATGCAAAAATGCTGGCCGTGTCCCAGAGTCTGGATAAGGGGCTGTCTCAAATTGTCACCTAAACCCGATTAAAGGGCTTAGGTGACTTCTGGTGTCGAGGAGCAGAGAGTTTGATACTGAGACAGAACTTTTTGCACGTAGTTTTGGGTTTGGCGGTAAGGGGGAATGCCTCCAAAGTGTTGTACGGCTCCCGGACCCGCGTTATAGGCGGCAAGCGCCAGAGGCAGATCACCTTGAAACGTGTCTAAAAGACTCTTGAGGTATTCCGCGCCCCCGAGAACATTTTGCCCGGCGTTATAGGGATCCACATGCAATGACTCGGCAGTTTGCGGCATGAGCTGCATCACGCCGACGGCTCCCGCCGAACTTACAGCCAAGGGATTCAAAGACGATTCCACTGTAGCCACGGCTTTAAGGAGTGCCGGGGACAGTCCCGTCTGTTGGGCCGCCAGTTGGATTGACTTTTCGATGGGCGTATTCGGGGAAGAAGCTTGGGAGGGAGCCGAAGCCGATGAATTGCCGGTCATGGCAGTCTTAGTGGCCAACAGATTTTGAAACAAAGGCGCTGAATTGGGTTGAGGGGCGAAATCATTCAAGAACAAGGTTTCCAGTGCCCAGAACAATAATGGTTCCATGAGTTAGTGAATCCTCCTTGGTTTCAGTGTACAGGGAGTCAGAACGGAACCTGTCAATTTTAGAAGGATTTTTAGGAGGATTTTTCCCCATGAAGAAAGTGTTGATTTTTTTGCTGATTTTCGTATTGGGCGCGGGAAGCGGGGCAGCCGCCCTGATATTGGGAGCGCCCTCGCTCTTAAGTCACAAGCCCAGCCCCATCGTCGCCTCCTTGCCTTATAATCCGTCCCAGGCTATCGGTGTCACAGAAACGGGTATTGAAAGCAACTTGTCCACCTCAGGCCATTATGTGCGGTTCGATCTGGAATTTAGTGTCACTAAAGAAGCCTTGCGGGCCCAAGGAGGATCTGCTACTCAGGCCCAGGGAGGTGCGGGAACAGGTTCTCCGGAACTTGATGCCAAAATCCGCAATGATTTAATAAGTTTAGCACGGAGTCTTCCATACGGAGAATTCAGTTCATCGGGAGGACTCTCGACCTTCAAAACTCAGGTTAAAGGGGTGCTCGAATCGATTTTCGGGCCCGGCACCATTGGCCCGATCTACTTTTCGTCTCTTATGACGCAGTAACCAAGTATCCGGGACATTATGATTCGAGCTTGGTGTGCTTAAGACGCAAAAGTTAAGGTAGTCCTTATGAGATAGTGGAAGACGGAGCAAGACGAAGGGAAAGGAATGAACTCTATGGGGCTAATCAAAGATTTAAGAGAGGTGCGTCCCTATGACTTTCAAAGACCGCACCAGCTGAGCCGACTGCAGTTGGACGCGATTACATTGATGATGGAATCATATTTGCGTTTAGCATCGAATTTTTTGTCCACGTATCTGAGAACTCCGGTGCAGATTCAGCATCTTAGCACGGAACAGATGTCCTATGAGCAATACGTCGAAGGAGTGACCATTCCCAGCGTACTGGCCTTATTCACGATTAATCAGTCGGGGTCGGGACTCTTGGAAAGCTCGCCCGAGGTCACTTTGGCTATTATCGACAGAGCTTTGGGGGGGCCGGGGCTTGGCCACTTTGCCCGACGTGAGCTGACGGAAATCGAGCAGACCATTTACCGGCGGATTATGGAACGTCTGTTGAGCTTGTTGACCCAGAGTTGGTCTTCGGTCATGCCATTTGAAACGGCCGTCGATACCATTGAATATAATCCGGCCTTTACCCAAGTGTCTGCGGAAGGGGACTTGGTTGTCGTGCAACAGCAGCAGATTTCGATTGACAGGCATACAGGGACGTTGTCATGGGTCTGGCCCTATTTGTCAATTGAGCCCTTTGCGCTGATGTTGGGACGTCATGCTTTGGGACGCGAGGATGATCAAGATGTGAAACCCGAATCCCAGGAAATGTTGCGGCATTTAGGCAGAAGCAAGGTGCAGGCTGAAGTCATATTGGGACGTACCACCATCTCGTTGGGAGAATTCCGCCACTTGCGGGCGGGCGATGTGGTCGTGCTGAAAAATCGCTATGATAAGCCTATGATTTTGTCCGTGGCGAAACAAGAAAAGTTTCAGGTTTTGGCGGGGAAGGTGGGGGGTCATTTGGCTGTTCGCGTTATCGGACGCATCGACGAGGAGCCAAAACACCCGGGAGGTGCTCTCAAGGCATTGCAACCGAATGTTACACCTAAGGGAAAAGAAGGGATGGAATCGTGATGGAGGATCGCCAGGGACATTTAACCCCGGACGAATTGCAAGAATTAACACAAGGGTTAAGCGACACATCGGAAGAGGAAGCGCGGGGCGTGGAATTTGCGGACCTTGGTGGGCCCGAGACGTCAAAAGGCCGGGTATCTGACGTAGACTTTCTGTGGGATCTGCCCATGAATGTTGAAGTGATTTTGGGATATACCGATTTGTCGGTTCAAGATGTTCTGGAAATTGGCCCAGGCTCCGTAGTGGAGTTGGAACGGGCCTATGGCGAGCCTGTCGATATTTATCTGAATGATCGTCTTGTGGCTAAAGGAGAGGTTGTCATTATCGGTGAACAATTCGGCGTCAAGATTACGGAGATTTTGGCTTCTTTTCCGGAGGAAGAGGCTTCTTCGGATTAGGCGGCTTTAAATTGTCCAGTTCTTGAGGGGGAACGGATATGGCTGCCAGTTGGTTTTGCTGCTGGGCTTCAAAAAGTTCCTCGCGCATCACAGTGATGTGGCGAGGAGCATCTATTCCCAATTTGACCTGGTCTCCTTGGATACCTAACACAACAATGCGGATTTCACCATTGCCAATTATTAGTGATTCATCGATTTTACGGCTCAGTACCAGCATCGTTTTGGGCCTCCACGATCAAGGGATATTCGAATGAGTACGGTAAGGACAAGACAAATTGCCCTCCCCGCCGTGTTTGGCGGTTAATGACCAAAGGACTTCTGAGGTTGGCGGTGGCATATAAGCCGTCTTTGCCGCGCACACGACCTACCGTACATATACATAGGATAGCCCAAAATTCCGAATTTCCCAATCCCGTGACGTCATCTTGAGGAATCCGGTAGTCTGGTTTGAAGGTTAAGGGATCAATCACGATAAATGCGAGTTCCGGGTCGGAAACTGACTGGAGGTAAAGAAAGGGGCTGTCTTGATGGTGCGGCAGTAACACGAATTGGCGGTGTTTGGGAAATCCCAGAATTTCCTGATCGAGGATTAGAATGTCCCGAGACGAAATGGTGATCTCCCCATGAAACCGGGTTTGGATGGTATCTTTTGTCATCATGAGATGAGTATTCTCCTTGATTTGGTTTCTTCAGTTTTCTTAGGGGTGAATAAAATTGAGCAAGGACATAGGTAAAATCTGTGCGCCGCTTTGCAAAGCGGCTTGATAGGCTTGTTCTTCCTGAGCGAGTTGAATGGTGACTTGCGCGATATTCGCACCGGAGATTTGAGCAACGGTCTGGTTAAGATTCAAAGCCAGGCTTTTCAATTGCGTTTGGGTTTGGCTTACCCGTTCTAAACGCCCGCCTACGATGCTCTCAGCGGTGGAAAGATAATTTTGATCGGTTTTCAAGGTGCTAATAGCCGACTCGGTCGGTTGAGCACCGGAAGTCAGTTGGCCCGCCAAATTTCCTAAATCCGTGTAGAGTTGCGCCAGATAATTTTGTCCCGTAGGCTGACCGACATTTTCTTCTCCGGTTAAGTTCACTGTCACCGTGGCGCTCGACCCTATTTGAAAGGACTGGGTTTGAGCAGAGGAAGGAAAATTCGTGGTTCCCTGTGACGTAATGACCGGATTTTGGGTATCATAGCCTCCAAACAGATAGCTTCCTTGGTAACGGGTATTCAACAATTGTCCCAGTGCTTTTTGTGCTTGGGTGACCTGTTGCGCCAATGCCTGGCGATCGGTGGCGGTCAGGGTATTGCTAGATCCCTGGACCGCCACGGATAACATGTTTTGCCAAATCTGTTGCATATTTTGCAAAACACCGGCCGTCGTATTTAGCCAGTTTTGAGCTTGGGTGGCGGCTTGTTCATAAGTTTGGGTATTGGCTAATGCGCTATTCAAATTCATGGTGGCAGTGACTCGGGCGGGGCTATCCTCCGGTTCTTGGAAACGTTGTCCGGTTGAAATTTGTTCTTGCAGCTGACCAATCTGCTGATACTGCGACTGAACATTTTGAAGCAGATTATTCATTAGGACTTGCGGCGTAATTTCCACTGGTAGTGCCTCCTCAGATATGAAGTGCCGAGTCATTGTGTGATCTCAAAAAAGCCGGGGTATATGACGGTTATCCCACGGCTTGCAAAAGACTTGACATGAGACTCTGTTCGACGCCGATTAATTGGGCGGCGGCCTGATAACTTTGCTGTTCGGAAATAAGGTGAGCGGAAGATTGATTGATGTCCACTCCCGTAGCCGACTGGCGAGCATTTCTCAGAGATTGGAGTGTCTGATTGGCGCTGTTATACAAATCTTGAGCATGTTGTCCTTGATTTCCGACTTCACCTACCAGGTTTGTGTAATACTGGCCGAATGTGTATTGACCGAGAGAAGGGCGGTTGGTTTGGATCAAATCCGCAATGGCCTTAGCATTGCTGCCGTCTCCCGGGGCATTGGCACTGGAGGCGGCAGCGATATTTTGGGTGCTCAGCTGGGAAAAGACATGGATGGTACCGGCACTCAGTCCGGACGTGGAGAAAAAGGGACCGCCCGGGGTTGAACTGTCGAGCTGATAGCCTTGGGCCTGCTGACTGTTGACCGCATTCACCACAGAACCGGCCAAGGTATTCAGTTGCGACAAATAGCCCGCCATGTCCGTGCCGGCTTGCAAGAGACCGGATAATTCACCGTTTTTCAACCCGGTCAGTGGTTGGCCGGCGAAGTTGATCTGAAGGGTACCGGAGGAAGACGAAGGGGGGCTGACAGACAAGGAATAGGACTTGTTATTAGAGACTAGAAGATTGTTGCCCATATAGATGTTGACACTCTGATCAGGGTTAACGGTATAAGAGATATTGACCAGCTGACTCAGTTGGTCCATGAACAACCCTCGCTGGTCCAAGAGCGCATTAGCGCTGCTTCCCGAAGTACTGGCGCCCGTGATTTGAGTATTGAGTTGAGCAATTTCACTGCTCAGGGTGTTGATTTGATTGACGGTGCTGTTGAGGGATTGGTTCACGTTCTGAATGGTGGAGTACAGTGCCTGGCTCATGCCGTTAAATGTGCCCGCTAAGGATTTTCCTTGTTCCAGCACGGCCTCGCGTGAGGATAGGCTGTTGGGTGTTTGTGACAAGGTTTGCCAGGTGCTGAAAAATTTGCTTATTGCTTCTTGGAGTCCGCTGGAGGAGGGTTCCTGAAAAACATTTTGGATTTGAGATAAGACGGAGCTGAGACTTTTCCACCGCCCCATGGATCCGTATTGCGTGCGGACACTGCGGGAGAGAAATGCGTTTTGTGCGCGTGAAATGGCCGAAACACTCACCCCCTGACCCTCTAGGGTGCCACTCAAATTGGGGGACGGGATGGGGGGTGTTTCCACCAGGTCGGCACTTTCCCGGCGGTAGCCCGGGGTCGTTGCATTGGCCATGTTATTGCCCGTAACTTCCATGGCCAGTTGTTCTGCGGCCAAACTGCGACCGGCAATATTGAGAATCGTAAACGCCATGTTTAAGATTGCCCCTTTTATAAATCTAAATTGATTGCCGTATGTTGATTGGTGCCAATCAGCGTCCGAACAAAGTCGCAATAACCGAGCTGCGTGCCCAGGATTTCGTGAAGAAACTCAGTCCGTTCCTGCCACATGATTGCATGTTGCCTAACGATTTGACGCTTTTCGGCACTGAGTTGAGAAATGTCCGGCAGATGCTCAGTGATCCAGTTTAACGGGTCCAGTTCGTCTTGCAACAATTGGATCAGACGGTTGGCATTACGCGTCGTCGCTGCTTCAATTTTCTGTTCGGTTAAGGTTTCTAATGCCAGCAAATGGCCCATGGCAATATCGAATATGTCGTTCATTTTTCTCCTGTCCCGGCGGATCATATTAACAGGTCGCACAATAAACCGCGAATCAATTCCATTCGTTTCATGACCTCATGTACCGCCGAGGGTTTGGTCAAACTTTGCCGCAATGCCTCGAGTTCGGTATTCACACGGTGAAGATAGACCAGATAACGGAAGTGTCCCGAAGGAGAAAAATAGCCTTCCGTCTTGGCTTGATGTGTCCTTAAGGCCTGTTGCAAAATGTCTTTAACGGTCCTGATATATCCTTGGGCACTACCGATACTGGGATGATCGGCCACGGTCTTTTCTTGTTGACCCAGACGTCTCCACAGATCTTTTAATTCGCCTGCCGCCGGATGTTTCGCGGTCAAGTGGTTTCGGGTGACGGTCGGCATGGCACCCAATTCTGTCACTCTTTTAGCCTGCATAGCTGTATTGTACGTGGGTAATCAAATCGGAGTCGAAGATTAGAAGGTATTTTATGAAGAAAAAATTTGAGGATCAGGCTATCCAAGAAGGATATCGCTACAAAATCGCGAATACTTTAACATTGAAATAATTAATAGCACTCATGATGTATTAACTTGATCATGCCTAAAGAGGGTAATTCTTATGAACGATATAGATTATGATATCTTAAAACGTGTCGCCGAACTTCAACGTGAATTGGACCGAATTTATGCCGCAACACTGGATATAACCGATCCGCTATTATTGGCTGTCAGTTGTGAAATCAATGACTTGGTTGTGGAATATTTACGCCAACAACCTATTGTCGTCGAACCACCTGAGTCTTTGGCAAATGATTCTTAATGAAGCTAAATTCATCGCGAAATTTCTCCGCAATTATGCTCATGCCAATACTGTTGAACCGACACAACATATTCGTCAATTTCCTGACTTACTGTGAGCACATCAGGGTCTAAGGTACCTTTGATTCTGGCCAGGGTGGTCAGTACTCTTTGCAGCAAGCGGATTCTTTCCACGGCCCTGCGGTAATCGGTGGCGCTTTGGAGGTAAATCACAGCTTGTCTCTCCTTTCGAAATGGCAGCAAAAAAAGTATACCACGATCCGGTTTATAAACAAGATCGTGGCAGTTATGGCATAATGTGTTATTTTATTTCATCCCCAACTGCTTTTTCACCCAATAAGTCAGAATTTCGCCGGTGCCAACGCCATTTTGACGGGCTGTTTTACGGAATTGGTCGAACATCTGAAACACTTCTTGTTGAGCCTCAGCATGTCCTTCAGTCGCTTTGACTGAGACATGAATACCTTCGCTGTTTTTTTCAATACTAAAGTCATAACCGGCTAAGCGCGCTTTTCGGGCCATTTGGATCCCCCCTTTCCGAAATTACTTGACGTTCACGATTTTAGTGTAGCATAGAAGCTTGAAGTGCGTCTAAAGCAGAACTTTTACGGGGTTAAGCCTTGTTTTGGGTGTCGGCTGTATTCATAACATAGGAAATGACGCGGGTTTCAAGAAATTTTGCCGTAAAAGGATGAAGGGCAAAGTCCATGATAATATTTATGACGATGAAGTGGTATCATATTGTTGTAGTCCATGAGATCGGATGATCAGGGGTTTAATTCGAAGATTAGATGAACGTCTAGGGAATGGTGCAGAGGCTTGTAATATGGTAGTTCGGTCGCATCTTTGGCTTCGCTGACCGACATATTAAATTCTGGTCTGGGAGCAATCGGTGTTATTAGGATTTCACAGTATTGAAAGGGCTGTATTATATTGTGTATTGACAGTGGCACAGCCGGCTTTTATAATATCCTTTGTGCACTGGTGAGATATCACCGCGGGGTAGAGCAGCCAGGTAGCTCGTCGGGCTCATAACCCGGAGGCCGCAGGTTCAAATCCTGCCCCCGCAACCATGGCGGTGTAGCTCAGTTGGTTAGAGCACACGGTTCATACCCGTGATGTCGGTGGTTCGAATCCACCCGCCGCTACCAAAAATATCATGGGCGCGTAGCTCAGTTGGTAGAGCAGCTGACTCTTAATCAGCGGGTCCACGGTTCGAGCCCGTGCGCGCCCACCACCGCAAAGCCTTCCACCGTAAGCGATGGCGGGTTTTTTATTTTGCGTGACAGAGCCACCCAGGGGTCATAGGCCACCCGTCAGGCCACTGATTAATTCGCGGACCATTCCAGGACACCCTCGGACGCTTCGTGATAGTTTCTCTTCGAAAAGTATTTCAGACTACGGCTGTCGTCATCCAGACGCGATGACCAGGCAATAAAAAAGTTGGGCCGGAATTCCCGTCACAACCCTATCCCCTGAAGGGGACAAAAAAATTCCGGCGAAGAGGGCTCCGTAAGCCGGTGACAAACCCAACGGGCCGCAGGTGAATTAGACGTGCGATTGTTGCGCCAATGTAACTAGTGCTTGCCGAGTGGGAAGAGGCAACCGTGGCCATAAAGTTTTTAGAT
Organism: Bacillota bacterium; assembly: GCA_021821465.1. GTDB lineage: Bacteria > Bacillota > Sulfobacillia > Sulfobacillales > Sulfobacillaceae > Sulfobacillus. The sequence goes on from JAKACM010000014.1 coordinate 45,806, forward strand.
CCTCCCATAGCGGATCTTCCGGGGCTTCCACCTTATCATGGCGTTGGCTGTGAATGGGCAACGACCCATTCAGAACCCATACTGCATCTACGAGCCAGACCCAGACAATACTTTTTACCTCAACCGAGTCATCTGGGAGCGGGTTGTCCCGATCCAGCAAATGACGCACCGATGCGGCATACACGGTCGGATCCGCGAGACGGAACATCGAAAACCATGCCGCTTGAGCTGCCTCCGCCGCCGCAGAGCCTTGTAGAGCCGAGATAAACCGTGGATAGCGCCGGCGGCCGACGTGTTTGTAATTAGCCGCCGCCACAGCGACTGCTGGGGCAGGATCCGACACGTGCTCAATCATCGTATGCAAAGCCACTGCCTGGCACGCGAGTGCCCAGCACGTGTCCGGATCGTGAACAGGATCACTGTATCGAACGAGCAGAAATTGGGCTTCTTCAGGCCATGCCGCGTTGGCGGCATAGATCGCTGTGGTCCAAAGTTCGGGATCAGGTTGACCATCATGGATACCCGCGGACCACTTAAACAAGATATCGACCGAAGGCATGATCAACCCGCGTTCAGTCCGGGATAGCACTGACGTGCTGATCCCGGAGCTCCGCGACAGTTCACGCAGACTGTGTAGGCCGTACAATACTCGAACTCCGCGGCAAAAGGCCGGAAGTGCAGCGTCTGGAGGGATTAAGGGAAGATCCATGAGGTCACCGCCTTTGTCTTGCTGTTGCGACAAAAGTAACACACTACGTAATATTGCGCAACTCGTATGAAGACGAGGAATTTATTTTTACGTGGTGTTGTGTATACACAACATAAGGACATATAATAAGAAACGGGAGGTGATGATAATGGCACGTAAGATAAAACCCATCAATCCCGCGCAAAAGTATTGTTCGCCGCGGCAAGCGGCTTGGGTAATGGGTATTAGTGAATATTTACTATATCGGATGTACCATGTGGGACAGATTCCCGGAGCACGAGAAATAGGCGGCAGGATTCTCATTCCGGTTTCGTGGGTGATGGGTGAAGTTTCTTAGCGTTATAACTAAGTATAACCGGATCGACCGCGCTGGGGGGTTAATGTGGCGCCGGAACGCGGAGTAGCCGTTGGGGATGAATGGTTACTCTGCCGGGCGTTTTGATGAAAAAGGAAGATTTCATTTTCATCAATATTTGACACCGCGGAACTGCCTTGATGTTCGCACCAAGGACTTAAAAAGTGCCCCGGGCGGATGGGTGACCGCAGCCCAGCATCCCCGATCCTTCTTTCTTTAGAAAAAGGAGGATCACATGAACGAGAACGATGAAAAAAACACCCCCGTATCAGCGGGAGTGAGCGAGTCGAACAACTCTACCGAAACCATAGCACAAGCCCAACAAAATCGCAAGAAGCATGCGCTGGAAACTCTCGCCATTGGGCTGCTAAACCAAGCAGCCCAGCCGGACGGCGGCGATCCCCAAGTCGCCCGGCGGGCGATCCAAAAAGCGCAACTCCTGTTAAAATCCCAGCCTCAGCCACTCCCCCGAGGCCAAACCATCCAAGAAATTTGGGCGGCGATGGCCCAAGTGCCGGCGGCAATTCCAACAATAAAGGCATTACAAGGAGTGTTGGCGACAATTCAGTACGAACCAGGCTTGAACATTATTGCCGCCCCAACAAGCGCAGGTAAAACCTCTTTGATTATCCAGCAAGTGTTGGAATGGCTGTTGGATCCACAAAGCATAGGTACCATCCTGTTCTGGTCCGCCGAAACGTCGCGATCCAAGGTGTGGGCTAAACTCTGGGCTAGCCAGGCTAGCACATTGCAAACGACCGGAAGAGCGCCGATCGGCATGCACACTGTGCTGGATGCCGCTCGCGGCAAGTGGCAAGGGGCAGTGCCTTTCGAAATTTTACAGGCGCAAAAAATGATGGATCCCGTGTCCAAACGGTTAATCGTGCTGGACGAAACCGTGACGGCTTGGGAACTTATCGAGATGGCACGACGCTTTGCAGACGAAAGCCCGGACGGGCTCTATGCACTCGTGATCGACTATATCCAAGAATTGCCCGCTGTGCCGGAGAATCACCCTATGTATATGCGTTTGCAGAGCTCACGGGAGTTAGAGGTGGGGATTGTCGCACGAATGTTTCGTGAGTTTGGGCATGAGTATGGAGTACCCGTACTGTCGGCGGCCCAATTTAACCGGACCGTGAACAAAAACACGGACTATGTCCCGGATCTGCAACAATTAAGGGAAAGCGGGCGGATTGAGCAAAATGCCACACTGGTATTGGGATTAAGAAACGAAACGATGTCGGGTACCAATGGCGATCAAGCTCAGCACAACGGCAGTGTAGCCTCAACCAAAACGTACACCATGTTTGACGCCAAACAGTTAGACGCCGCAAGGGGCGGGGCCATGGCAACGGTGCGGACGGAACTGGGTCAGGATTGGATCCTGCTCGAAGCGTTCGTGCTAAAAAACCGCGAGTGGGGCGGGGTGGGCACGGTGATTCCCATGGGTTTTCAGCCCGCATCAGGACGGATTGAGCCGTTGCCATTTCGACTGCTATCAGGAGGAGGAAAGGGTGGGAACAAGAGCAAGGGTAGCAATAATGGCCCCACAGCAAAGACACAACCGCAGGAGGATCACGATGATGACGACTACTTCGGGCGCGCGTAAACAAGGCCGCGGCAAAAACCTCAAATTTTATCGCAACTTTTACAAAAATCCTCGGAAACGGCAAGTACCTGTGGGACCCGCGATTGCCCCTGCGCTTATATCCCGTACAGCGGTATTCCAACCCAAATTTAAAAACATCCAAAACGGTACCTGGACTTGGGCAACAGCTTGGGGGACGGTGACCGTAAGCGGTAGGCTGGGAGCTTTGCATCGCAAGGTGCTCGACGCGATTTTCGCGTCGGCGATCAAAACTAAACGGATCCCCGAAACCGGCGGACAAATGATGGTGATTGATCCTTATCGTGTTGCCAAACTCACGGGCACGTCCAAAAGTCATCCGCAATGGCTCAAGACCATACTCCAAGACATGCAAAATGCGACCGTGACGATTGTCAACAAAACCAATGGCGATCAATATTGGAGACACATCATTTCAGACATTTGGCTGTCTCAACACCCGGCGGAGATGCCGGGTGGAGCCCTGACGGGCCAACGTGCGTTATTTGTCGTGACGATCAGCCCAGGCTGGATGCAAATTTATGACACCTCCCTAGTAATGCGGTATCGCAACGTACTGCCGATCTTGGCCGCAATTGAAAGCGGAGCAACCTATGCGCTAGCACTTCACGTTTTAACGCACTCGGGCGGTTGCTTTGCTGTCGATAACCTTTTGCAAACCGTAGGGGTGGAGTGGGCGGAGATGTCCCGCCAACGGCGGCACACCATCTTGCAGGAAATAAAAAACGCCGAACCCCAACTGAAAAAGCTGGGCATGGAGCTTTACACCCAATCGGATGGACAACTCATGGTTAGCTACCATCCCACCGGTGACGTGTCGTTTGCTAGTCCAACGAAAAAATAAGGAGGAACCCATATGAGCGGGATGTCAACCCATATGAGCGGGTTTGTAGTAGTAACTAGCAATAGCTAGGGGCCTCCGGCTTCTAAAGTCGCCGGAGGCCCAGGACCAAGACCCCCAAAAGGGGAAGAAGAAATGTGGCCTGCTACTTTCTTTCCTCATATAGGTATGGTTTGCCAGGACGGAAAAACCTTGCGATTGCGAGATTTTTTTCTGCCCTGTTGGCCGATGGGGCATCTCTGCCCTGTCACCCTGAGGTGTCCTGATGTCACTGTGGAGTGACAGCATGACTTACGCTGCAGCCGTCATCCAGGCACAAGACGCGATGGACACGTGGCTATATGGACATCGGGCGTTGGGGTATGCCATTCCGCAACCCGATTGGTATCAGGCTACGGAGAATGGACCACGGCACCCACTACGGCACGCCGAGAGACCATGATATCAATGTTGAGGCGGTCGTCGCGTACCAGCAAGTTTGGTTATTTAACACCAACCAACCAAGACATGCAGACAGAGGTCACGATCGATGACTGCGACGAAGCGGGTTACCTCACCGCCCAAACGGTCTGGATGTTCCCCTTGCCACCGCGGCCGAAGCCACCGTGGCTCGTCTAAGTCTAAGCGCATGGTTCGCATGGTTTCCCCAGAGGATTTTGAGAAAACCATGCACCAAACCATGCGGCCGGAAAGCGGCCACTGGAGCGAGTTTCAGAGGTCGTTAGCACTACTACGCATGGTTTGCATGGTTTTGTTAAAATAGCCCACGGGCCGCAGAACGGGCCGCAGGAAATCGGCCAACGTTCACAGCATGCCCCAGGACGGAACCTGACCACCCTTACGTGGAATAAAAAAGCAGCCCGGAATCCTTCCGGGCCTCACGGGCCGCAATGACGGGCCGCAGGAAAGATCTAGTTCCGGAGCGCCAACGCCAAGGGCACAGCCACCCATTCCGTATCGCTGCCCCCGCGTAAATGACCGCGAAGCAAGCCCACTATCTCTAAACCGCCCGGCGCCGGGGACTGAGGCAATGCCTGCGCAAGCTCGGGCTCCATAGGTTCCGGTTGCGCAAAGTCCAAGTGGAGACCATCAGTCGCCACCAATAGCCAATCCACCAGGAGGCCGTCTTCTGCCGCAACCGCCCATTCAAACCGTTCAGACCGACTTTTTGGACCCCAAATACCTTCCCATGTTTCTGCGTCCATGCCTTTCTGTTCCCATGCAGTCGCAGTATGTAACACCAATTGCAACATGGACGTGCGGTAAGCATAGATTAAATCCCAATACACTTGCTCTTGGGCTGATGGGGCCTCCCCGACCAAACTCAGAAGTTGCGGTGAGAGCTTTTGTGGAGGTCGGCGTCGTCCAGTTTCCACCGCCAAAATACTGCTCGCAGACATGGCTCCTTGCAGCAGTCGTGCGGACGATACAGCAGAAAGACCTTGGGACTCTCGAGCTGTTCGCAGTACGTGCCCCCAAAATCGATGTAGTGTCACGAATCATCGTCTCCTTTGCGTTGTGTTCGATAAAATATCGTTCAACTACACCAACAATATCACACACATACTTACTATGAAAGTACTTGACACAATTACTGTGACATTATATTATGAATAAGGACGCACGCACAAAGTAAGTATCGGACTTTGACAACTAAATCGTTCTAACAAAATCCCCCGGGAGGTGCAAAAAAATGGCACGCAAACCGAAACCGATCGACCCTGAACAAAAATACCTCAGTCCACGTCAGGCCGCGAGAGTGTTAGGAATTAGCGAATTCTTGATTTACCGGGAAGTTGCGGCCGGCACTGTGCCGCACCGCAAAATTGGTACGCGAATTTTGATTCCCGTGAGTTGGGTGTCCGGTGAGTTGGGAAATAAGGTTATTTAATCAATGTCGAAACATTCGGATCGACCCGGCGGGGGATATGTGTATGCGTCAATCGGGGCGGAAGCTGTGGGGATGAACAGCACCAAACCGGACGCATTTTTTAAACACGCGGGACTGCCTTGCTTGTGATGTGAAAAGCGAGGACTTTTATAGAAGACGCCCCACCGGGAAGTGCGGCCGCCGCAGCCGTCGCATCCCCGATCCTCTTTTTTTAAACAAAAGGAGGATCCTATGAAGAACGAAAACGAACAGCAAAAGCAAAACGCTCCCGTGATGGCGGGGGTGGACGAGCAGAAGATTCCTATTGAGAACAGTACCGCACAAGACCAGGAATCAGGCAAGAATGCTGATGAGCAGCGCGACGTGACTCAAAATAATGTGGCTCAGGTGACGTTGCCGGGCGACACCAAACCCGACTGGCTTCAGTCGCTCAGAGCGCATATGGACGAGATGATTCACTGGTCCGGTGAGAAAAATCCCAAACCTGCGCTGGTGCCCGTGGCCGCCGGACAAATCCTTAATCAAATCGCCCCGGTCCGATGGTTAGGCGACAATGTCATGGTGTACATTGCGGCAATAGGGCACTGGACGCCGGCACGTTATTTGCTTACGCAAACATTGACCGAATTTGTGCCGGAGCTTTACCCTACATGGGGACTTAAACAAGCCAAAGAGATTCTGGAACATGCCGGGGTGCTGAGCGGAGACTATGTTCACCGCGATCAACCGAATCGAGCCGAACTGATCGCGAAAACCTGGGATGCTCAACCGTACATTACTTTCCAGAATGGAGATTTGTATGTGCCGGACCTGAAACTGGTCGATCACGACCCCGGACACCTCACCACATGGGCTGTACCATGCGACTGGGATCCGAACGCACACAGTGCTAAGGTGGATCAGTTTCTTCGGAGTGCCATTCCGGATCGTGTAGGGCGGCGGAATTATTTGGCTTTTCTCGGCTATGCGCTCGCACGATATGACACCTCTCAACACATGTTCATTTATCTGAAAGGACACGGCAGTAACGGAAAATCTCTCGCACTAAAACTGAATCGCCGGTTGTTCGGCGCGTACTGGTCGAACACCAGCCTCGAAAAACTCGTAGGCAGCCGGTTTGGGGCAGCGAACCTCGTGTTCAGCGCCCTCAATTTCGTCGGGGATCAAGACGCGGTGTTTTTATCGAATACTTCGCTGCTTAAGGAGCTCACGGGGTTCGACGCAATTGAAACCGAGAAGAAATTTCGCGATGCTTTTGCGTTCATCGCCAAAACCAAGCTGATGTTCGCCGTGAACGGCTTGCCGAAAACCAAAGATGTGAGCCATGGTTTTTTCCGCCGTCCCCTTATTATTGAATTCCCCATCATCTTTCGCCAGAATGACGCCTATGAAGAAAACTTGCTGTCAGACGACACGGTAGTGCAAGCGCTAGCGGTGCAAGCGATCCGAGACTACCGTGCCATGCTAAAACATGGGGGATTTTGGATGGAGGGACGGACCCAACAACTCCTCGAAGAATACCGAGCCGACAACGATGTGGTATATGCTGCGGTCAAAGATGGCTTGATCTCTGGAGATCCGGATGGACAAATAGAGCGCTGGGCACTTACGCTTTTGATAAATTTCTACGGAGCTGAGCGCGAAAACCAAAAACTCAGCCAATCCGTGATCAAAGAACGGTTGGGCCACGCCGGGCTGTCGGTGGTCGCAAAACGGGCCGCCACGGGAGACCGCGCATGGTATGTTCACGGAATCAGCATTGATGGCCAACAAGCTCGTGCCTTGGTGGATCGCGCAGCCACCACGGGCATCGATGGACAGCCAACGGTAAACACCGGGAACGGGAAACGCAAATCCGTCGCGGAATTTCTGAAAGCGTTGAGAGTGGATCTGAAAGCATTGAGAGCCGATGATCCGGATCAAGTAACCGACCCCGAAATTGCGTCGGCCTTGGGAGGCCGCGGGAAGGGAGGAGACAGCACATGGATATAATACAGTCTCGAAAATTGGACTGGACGGAGCTCGGTGCGGGCTCCGTCCCTTGTCGGACCTGCCGCGCCTTTTTAAGGCAGCTGCGCGAAAACGGGCATACCCTCGCCCTGCACGAAGATTTCGCGCATACTGTGCATTTAGAAATTCGCCCCCAGGTGCGGCCCGCCATGAAACACGCTTTGGAACAGCACAAGGACCATCTCATCGCCACTTTAATTATGATCAGCATCCCCCAAACACTGTCCGTCGAACGAGGACGATTGGCGCTGAACGGAAGTTGGCAGTGGGAAGTCATTCAAGAACACACCACGACTTATGCCACCGCGGACAGCGAATGGGATACGTTATTGCGGCAGATCGGTCACTGGGGGGATGGACACACAGCCTACCGGGCTGTGTGGGCCGCTGCCGGCGAAACGCGCCGATCCGCCAATTTTCCTCCGGTGTCCCAAAAGTCCCATGCGTAGATTGTCCGTCCCAGGATTCGTATCCGTCCTGGGATTCGTCCCCGGATCCGTCCCCGGATTTAAATCGCGCAAAGGCGCACGGTGTAACGGATACAGCCGATCCGTCCTGACGTCCCAGGATTTTCGGGCTTTCTTATTGATTTTTTTTCGGACCCACGACTGAAAAATTTTCTAACCCCTCCCAAAATCCTAGGACGGCCTGGGACGGCCACAGGACAAGGGTTTCGGCCAGGACGGATCCCGGGACGAATCCTGGGACGAGTGAATCCTGGGACGTGAGCCGCTGAGAACCTGGACCAGGGACACCTAAAAGGGGAAAAGATCTGTCTTAACGAGGGATCCGTCGTAGAAAGTCAGGATCCTGCGAATAGAAAAACCCCCACGGGAGCCCGGATAGATTCTTGTCCCCTTGCAGGAGGTCTTTTATGCTCGGAACCCTCGATGCTCTGTCAGGGTTTCAGGGTATCGGGCCGTTGGCGCATTATGGCGCATTCTGCGCCGACAAAGGCACCTGATGGTCATTGTGACGGGTTTTTCCTTGACCTGGTGTGATCGATTGGACGACCTGGGGTCATGGACGTGCATCTTCTGACCGTGACGACATCCCGGGTTCTATGAAGTTTCCTTCACAAGGCATCCTCGAAGGGGAGACAGAAGGTGGGCAGGTGCCGGGTTCTTACGAACAGCAAAAGTGCCTTATGGATTGGAGCCCCATATTCCCGGCAATTTTTCGATTTCGCCTATGGTTTTTTGCGCCAGGGATACGGTGCCAGCGGCCGCGGCCGCTGTAATCCGTTTTGAATCGTGGTAGTCAGCATGGACTCGCCTGGTCTTGAGCGTGGCGAGAGATTGACCGATGGTATTGACCGGGGGTTGTGTCTTCGTTTGGTACCAATCAATTACCGCTTGATGCTGGCTTTTTGTAGGTTTGAATGAGGGGTCCAGTTGCTTAGCTATTTTGAACGCCACATGATAGGTGGCATAATAAGCCCGACTGATGGCCGTTCTGTAGGTGCTTTCCATAGAAACACCCTGGATGGTGAGCGCTTGGTTGATCATTTTATCGGCCAGGTTGAGAAACTCATTCCAGTCAAACTTCGGCATTAGAAGGATACTCCAGCATTAAGATTATGGGTAGAGACGAGACGTCTTGCGGCTGCTCTGTGCTCCGCCAAGTCATTAACTCCCACAACAAGTCCGTATCTCTTTCCGGATTGTCCGTGCTGGGAATACTGAGGATAAGCGTCATCTGATCGTCCTCGTTTTCTGCGGTGATTCTGAGAGGCAAGGCGTTGCAACCGGTTTTGGCCCACAGATGTTGGGCTTGTCGCGCAATCTCTTCGATGACACGAGGCAGGCGCGGATGGTCCTCAAACCATTGCGACACAACTGAGCGGGATTCCGAATCGATGGTATACAACTGGTGAGGGCTCTTCATCGATATCCCTTCTTTCTCTCCAGGCATCCTTAATGCATTATGATATGCGACAATGGTGCGATTTGACATGTGACGAATCATCTCAAGCCAGTAAGCCACTGGACCATTCGCCAGCTTCTCGGAATTGGGTGATCCTGTGCTTAGTATGGCTCCAGACTCCGGAAACGATACCGTTTCGGTCGTTTGTGTCATCCACACCACCGCGGTGTTATTCTCAGAATTAAGAGTCTGCTGCGGCATGATTCGAGTCCTCCTGGGGCAAAATACGTACCGGGATCTCTTGCGAAGCAACGCGCTCGCCATCAATAGTGACCGTGAGGCGATAGTGACCTTGAACCGGTAGCCGGACATTTTGAATGTTGGCACCCACAATAGCATTGGCTTCTTCCGGAGGAAGCGGGGGACTGTGGGGCGGGGGTGAGGTCATCTTCAAGGAGACCGGCGGGGCCTGAAATACCACCTCGCCCTCGGGTGAGGTGAGGGTCCACGCTAATGCCGGCGGGGTGTCCCGAAACAAGTCAAGTCCCCGAATACCGATGACTACAGAGAAACTAAATTCCGTAGGAACCTGACGAGGGCGCAACAATAGCGTCGGGCCCAGAATAGCCATGGGATTAGGGCTGCTCAAAATAGCCGAATTATTATTAGAGGGCAAAGAAATGGCTTGCATGCACGGAACAATAAAGGCCACCTCGAACATAATAATCCCTCATTTCGATGTATCATCCAGGACGATCAACACCTTAATTGTATAGATAGTATAACTGAAGGCAAAAGCCTGCGGTAACCTTTTCGTTGAGTTTTCCCCCAAATTTTTTGGGTAAGAACATTAGTCACGATATGATGAAACAAACCCTCATCACGAAATCCCCCGCTTGCCGGATCTCGGAATGTCTACTTGTTCTTTGATGGTGAATTTACATTTCCTGGTGTTGTGACAGATCCGATACAATCGCCACGACGTGTTCTTGCTGCTCTCTGGACAGCGACTCCCAAACCGTAGCAATGCGGGACAAACGCTGAGCCGCCGTTTCGATCCCAGCTGCCTCGCGCATGGCTTGGGCGACATTCATGGCGACGGCAAAATATTTGGCGTCGTCGAACCCTTCGGGATTCTTGGTGTAGCTTAGACGGTAGGCGTCCAGTAATTGATCCCAAGCGGCCTTTTCATCCATTTTCTGGGCGCTGGCGATCACAGCTTCACCTGTTACTACAGCCAGTCCGGGGACCAAGTAAAAGGCTGTCGCACTGTCGCCGGCAGCGGCATCCAAGAGGGCCCACCACCAAGCACCGTCGAGCTTGCCGAGATTGCGTGCCGGAGTGGCTTGGAATGCGGTCGGAGGGGCAGGAAGCGGGGGGACCACTCCCTCAGACTCTATGATTCGCCAAGCTACGACCGATCCCAAAGCCGGGATGGCAGGCCAACGCTCTTGCCATCGCTTTACGACAGATTCGTAATCTCGTTCGGCGGATTTGCGAACGAGGCGGATGAAAGCCCCGGCCCGCAGGTTCCACCATGGTGCTTGGGGGAGGCGATCCGTAATTAATCCGCCGATCTGGCTGAGAGTTGATCCTCTGACGGCAGCGATGATGGCTAACGGCCAGGGCCGGATGCCGAGTACGCGGGCAATGGCGTGGAGTTTTGCGGCTGAGGGCCGGGGAAATCGGCCGCTTTCCAAGGAAGCCCAACTGGTGGCCGGAAATCCGGCGGCAATGGACGCTTTTTGGACGCTGTAGTCGGACGTTTCAATACGCGTGAGACGCACAAAGGATGCAAAACTGGGATAGTCATGGACTCGAATGGCGCTAGGCATGGTAACCATTCCCCCCTCTCAATTTCTAGTGAATCTCTATGAGCCCATCATAGCATGTTGACTGTTAATGCAACAGAGGCAACGATAAAATACCCAGTAACATTCCTATAAATTATTAATTAAGATGTATATGTATAAAAAACTTTCATGAATAGGTGGAAGAAAATATAGGGATTCTCTATATCTTCATGGTATAATGTTCTTAGAACAGGACCTTGAAAACTTAGAGCTGCGATCAAATCGTAAATCCTTGCCGGCCGGCCATCGTGTCGATGTCGGAGGTGATCGGAGTATACATACGAAGCTGAGGTAGGGCTTCGGTGTCGGTGGGGTAACCACTGTAACCACTGTAACCACCAAACGGGGGACACTAAAACATGCGCATGTCCACGTTGCGGGAATTGGTACAAAATTACCGAAAAGTCGGGACAACAGACAAAATTCAAATCATTTTGAAAGTGTGGCAAAGCGATGGCATCGACGGGATAGAAACGCTGGCGTTTCTAGTACACGAACCCGTGGATCAATTGGCCGCGCGGGCGGCAATCAGTGCGAAGGTGGCCCGGGGACGAGCCCGGCGGGATCAGGCCGAAAAACGGCGTGGGCGGCAGCCCGTCCCCAAAGGGTTTCGCCGACAGGTGCGAGATGAAGCCACCCGAGCTGGGCACGGCCGGGGGTTCCTTCCGAAGCGTCGTTGGGATCCGTTGCATTAATTAGGAGACATTACCCTGGCTTTCGAGCCGGGGTTTTTTTATTTATGTCTTTATGGCTTGCAAGCCGGAAAGGGGATTAATATGTCAAATCAAGATGAGATGTATTTTCCTACGGACTTTAGCGCAGCAGAGCTCGATCAGCTGAGCCGGAACGATGCCGTCGGTATTGTGATCGGCGAATTGGAACGGATTGCCAGTCGTCCCGCGAGCGAAAATGCGGCGAATCTGAGTCTGCTGGCCGCATCGCCGGTGGTGAAAAAAGCGGCGGTGACCGGCGCGTGGCTGCGGGAAATGTGCGCTACGCTACGCCACCAGGCTGAGAAAAAAGCCCGCGAACAAGCGATTGTGGCCGTCAGCCAAAACGGCACGCTGTCCGTGTCCAACCAATTATGGGCGAAGCAAGCGATAGGTGCACAGTATGCGCTGCCGGAGGGAATTATGTTCGAGGAATACGGCGAGGGGTACCGGTTTACGGATGTTGTCTTTGGCCCAATTGGGCCGGCGATTTATCCCACTGAAGAAATGGAAAATGGTACCATTCGATTCCGGGGGTGGGATCGATGGGGTCGAATTGTCGAAAATTTGACGTTGTCTTTCGCGAATTTGACGAAACCGACCAAATGCGACACCAAACTGCAACACAGCGGATGCCGGATGGATGCACCGGGACTGTGGTGTGCGCTGGTGAATGAAATCCTGGCAGCGAACGATCTCCGGGTTCCGGATCCTGAGCCAACCGAAACCGAAGAAGAAGAGAGGGAACGGATCCGTGACGCATTAAAACGATCGGATTGGTTCTTGAATCGAGATCAATGTCCATGCACCGATCCAACCCAATTTGAACGCGAGTTCGGCAAACTTGAACTGGCGGTCAAGCGCAGATGGGTAGAAAACGGTTGGTTATTACGAGGGGATGACAAGCACTTCACTCAAACCCAGCGTCGTGGGCGGGTTCGACGGGTGTATGTGTTTGCTCCTGAAATCGTTGCGCCGCCACCAGAGCAAGAACGAAGCGACGTCCAGGCCGGCTTAGATGCCCTCACCGAAGCGGAGTCGGAGGTAATTCACGATCTGAACGGGAAGTCACATGCTCCCCTGCCGAATTGAAAATGTAGCTGTCGATGCCCCGGACAAAACGGCCGGGGCTGTCTTTATTCTTTATGGGAGGTATTAGCACATGATTAACACAGAAATCCCCGCAATCACCGAAGCTGAATGGGAACAGTTGGCGGACGCATGGCCGCCGGTGGTCGAACGCGAAGATGGATCGTTGTTGGTAATTGCCGGCATTTGGAGCAATGGGCATCGATCTTATGCTTACGCCAGCGCGGAAATTGCACAGAAATGGCCAGAAGAGGCAGCAGGGATGGGTTTGGTTAAAATAATCGATCGCGCCCGCGGCAAAGATGTCGAGGATTATCGCCGGGATGCCGACACTGACTTTGACGGTAACGGCTATCATCTTTCAGGGAAAACGAGCCGCATCAGCGTTTTGTGGATTCCATCAAGCGTGCCGATCCGGGTAAAGATCGGCTCTACGTATCATTCTTCGCAGGGGACTCCGCGCGGACAGTCGACTGTGCATTTTTATGGTGGTGCCAGGACCGCAGCAGCTTACCGCACGAAAAGCCAAACGTTTCAGCGGGATCATGAGGATGAATACGAACCTGGGGAATGAGCGCTATGCGCTCGCCCCCTTTCTTTCCTTACTATATAGGAGGTGCTACAAAAATGACAATGACGGAACTCGAACAATTAATGCCGCAGGTGGATGTGCGTGTGAACCAATTAGCTCGCACCCCATTTTGGAACGAGGAACTAAACGATCCCGATCAATATGCCGACACCAGTTTTGAAATCGAATGTGTCGCACTGAGCCAGATCGCGCAAATCGACATCAATACCGCATACTCTCTTTTGTGCCAATACTACGAAAACGAAACGTTATGAATTTGCCCGCAAACCCGGAACATTTCCCGGAAGCCTCAAAGCCAAGCGTCATGCGGCTTTGAGGTCATTTTTATCGGGTCGAACTGGAACATTTCCCGGAAGAGTACTGCCGGTGACGGCAAAATGACCCATCTTCCGGCAAATGTTCCGGGAAGACAACCTCAAAAAGGCCTTAAAGTCGTGCGCCGTAAGCCCTGAGGCATTCCGGCAATTGTTCCGGGAATGATGCAGAATTCCGGCAAAAATTCCGGAGTCTGAAAGCCACTCGGCGGGCGGGTTTGAGGGCAAAAAAGTCGCCCAATTCCGGCAAAAATTCCGGAATTGGCCTTTTTAGCGAGTAAATTCATCGAATTCCGGAGAAATTGCCGGAATTCCGCCGCAAAAATGGCCGCTAAACCTTATGCCGTGGGGGTTTGTCCCTCCGGAATTTTTGCCGGAATTCATGGCCTCGACGACGATTAGAACCCCATTCCCCCCGACCGTCTCGTGCCTCGACCGTCTCCCCCCTTTCCCCGTAGACCGGGGAACGGGCGTGGACTCATGAAATCTAAGGAGGTCAGTACCATGCGTCATCACACCCCCAAGCCGTCTCCCCCGCGCCGGAACAAATTGCCGGCAGCGCTCACGGCATGGCTCAACCACACCATTTATCCGCACCTCACCCACGTCCAAATCTTCGGTCAATTACCGGGCTATACGGATCGCGACGGAGACTTTTACGCCGATTGTCCGGTGTGCCATCGCCCCGGAGTTTTCTATGGCTTTAAAGGCCGCCATGTGGGCCAATGTAAATCCTGTATGCGGATCATCGGTTGGTTCGGTTTTGTTCGGTTCCGATATGACGGGGATGAGGACAGGGCTATTGCCTCCCTTGCTGAGTTAGCGGGGGTCACCATCGGACCAGACGGGCAGCCTCTGGGTCTGGAAACCCTAGGTGATGGCGATATTCTTGGCCTGTTCACTTTGCCGCTTAGCCTCGATGATCCCCCACCTTAAAAACTACACACACAGGATAAGGGGAAAGTTATACACACACGCGGCAGTGCCGCGTGGAAAACCTTTAAGCCGGGCGGTTTATAGGCATGTCACCGAGTTCCCACACTCTATATAGAGGTGTCATTTCCCAGCCAAAAGTGGGAAGATATATTGCCAAGAATTCGCACAACCACGCCACATTTGCGTGTTCCCACACCTGTTCCCCTGTTCCCACACCAAAGAAAGGAGCATCCAATTATGCCAAACAATGCCAACGAACGTCATGTCGGCCACAAGGTGCAATTATGGGTGCCGGACGCCTTGTATGCGGCTTTGAAAGCGCGAGCCGTGCGCCATGATACCTCCCTCGCGGAAGAACTGCGCAAGGCCGCCAGCGCCGGACTGGACCCGTTAAATGGTCTGGACACCATCCAGGACATGCTGATCGACTTGCGCCAATTCGAAAAGCTGCACCTCGAACCGTTGGCTTATATCGCCGCCATGGATTCCGCGTTTAACGCCGAAAACTGGCAACAGCAAACATGGATCGTGCATGAACGGCAACACAACGGGGACAAGGAGAAAGCCGCGAAACCCTACCAAGAATACCAGCGGATGCTGCGGGAACGCGCGGCGAAACGCCTGCAACGGAAGTTGCGAGATATTGATGAAGCAGAATGCGACACGGAAGGAGAAACCTCATGAAAACCGACGCCACCTATTTGCTCAATTGGCCGCAAAGCATGGCCCAAGCTGTCAGCACCCTCGCCCAAACCCGGGGGCAGTCTGTGGCGGACTATATTCGCCAAGCCATCCAGCGCCAACTAATTTGGGATGGGGCGCAAATGGATTACAACGCCCTACGGCAAGCTATTGAGCACGCCACCGAAAAAACGACCGTGGCAGCCAATTTTGCCGCCATTCACAGTCAAGCCGTGTTGATTCTGTTGAAAGAATGGATGAAAGCCCAGATCATGCGGACGGAAGGCTTGCCCGAAAACTTGGCTCGACAACGCATCCAATTGGCTGTCGAAGACGCGCTGGCCGAATCTCTTCGGACTTTTGAAGATCCGCGGGTTCGGCAGCAATATGCCTGGGTGGAACGGCCGGAGAGTGCAGACGATTTGCCGGATTGGCTGACGGAGGATGAGGCCGGCGATGTTTATGACGATCTCACCAACGGCGACGGTTCGTAATTCTTGTCCCCTTCAAGGGGAGAGAGAAAGGCGGTGACACCATGCCCCAAAAACCGTTCATTATGCGGGTGCATTTTTATCTGCCGGGGGGAGAAAGTCTCCACAGTTTGCAGTCGGGAGCCCATCATGTGGCCTATATGGGTTCTCGTGAGAAAGATGAACTCTTGGTGGATAGTCCGGAAGAAACACCAAACCGGGATACGCTGCAAAGCGCCGCCATTCACGTGCAATATGCGGGAGAACGGGAAGGCTCTTTGGCTTTGGGCTACTTCGGCAATCTGGCCGACCGGCCTCAAGTTGCACAACAATCTATCTTACAGGCCCAAGGCCCGGTTTGGCGTATTATTGCCAGTGTTGGTGAAGAAGACGCCATCGCCATGGGCGGAGGACTGTTCACCAAAGCCGGTTGGGACCAAGCTTCTCAGCCGGTCGTCACCAAAATGATTACCGAATTAGGCTTGGATCCCGCAAAAGTCCAATGGATTGCGGCGGTCCACCGGCATCAACACCATGAGAATAATCCGCATGTCCACCTGCTCTTGTGGGAACAGGGGGAGCCCAGCCGCAAAACCGGAGAATGGACGAAACAGGAACTGCGAGCCATTAAACAGGCAGCCGTTTCCCAATTGTACCAACCGGAACGGGCGCAACTGGGACAAGCAAAAACCACAGTCCGGGCTGAGATTCGCGAGACCGTCCAAACCTTAGTGACCCGAGGCAACACACAGCAAGGTTTCCAACAGGCCCTCAGCCAACGCCTGCAAGCCCTGGGCCAAATGCTGCCGGGGAAAGGCCGGTTGGCCTATGCGTATATGCCCGAAGAGGTAAAGGCTCAGGTCGCAGACACGATTCGGTGGCTATGGACTCAGGATCCGACTCTGAAAATGCTGCATGACCGGTATTTGGCCGCGGCGGAAAAGATGACGACGTTCTACTGGCATGTGGATGAAGACAAGTCGCAAGATGCCAAAGGCCGAGAAGCGGCCCTCGCCACAGCGCGGCAGAATGCCGAGAGGGATCTGATCCAACGGCTTGCCGGTCCCGTCTTGAAAGCTGCGCATACGGAAGCCTGGCGCGCCCAATGGCAGACGGAGCATGAGGCCATTCATAGAGTGTTGTCGGATGACAGGATTCGCCAGGTTATGCAGGGGAAATTGTCCTTAGCAGAATTGGTGGCGTCAACGCCGGCCTTGCTGAAAATGCGGCAGGAAGCGGCATTCCGGATCTTTGAGCCTTTCTCGGAGCCTTCCCCTCCGAGTCGGTTTGCTGGGACGATCTATCATCCGCCGGAACCGTTATCGTCCCGGTTGACGTTCTCCTTTTCCCGGACGGAGCGGTTAGATCCATCGCGATCCGGGGTATCATCGGGATTACAGGCTACGACGTGGACGCCCGGATCTTCTCCATCCGTCAGGAGATTTTCCGTGGACAGTCTGAACCCGCGGTTTCCGCTGACGGCTCCGAATACGGTACTGCCCGCTACGCTGTGGACCCCGCCCCCGAAAACTTGGACGTTTTTATTGCCGAAAGTCACCAGGTCGGCGCAATCCCGAGCCAGTGATCACATCTTAGCGACCCCCTTTGATCCGGCGGCCTTCGCAAAGCGTCAGGACCAGGCCACAGATCGCTTTATGCAACGGCTCGACAAACATGTGCGAAATTTGGCTTGGGAACGCGGTTTGATGTCTTCCCGCCACGCTCTCACCCCCAATCTGCATGCGGCGTTGATGCGCGCGATGCATCAAGCCGAACGGGATGCCCATCGGACAGCTACGTGGTTAGCGGAGAGTCAATATCAGCGCCAGCAGGCCGAAATGGCGATAGCCCGGAACACCGGCCAAGACATTGCTTTGTAGCCCTGTCTATATATAAAGGAAGTGAAATCTCATGCGCGATCCTCAAAAAACGGGCCGGATCCTGACAGCGGGCCTCTTCGGCGCCATTCCCGGCTGGCTGATCGGATTAGAGGGAGCCGATTTCCTCTACGGTGTCGGAGAACCCGTCTACCGGCAACTCCAACAAGCCCGACTCCATCATACGCCCGGATCCATCCATCCCGGGCCCGTTTGGCATCAATGGGTGAGCCAACACGCCTATCTGCCCACCCATTGGCTCACCTTGCTCCATCAGCCCGACCTGCTGTTCGGCGCGACGGCCCTAGGCCTCATGACCGGCGGGTTTCTGGCTTATCAAGCGAATAAAGCGGGTCGCCTAGCCGAGTGGGGCGGGCCGAAGGCCGCCGGGAAAGGTCAGCATGGGACCGCGCATTGGCGTCAGGCGACGAGTTTAGGACAGAGCTATTTGCGCTGGCAGGCCCCTTTAGTCAAAGACGGCAAATCCCAACGCCTGAAAACGATTGCCCAAATTCGCCAAGATGCCCAAGACATTGCGCAGAAGTGGGAGCAACAGACGAAACCGGCCGACCCAAAAGCCCCGATTCGGTTCCCGCCGGTCGGCCTCCTGGTGGGAACAGATACCCCCCGGAATCCTAAAGGGGGATGGATTTTAGAGCGGGATGAGCACGCTTTGATCCTCGGATCGACCCGATCCGGGAAGTCCCGGCGCTTGATCATTCCCAGCATCGGCATCATCGGGAGTACGGCCCAGGAAAGTTTGCTCATCAGTGATCCGAAAGGCGAGCTCTACGAGCACACGGCCGATTGGTTGACAACGCAAGGCTATGCCGTCATTCGGCTCGATCTGATTGACGCGAAACCGGGGCAGAGTCGGCGTTACAATCCGATTGCGCCCGTGTGGACCGCCTTGCACCCGGACCCGGACAGAGAACCGGATTGGGCTCTGGCGGCCAAAATCGCCCGGCAAGTGGCCCACCTCATCACCTATGGCAGTGGCGGCAGTTTTGTTTCGACCGACCCGCTGTGGATCAATGGGCAGATTTCCCTCACCAGTGCCGTCATTCTGCTGGTGGCGGACGGGAGCCACCATCTTCGCGATTGCCATCTCCATGCCGTCTATCGGGTGTTGGTCGAAAAGGGTAGTGAAAACGACGGGAAGGCCCTGGATGCCCTGTTCGCGTTATTGCCCCTGGATCACCCGGCCCGGATGGCGTATGCCACGTATCAACTCGCCCAGGGGAAAACCCGGGCGTCCATTATCACCACCACCGCTGCCGGGCTGCAACTGTGGGGGGATCCGGACATCGCCTGGCTGACCGGCGTCCAAGATCATGACCTGGCCCAAATCGGGCGACAGCCGACCGCGGTGTTTCTGGTCATTCCCCATGATGACGCCAGCCGCTACACCGCGGCGGCGCTCTACGTCCATATGGTGTTCCGGGCGCTGACGGATGTCGCCCGCCAACACCAGGGCCGGTTGCCGGTGCGGGTGAACGCGTTGCTCGACGAATTTGGCAACCTCCCCGCCTTTCCCGATTTTGACCAGTTTGTCACGGTCAGCGCCGGGATGGGCATTCGCTTGGTGTTGGCGTTGCAGAATTTGGAACAGCTCAAAAAGCATTATGAGCGCACAGAACGGACGATCCGGGGCAATTTGGGCACGTGGCTCTTCTTGCGGACCAGCGATCTGCAAACGGCCAAGGAACTCAGTGAGATGATCGGACGCTATACCACCCACAGTGAGTCCTCCCAGATGCCGAAGGTCTCGTTCATGAACCTGAGTACGAATATTGGCCACACGTCCCAAGGTTTGTCGCTCACGGGCCGGGAACTGGTCACGGCGGACGAACTCATGCGCTGGCCGGAGGATACCGTGTTAGTGTGGCAGGCGGGCTATCCCCCGGCGAAACTGCCGTTGCCCGATCTCAGCCAGTGGACGATTTTTACCGATTTGCAACAACGGCAGGTGCCAAAGACGCGCCGGGCCCTGCCAGCCCCAGGCTCCATGCTCCAGGATCGGGCCGGGGCTTTTCCCCTTCGAGGGGAAGAAAAGCCTACATCTCCGACCCCCGCCACAGTTCCAGGCCAAGGAGGTGATCTTCCCATGCAACCCACCCCGGATATTCCGATGGAAGACTTGGGCCCGCTATCGGAGCTGTTCGTTGCCCAAAGTCTGCCCATTGACTTTATGGATACGCCACCGCTTAACGCCGAATAACAATAATTCCCGAGAAAGGAGACAGCCAATGAATGCCGAAGAAGCGAAAGCCCTGGTCAACACGGGGATTCAGCAAATGCTGGAAGATCCGGAGCAGTGGCGTACCTGGGCCCAAACGCTGAGCCGGTTTCATCAGTACAGTCCAGGAAATGTGCTCTTAATCTTGCAGCAACGCCCGGAGGCGACTCACGTCGCCGGGTATCACGCCTGGCGCGATCTCGGACGCCAAGTGCAAAAAGGGGAGCACGGGATCACAATCTTAGCCCCGATTGTGCGCCGGATGCCGACAGAAGAAACGAGTGCCCCGGCACCGGCTGGTTCGGTGTCTCAATCCCCCACCCCGGCTCCCATGAAGGCGGTGGTGGGATTTAGAGTGGCGACCGTGTTTGATATCTCCCAAACGCAAGGCCAGGCCCTCCAAATCCCCCAGCCCCAACTGCTGGACTCGGGGGATCTGGACGAATTGTTGCACCACCTCATCACCACAGCGGTGCCGGTCCCGGTGCAATTTGCGCCCGCTGTTCAGTTAGGCGGAGCCAACGGGGTCTGGAGTCCCGCTCAGCAAACCATTACCGTGGCGGCGGATCGCCAGCCCGATCAGCAGTTCAAGACCTTGCTCCACGAATGGGCTCACAGTGTGGGGGTCCCGGATGTCACCGCGGCGATGGATCGTCATACCGGCAGTGAAGAAATCATCGCGGAAACCACGGCCTTCATCTTAGCGGGCCGAATGGGGTTGGATACCGGAGCTTATTCTTTGCCGTATGTCGGTCACTGGGCCCAAGGGGATCCGCAGAAAGTGTTGGCTCTCACCCAATCAGTGAGTCAACGCGTTCAGAGCCTGAGCACGGCCTTAGAACAGGCGGTCCAGAACGATCCGGCGATGGCCCCGGTTTGGCCGTCCGCCAAATTGACCCCGACACGACAGGCCGAACCGGATAGGGAAGTCGGTTAGTCTGTAGGATGTTTCGGATTCATGCCCTCCCTCCGGTCTGCGGGCCGGGGGGATTTTTTTATTTATAGGGGGATCAGTCGACGGCCCTCACAAAAACGGATGAACGAGGAGGAATCATTCATGTTTGGACTGCTGCATCATACGTATTTGGCCGCTGCTACTGGAGGAGCGACGACCATCAGCGGGACGAAAGCCGGTCAGGCCATTTCGAGCTTGATTACGTCGTCGGGCACGTGGATCGCCGGGCTCGGCATTCCCGCCGGGGGACTCATGATCGCCTATCACGCGATTATGCGGAACTTTTCCGGGGGAGACGCGTCTGTCGATGCCCATCACCTCGCCGCTATGAAAAAAGTGGCCGTAGGCACTGCGTTAGTGGTCGGAGCCGGCGGGATCGCCCACTTCATGGGTGGCTTGTTTTAAGATGGTCAAACCTGACTGGGAGCGGACTCCTGAGAGTTCGCCCCCGGCTTGTCTTACTCTAAGGAGGGAAGCACAGGGTGACAGTGACGGTGTTTGGAACCCTCGCGGTGTGCGGCGGGGCCATGCTGGTCGGCAGCTGGCTCATTATTCGGGGGATTTTTGCTTTTGCCATGGACTGGAGCGAGCGGTCCTAACGGAAGGGAGGACACAGAAGAGATGAACACGATTATCTTGGGTGGGGTGGAATATCTTGCCAACACGGTCATTGGGTGGATCCTGTGGTTTGTGGGGTGGGTGGCGGATGGCATTAGCCGTCTGGCCCTGATCCAGGCGAATCTCTCCTGGGTGCAAAACGCTAAAACCGATATGGAGGCCGTAGCGTGGACCATTTTGGGGTTTTACGTCGTCTATATCGCCTTCACGCGCTACATCATGTGGAATGAGGGCACGGCCGATCCGGACGGATCGGGCCTCGTCAAGAGCATTCTGCGCGCCGCGATCTATGTGGCCCTCAGCGGTTTTGTCGCCACCGCGATGTTCCAGTGGGGCATTGCCTTGAGCGGACAAATCACCGGCGGGACCATGCTCAGTGCTCAGCAAGCCATGCATGGGCTGTTGGGTAACATTGTCGCCTTGCCGGGATCGTTGGTGGGCTTAGCCTTGGGTTTGGTACTTGCCGTGGGGGTTGGCGTGATCCTGCTGGTGGTGGTGTGCTTTCAAATGCCGATACGAGCGGCGGAACTGGTGGTGTATGTGATTGCCGCGCCCCTGGTCGGCTTGGGCCAAATGCAGTCCGGGGGTGGCGTGTGGAACGGGTGGTGGACTAATTTGGTCATTTTGTCGCTGTCCCAAGCCGTGCAGATGCTGTGCTTTGTGGGGTTGGTGGAATCGACCCAGGTGTTGACCACCGACCCGGGTTGGATGCATGCCTTGATCAGCGCGGGGCCGATTATTGCGGCACCCGTGGCGATTCCGGCGGCGACACTGATGACGGCGTTAAATGTGGTGTTTATGATTTTCCTCATCATCGGTTGGCTGATTGTGGCGATTCGGGGTCCGCACTTACTCAAGCAATGGAGCTATCACAGCGGGGTAGGAGGCGGCATGATGTATGTGGGAACCACTGTCGGACGGAATGTGGGCCAAACGTATGCCAAGAATTTGGCTAAGCGGTTGAATATTGGCATAGGGGGGTCCTAACGATGACGCAAAAGCACGGCCAGGCGAT
>JAKACM010000096.1 GCA_021821465.1 Bacillota bacterium
AACGGAGAAAGGACTGACCGTGAAAGCCGAACTCGACACGGGGTCCTATCCGACCGGCATCCCGGTCGACGATGAGACCTTGGCGCATTTGGACTTAGTACCGGAATCATTCCATGGTGAGTGGAATGACATCATTAAACCTCAGTCCCTAAATAACGAAGTTATT
This sequence comes from Bacillota bacterium, assembly GCA_021821465.1. GTDB lineage: Bacteria > Bacillota > Sulfobacillia > Sulfobacillales > Sulfobacillaceae > Sulfobacillus. Next base: position 167 of record JAKACM010000096.1, read on the forward strand.
TCGTCGTGAGTCCTAAGCTCCTTCCTAGATCTGTGAGAGAATACTCAACTTTCGGAGGTATCCCCTTGTATATTTCCCGGCTAATTAATCCATCTGCCTCTAACTCGCGTAATTGATTCGTCAACATTCTCCTGAGTTACCTCGGGCATTAATTTCTTTAATTCCCCAAAACGTTTGGTTCCGTCGATAAGATGGAACAAGATTAACGTCTTCCATTTTCCTCCGATTACATTCACCAATGCTTAGATACCGCAGATTTGCCTTCTTTCCATCATGAGGTAATACCAGCGTCGCTGTCACCAGGTGCAAACTGATAGGGCATCCCGCTGACGGGGTTTGTGAGCATTGGAACCAAAAGTCGGAATAAGGGATTTGCGTAGAAGGAAAACCGTCATACGAGCTGTACAAGGTCATCTTAAAGTCCCCAGAAATACCGCACCGCGCGATCACCGAAGCCGAAAACGAGATGGTTCAGATCCTGGTTAAAGTGCTGAAACCCTATCACTACGGTGAGGAAGAGGCGTTTCATCGGATTCGCGGGTTAAGAAGCCTCCTCCATGGACCGTGGGAGGGGTGGCCCCGTCGAAGATCACGCTGTCGGTATCACAGGGATCGTCGTCGTGATGCAACCAGGGCGCCAGAGTGCCCAGCACAAAGGGCGTGTCGTCGATACCACGGTAGTGGACGAATCGCACATGGATTGGGGGGTGCGCTGATGTCGACGTAGGCCCACAGTGTCTCTTGGAACCGGAAGAGAGCGTCGGCTACCGCTTCGCCTGGCACAGCTAGCGCGGTTTTGGACCACACGGTGTCGGTAAAACGCTCACACGTCCAGCCATCATCGTCCACATAGTAGGGGTTTCTGTAGCAATGGAACGAAAATGGCAATAAGCTCAATCACGGCGGCGTCATGGCATAACGTGGAGTTGAGGGGCGAGCCGCTTTTGGCGCGTCCCGCTCGAACGCCGGGTTGGGCGTCATGTGCCAAGCTCGCTGACAAGTGCTTGATCGACGCCGCCCGGTGAGTTTTCTCTTGGGTCCTTGGAAGCTATCAAATAGGGCCTGATGAGCCTTGAGCGAAAGCTCACCATCACGCGAGTAGTACTCGCGAACCCATGAGAAAAGAAACTCAAGCTTCTCATCTTGCTCCTGCTTTGACTTGTACTTGTGCGGTTCCCAAGGCCGACTGCGACAGTTGAACAAACATGCCTCGACTCCTGGTTCAACAAAGAGCAACAGCGGAGAGTATTTTAAAGCCGCCGAAACAAGGCCAGCATAGCAACCCTCAATCACCCAAGATTCGTTTGACGCACAGAACGCCGCGACATCGCCACAGGCGAGTTCTTGCTGTCGAGGCACGGCCACTTTGCCAGGCTCCCAAGCAACAGTGTCGAGGTCAAGTATTACCAAGCCATATTCAATTGCAAGCTGGCGGGCTAGTGTCGTTTTACCAGACCCAGAGTTTCCAATAATCGCGATGCGCATGTTTTTATGACGCCCCCAGATCCAGCAATGATCTGTCCGCTTTTCTGCAATCGTAACGTTATCGGCTTATTTGGTCAAACCTTACAACATAGTTCCTTGCCGCGTCTCCAGCAATTGTACTCTTGATCAATATCTTTTTCTTTAAGGAGACGCCCATGCTCCTGCGGGGCACCTACACCCATGAAAAATGGGGGACCATGGCGAGGATTTTGGCTATTGGGGACCACGCCGTTTTATATCAATATATAGGCATCGTTGGCGGATGACCCACCGCATATGGTAGTGCCAAATCTTTTTTCAAGGGAGCGAATAACTCTTCTCAATATCTTCGGAGTTCTGTCAAGCACAATCGGAGTCCTCTTTGTGCTGTCGCAGGGCCACATTTCAAATGTTGTTGGTATGCATCTGGGAAAAAGATCTCTGGGCCCTTGGATCGGCCTTTGTTTGGGCCGTCTATTGCTCCTTTTTGCGAACAAAAGACAAGCGCATGTCCGTGGGTCCATAAGGCTCCAATACCTTTCTTGGGGGGTTAGCTCTCTTTATCCATTTTTTAATCCGGTTTCCTCACGGCCAATTCCTACTTCTTCTTGAGTGTGATTTAACGCCTCTTTCAAAACTCTGCCCTTTACACTTAAGGCAAAGATTCCCGCTATAACCACGAGCCCGGCAAGGAAAAAGGGTATGGTCATTCCCACGGTTTGACCAATGAAGCCGGATAAGGCCGGAGCAATTGCTGCCCCTGACCAGCGCAAAAAGTTATAGGCACCAGAAGCCAAGGATCGGGGCAGAACTGAAACTTCCATGGCCAAAGTGGTAAAGAGAGCATTGGCCATACCGCAAAATAATCCGGACACGATAATTAACGGCAACAACCGATTTCCCCCGGAAATGCCGGCCAAGCCAAGCACAATCACCAGCCCGGTTAAATTTAACATCAATAAGGTAACCGGATTCATTCGCCGAGTGAGGATGTTTATCAAGTAAACCGATGAAAACGCTACCAAAATCCCCCAAGCAAAGTAAGTCAACCCCAAATCAATCGCGGCGATATGAGGCAAGGTAAGAGGAGAATAGGCCAAAATGGTAAAAAAAGCGTAACTGTAACTCAATCCAATTAAGGCGTTTGTTAAGACCGCTCGGTTCCCTAAGGCGCGAAAAATGTCCCGAGCCGTGCGTGGCTTTTCCCGGTGGGTCGGTTCGGAAACCGTAGTCCAGGTGAACAGGAATCCAATCGCCATAAGTGTTGCCGTGCCAAAAAATGGATCGCGCCATGACATCGATCCTAAAAATCCCCCTAATAGGGGGCCTGATGCAATTCCCAGACCCAAGGCCGCTTCATAGAGTGTGATGGCTGCGCCGGTACCGCTTGTCGACAGACCTACAATAAGTGAGAGAGCAGTGGAGGTAAAAAAGGCATTGCCGAGACCCCAGCCGCCCCGAAATAGCGAGAGAACAAGAATTGAAGGGGACATACCGGAGGCTGTCGCAAAGATTACCACAAGACCCAATCCCAGCAACAACGTCTTTTTGCTGCCCAAGTGTGTGCCTACGACCCCTGAGACAAGCATCGTCAACGCCATGATGGCAATATAACTGGTAAACATCCATTCAATCTGGGAAGGGGTTGCACCCATTTTACGTCCAATAAGTGGCAATATCGGATCAACAACTCCAATGCCCATAAATGCCACAAAAGTAGCAAAAGCCGTTGCCCATACGGCTCGCGGAAATTTCAGAGTCACTCGTCAGCACCATCCTTCATAGTAGAAGAGGATTCAACGTTATCCCGCAATGTCTGATAACGTACCAATTTATCCTCCAAGTCGCACTGCAGATTCATCAATCCCGTCATCCTCTGCTTGACACGAGTCAGTTGCTCTGCAGTGAGATCAATCGCCTTCTGAAGAACATGTTGACGATCGTGAATCGATTCGGCGTCGTAATATTGTTGACGTAGGGTCGCCACTTGATCTTCTAATACCAGTACTTGGCGAATATCTTCTAAGGACCAGCCCAATAACGATTGTAATTGCTGAATACGTTCCACCCGGTTAACTAGCTCAGCCGAATAGGATCTTGTGACCTGCTCTTTTCTGTCTTGAAGTGGCAATAAGCCCCGCTCTTCATAAAAGCGAATAGTCCGAGGCGTTACACCGCAGGCAGCAGCAAAGTCGCCAATGCGAATACGCGTGGTGGATTCTTGCATATGATATGATCCTTCTCCTCTCTATAAGTCTACAACAAATCGGATATTACGTATACGTCAAATATGCGCTACACATCTTTCGGTGTCAAGGTTAAGATCATCCCCGGAATCTGCCGAATTTTCTGTGTTCTGTGCAATATTCTATTGGACAAAAAAGACGAAGTGTTACACGCCTCTTCATCAAACTAAATGTCCTAATCGGGTATCAGGCGCCTTTCTAACTGTGACGACAGGATTATAGAGAGTGCACATCCGGTCGAACGGTTGGCCAAGAATGAAATCCGGAGAAATTATAGACCATGTCAATCCCTTCGGCGTTTGGGATCACGCGTCACGATGGATACCGACGTTTTGATAATGGGCGACTTCAGAGTTGCGTCTTTATAGCGCTCCTGGTCGTAATTTCCCGATGCTATTGGGAGTTCTCGCTCCTGATAATGCAGATCATGCGCGTCTTTATTAGTGTCCTTGAATGCGGTGGGATTGGATGGGGTTGAACCCAAAAGCCATGCTAAGAGATGCACGGACCGAAGCAAAGCTTGCTGTTGCTCCAAGGAAGCCTCAGGGCGAGCACATTCCTTTCTCAACCATACCGAGAGAAGCGCCAAAGCCAAAAGAGACTGGGGCGGTGATGGGTGATGAGTAATGGGCATGTGAACACTTTCATCATCATAAATAAACCGCTCACCCCGAAATACCGATAAACCAGCGGATATTAAAGTCATAGCGGCAGAAAACAGAAAAACTACGTGTAAAGAATTCATAAAGGGACGGGCAATCAATTGTGGGAAAAAGCGCGGATTTTTTAAAGTCAGTGCCTGGGAAGGGGGGAGATGAGCCAAAAGAGCCTTTCCGCTCGCCGTTTTACTCAGTAACATCTCCAGTGGATTATATCCCAGCAAGGCAGCAAACAGTACATCCAAAGGCGGTAAATGGGCCAGATGGGCAACAACCCCAGACGGCAATGTGAAGTGACGCAATCCTTTTGTGATAGCCGCAGGCAACTCCGCCGAAAGGGAACTAATCACCATGGTAAAAAAAATCCCCAAACTCAACGTCATACCGGCGTTGCCGAAGGTTGATCGCATCCCAGACGCTGCTCCTCGAAACCGAGCCGGAACGGAACTCATAATAGCCGAGGTGTTCGGCGAAGCAAAAAGACCCATTCCGGCACCGACTACAAAAATGTCAAATGCGAACACCCAATACTGGAAATCTACCGGCAACATATTGAGCAGTATGAAGCCGATAGCACTCACGACCATCCCCATGGTGGCAAACCAGCGAGGTCCGTAACGGTCGGACAACCGCCCGCTTATGGGGCCGAAGATTAAGAATCCAATCATCTGAGGAATCGTATCAATGCCAGCCTGTAGCGGTGTATTGGCAAAAGATACGCCGTGAAGCGGAAGCCAGATGCCTTGTAACCAGATAATGATCATGAACGAAAGACCCCCCCGGGCAATCGCAGACATGAGGCCGGTGAAATTCCCTATAGAGAATGCCCGAGTGCGAAACAGGTCCAGGTGAAACATGGGATTTTTTACACCCATTTCAATGACTAAAAACCCTACCAAAAAGAATATACCGAGGGCCAGAGCGGTGATTACCAAAGGGCTTGACCAACCCATGGCATGATTTTGATAGGGACTAATGCTGTAGGTCAGTCCAACCATCACACCTAAGAGCCCCAAGGCAAAAGTCAGATTGCCCCACCAATCAATGCGCTTGGCGTCGCGAACCACGGACACTTCCCGTAATGCGATGTAGGCCCAAATTGTCCCAAAGAGACCGACGGGTACGTTGACCAAAAATATGGCTCGCCAATCAATAGTGGATAATATTCCTCCCAAGACCAGACCGATAACCGAACCGCCGATCGCAGCAATTTGATTAAGACCCAAAGCCAACCCGCGCTCATTGACAGGAAACGCATCGGTCAAAATGGCGGCACTGTTGGCAAAGAGAAAGGCGCCGCCGACTCCCTGCACGAAACGAAAAATAATTAACTCCCATTCTCCAGCTGTGCTCTTGCCAGGCGTCAAAAACAATAAAAGGGAACCCACGGTGAAAACCAAAAACCCCAAATTGTATAAGCGAACCCGTCCATAGGTGTCGGAAATCCTTCCGAAGGAAACCAACAATATGGTTGTGGCGACGTTGAAACCCATGAGAATCCAAAGAAGCAGACTTGTTTGTCCGCTGTGAAGGGGGTTAATGTGAATGCCTCTAAAAACCGCCGGTAAGGAAATAATGAGAATGGTTTGGTTGATGGTGGCCATCAACATTCCTAAAGTGGTGTTAGACAAAGCAATCCATTTATAGTTACTCTGTAGTGGCGCTAGGCGTCTGGGTAAAGCGTTCGTTGGCATCTCGACTCGTCAGATCCCTTCTCTCGGTATCCCGCCAATCTCGACGGATTGGCAATGAACAAAGCCACGCCGGCAAGCAGCGTACGGAATACCTTTTCTTCGCATGTTGAGGGATTCGTCGATTTCAGATTCGCTAAATCGCAAGTGCATGAAGATACGAAGGCAAATGGACTTCAACCGTCCCTCAACCAACATAGAGGACTCCGGTCGACCATACACCGGACGAGCAACCCGAATAGTGCAAGGTCCCAGAAATTGCTCTTATTTCAAATAGGTCCGCCCTTATTAGCCGTTTGTCTCGGGAGTTTTTCTTTAAAGCTAAAGAAAAACAATTTTAGCTTTCGTTCACCGCCTGACCAACCTCTTGTTATTGTATTTGTTCCGATAGAATAATTGTTGTTCTATTAATATTATCACTAACAACAAATAAATCAATAAAATTTTCACGGCGCACCTGTTCTCACCTGATATATTAAATAGGACAACAGCGTGTCGAAAGAGAATGGGTTTGCTTCTTGAACCTGAATTTGGATACTCGTCTCATGCACTGTACGAAGGAGGCTCACGTCCTCAATAGCGCGAAAGAAAGGTTGTGAGGCATGTTTGACCGCATTTTTAGTAACTATCAAATAGGCGAAACTTGGGAGTCTCGAAGACGAACCATCACCGAGGCCGACCTGGTGATGTTTTCCGCATTCAGTGGCGATTGGTATCCTTTACACACAGACAGGGAATGGGCACAAAAAGGGCCGTTTGGACAACGCATTGCTCACGGTATGCTAATCTTATCGGTAGCGACGGGCCTGATGGTGTTTAAGCCCGGAATCGTGCTTGCGTTTTATGGTATTGACCGACTGCGGTTTATCAAACCCACATATATTCAAGACACCATCGGGGTTCACATGGAAGTAACGGACAAAGAGGAAAAGTTATCGGGGGGTGTAGTAACGTGCGCCATGAAAGTTACAAAACAAACGGGCGAGAGCGTTGTTCAGGCCACTATCAAAATTCTAGTGGCTAAGGATCTAACCGTATAAATCATAGGCTACACGGAAAATGGGAGCTTTTATATGGTATCCCCTAGCGGGTTAGCTCGCAACAACGGAGTTTTGCAACATTGCTCGCGTCCACACCCAAATCTCTCCTTTGACGAGCACCGAGACATAGAAGTTCGCATGGCGCGAGATCTTGCCGTGGCGGCTTCTGATGCGGGAGTTCGACGCTTTGTCCAACTTAGTACACTTCAAGTTCACGGGTCACGAACGCCTGCCACTCCGATAGACGAAAAGACGCCACTGCGAGCAGACACACACTTTCAGCAGGCCTATATCGAGCGAGAACAGGTGGTTTGCGAAGTGGGTGACAAGTTCAATCTGGAAACCGTCATTTTTCGACCGGCAAGCTCTAAAGTCTTCTCCTGAATATCCCCGTCTAATCCATACGGAGTATAGGCCGTTTGCGGAGACCCGGTTGTGGTGGACAGCATTGCTTTTCTTCCCCGGAGTCCCCCCGTATCATACCGACCAATCCCGTGACCGTAGGCGAAACCCGAAGCAAACACGCGATCGAACCATCCTTTAAGGATCGCGGGAACGGAATACCACCACAACGAGAACTGAAAAATCACAAAGTTTGCCCATAATAGTTTCGCTTGTTCGTCTTGAATATCCTGCGAAAAGCCGTTCATTTTCGTGGCATGCATTTGTTCCATCTGGTATTTAAGGAAATCCTCGTTCTGAGTCTGCTTGAAGTCGTCACGGCTTACCGTGGGTTCGAAATTCATCGCGTACAAATCGGAAACCTTTACCTGATGGCCGAGACCTGTCAATTCTGCAACGGCCAGGTCCTTCAACGCTGCATTGAAAGATTGTTTCGTCTCCTTAAAACGCTTTCTCGCTGTGAGGGATATGACTACCCACTAATTTTGACCGAATTCCGCGAGAGGTATGCGTCTCAGTCAATTTGAAGGATCTCGCAAAATTCGGTAGAGTCTTCACTTATGGGGGCGAAAAATTCCGAAATATACCGAGCCCCATAGTTGAGCATATTTCGCTCACGGATTAGATTAAAGCGCGTTATCAGCCAAGATGTTGATAACGCGCTTTTACATTAATTGGACACTAACTCAAATTTCAATGTTGATTCAAGAAGATAATCCTGCGCCACACCGGGATTAAGTACCGGAAAACCGGAAATATCCCGAGAACGCTACGTGGTAGAGTTTAAACTGAGTAGTGCCTTATGCCACCCCGGACTTAAACATCATAATCCAAATGGAGCCGGCCACAACGCACGATGCCATGAAGATCCCCAAGCCCAGCACGAGTATCTGCCATGCCATCCCCCGGCTTTCTCTAAGATGCATGAACACACCAAGTTGTATGGAAGCCTGCAAGATTGCCAGCGTAAGAACAACGGGGACCAAAGTCGTTACGGGTAACACATGGGCGATTACTAAGATAAACGCCATCGCCGTAAGCATTAACGACATGCCGTAACCGAAAAGTTGCCGCCACGGGAACCCATGGGCTTGGAAGTGGGGTGCAAGTGTTAGAATCTCCACACTATCTTCATTCTCCACAATTTCTACCTGGTTCATGGCTCCCGTGCCGTGGCTGGGATATATTCGATCGGCCATCATAAACCCTTCCTTCTTAATAAAATAAGATGAGCTTTCATCAAGCCTTATCCAATTTTTCCGCCTGTCATATTGCTCAAGTACACGAACGAAAAGATAAAGACCCACACGATGTCAAGAAAGTGCCAATAAAGGGCAAAAGTATAGAGTTTGCGGCTAGTTCTCGCGGTAATTCCGCGTTTCATTAATTGAGCCACTAAGGTTATTGCCCACAATATCCCAAAGGTGACGTGAGTACCATGCGTACCAACAAGTGTAAAGAAGGCAGACAAAAACCCACTCTTGTGCCAAGTTGCACCCAAACTGACATAGGAAACAAATTCGTGAATCTCGGTGCCAACAAATCCCATACCAAGCACAATGGTCAAGATCAACCATGACAACAATGCTCTTTTATTTTGGTTTCTGGACTGATATATCGCGAGACTACAAGTAAAGCTGCTTGTCAACAGCAAGGCGGTTTCGAGAATCAAGGGACCCATTTTAAATAAATGGATAGGCATGGGACCATTCGCATAGTCATAGCGCATGACCGCAAAGGTGGCAAAGAGACAAGCAAATAAAACGAGGTCGGTGGTCAGAAAAATCCAAAATCCGGTGATCTTGATGCTTTCGTGATAATCGGCAAATTCTAATGGCAGTTGTTGTTGGGTGTTTTGAAGTTGCCGCATCGCTTGACTCATACTTCTAACCTCCCTAATGTGGCTTCGCTACGCCTAACATCTTCAGGATCCAGTTCCTCGCTGTCGTCATAATCGAAGGCGGAAATAAATAGTGAGGCAACGATTCCCAGAGCGCCGATTATAGTAATGATCCACCATGAAAACACCATGCCAAATCCGAGAACGAAGAAACTGACTCCTAAGAAGAAGGGCATGGCTGATCTCTTTGGCATATGAATAGGGCGGATCGCCGATGACTTGACTTTAAACGCTCTGGCCTTGCCAGACTGTTTCATTTCCCACCATTCGTCGCGATGGGCCACCAGTGGAATCGTTGCAAAGTTATAGGAGGGAGCGGGGGATGGCAGTGACCATTCTAAGGTGCGGCCATTCCATGGATCACCAGTTAGGTCACGTTCGCCATAACGCATGCTCCACAACACGTTGTAGACCAGAATAAGAAATCCCAGACCTTGAGTAAAAGCCCCTATCGTGGAAACCATGTTCAAAGGGCCCCATCCTAGTCCTGCAGGATAGGTGTACATGCGGCGGGTCATGCCTTCGAAACCGAGCATGTACTGCGGAACAAAGGTCACAAAGAAACCGATAACGAAAATCCAAAAAGCCCATTTGCCTTGTCGCTCATTGAGCATGAATCCAAACATTTTGGGCCACCAATAATACATACCGGAGAGCACCCCAAATACGGTTCCCCCAATAAGAGCCATATGGAAATGTGCAATCAAAAAGTAGCTGTTATGCATCTGATAGTCGACAGGGACTGTTGCCAATAGCACCCCTGTTGCTCCTGCTACCAAAAACGCGGGAATGAATGCTAACTGCCATAGCATGGCCACCGTAAACCTTATACGTCCACCCCACATAGTCAACACCCAATTGAATATTTTTACACCCGTGGGAATGGCAATGAGCATGGTTGTAACCCCGAAGAAGGCATTGACACTGGGGCCGGCGCCCATCGTGAAGAAGTGGTGGACCCATACCACATAACTCAATAAGGTAATAGCCAACACGGAACCGACCATGGCCGGATAACCGTATAGTTTTTTGTCGGAAAATACGGGAACCACTTCAGAGAAAATGCCGAATGCCGGCAAGACCACGATGTAGACTTCAGGATGCCCGAATAGCCAGAAGAGATTGACAAATTGCATAGGCATTCCGCCATGGCCCAAAGTGAAAAAGGAAGACCCAAATAACCGATCCAGCAACGTCAGCAACAAAGATACCGTCAAGGGTGGGAAGGCAAAAATAATCAAAGCGCCGGTTACAAGAACCGTCCATACAAACATCGGCATACGCATTAGCGTCATACCCGGTGCGCGCATTCGCAAAATGGTCGTCATGAAATTAATGCCGGTAATGGTGGTACCAATACCGGCAATCAGAAGCGATACTAAGTAGTAATTTTCCCCAACTCCGGGATTAAACCGCAATTCCGTTAATGGGGGATAAGCCGTCCACCCGGCATTGGGTGACCCGCCGACAACGAACGAGATATTGAGAAGAATGGCACCGGCAGCGAAGAGCCAGAAACTTACCGCATTGAGCCTGGGGAAGGCTACATCTCGTGCACCAATCATTAGAGGAACGGCCACATTAAACAACGCGAACAAAAATGGCATCGCCATGAAGAAAATCATAACTGTGCCATGAGTGGTGAAAAGCTCATCGTACTGGCCGACAGGTAAAATATGGTTATTGGGCATGGCCAGTTGTGAGCGTATCATCAATGCATCAACGCCACCGCGAAATAACATCAGCAGGGCAGACACCAGATACATAATGCCGATTTTCTTGTGGTCAACGGATGTCAACCATTCTCGCCACAACCATCCCCATTTTTTAAAGTGGGTGAGCATGTAAACAAGAAAAAGCATGGACAAAATTATGCCAAACTCAATAACCACCTCGTCGGGACGACGTGTTTGCGGCGGAAAGAGCCGAGCCAAGATCTGACTCACAACAATAACCACCTTTCTCAAATAGTACTCATAACTTTGTGAAGTTGCCTAAGGCATGACCATCGGTGAAGATCCAGTCAAGGTAAATCCATGAGAGGTCTTGGGAAAAATTCCAGTGGGATAAGATGAAAAGCTTTCTTCACCTACTGTGCCAAAATGGACCAACGAGTGGTATTTTGCCGAAGACATCGCAGGGGATGTGGTTTTAACATGCTGCAGCCATTGGCTGAAGGCCGCGGATGACACGGCATCCACCTTGAACACCATGTGTACAAAACCTCTTCCGGAAAATTGCCCGCTGCGTCCCGCATATACACCCGTTTTGTTGGCTTGCAGCCATAAGGGGAGGACTTCACCGGGCATGGTGTATTCCATGCCACCCAATTTAGGAACCCAGAACGTGTTCATGGGAGAATCCGCCGTTAATTTGAACAGAACGGGCACCCCGGTCGGGATTTTGATGTAGTTGACAGTGGCAATATGTTGACCCGGATATTGAAACATCCATTTCCAGTCAAGTGAGGTGACATAAATGATGACAGGATCTTTCTGTTTCGGTAAGACGTCCAGAGCATAAGTCTTTTGAACCGTGGGCACGGCTATCACCGCGACAATGATTAGAGGCACAGCAAACAGCAGCACTTCGAGCAACTTGCTTTCTTGCCACTTGGGAATAAACGCACCCTTATGCCGTGGATTGTCCCGAAAACGCACCAATACAATAGCAAGGAGGATCCACACTGGGATAATGACTATGGCCATGGCAACCGCAGCCAAGACGAGTAGATTCAGTTCAGTTTGTCCAACCGGCCCGGCAGGATGAAGGATGGTGTATTGTTGCCCACAACCAGAAGTTAAAAAACTCGTTATGAGAGTCAGGAGAATTAATCGATGTGACCAACGCAACTGTTTTTTCTTGGACATCGGAACCACCTCATGTTCAATTGTTTGACGAGTCACAGTCCCTCTAATTTGACCGTGTTGTCCGAAATTAATATTTATCAAGAAAGAAACAAGTTTTCTGAAATTAAATAGCATTTAATTAGCATCACAATCTAAAAATCCAACAAGGTAGCGCCACATAAAATATCTTTGAGTGAAATTCAGTGCTACTGTTACGGAATTATAGACATGATCATAATTGTAGTCAACTATATTCCGGCCAATTTTTATTTAAGTTGAATATTTTAGGACTCGTCAATTCAAAAGTAATTTTACTAATCGTAAACCACGGACAAATATGAAGGGGGTTTGATAAATTTATAGATTTTATTTATGAGAGTCTTGGAACTTAACTTGGTTCTCTAGGTCACTAAGATTCACATATTGGGTACTACACAATACTTAACCGATAAAAAGGCAGCAGATCAAAAAAACCGGATAAATGGCTTGCTGATAGGATTGTATGAGGCGTTAAAGTAAAATCCTTTCAGATCGAGTTCGCAATCTTCGTGATGAAAGGAAGCTACGACCAAGGTAGCCGTTTGAAAATAGCAGTCACAACCGGAGAATAATTGAGATACTATGGAGTTCCAGCAAGTTTACTAGTACCAGCTAGCTATGGTGGCATCGGTATTCTCTGAAGACTCTGGGCTTCAAAATACACCCCAGAATATTTACAAAAACTTTCAAACTACGGAAAAGTAAGAGCCTGCCAAATGTAGCTAGTGGTGAAGAAGGGTGCCTGGCTGTGAACACCTACGTAAATTACTGGAAGTATCCTATCTGGCAAAGTGATGCCCTTTGAAAGGAAAAAAGAGGGGAGAAGAGGGGAGAGGAAAAGGGGAAGCTCTCCTTGTGGTTTTGAGCGGGAGTACACGAGCGTCTTAGGACACGATGCATGTGCTACGATGAGGGATAAGTAAGCCTAAAAAGTGAGGGAATTTAATGTCACCGAACTCGGAACGGGAACGTATGCTGGCGGGCCAATATTATCGAGCCGCGGATGCGCAATTGACAAAAGAACGTGAAAGAGCACGCGAGATTACACGGCTCTTGAACCAAACCCTAGAAACAGACTATAAGGAGCGGCAACGCCTTCTGGGTGAACTCTTTGGTTCTTTAGGTCGCAATGTGAGCGTTGAACCACCATTCCGTTGCGATTATGGCAATAACATATACATTGGAAGCAACGTGTTCATCAACTTTGACTGTGTCATTCTCGATGTGTGCTCTGTCGTTATCGGTGATTACTGCCAAATCGGGCCCGGGGTCCACATTTATTCGGCAACGCATCCATTGGATCCGGAGGAAAGGACCCGTGGCTTAGAATATGGCAAGCCAATCGCTATCGGACAAAATGTTTGGATTGGAGGCCGGGCCATAATTAACCCCGGGATCACAATTGGTAACAACGTGGTAATCGGCTCAGGATCCGTACTGACGAAGGATATACCGAATAACGTCTTAGTTGGAGGAAACCCAGCTAGGATCATTAAATCCCTGTAAATTCGCATCCACGGTATCACATGCTATTGATCAGTCTCGGAACTGCGTTCCGTCACCTTCTCCCTGTCATAAACTACGCGTCCCAAAATGATTGTCTTGGAGACTTGGCTTTTATAGTCGAAAGGGTGGCCATTCCAAATCACAAGGTCGCCGTCTTTGCCGGGTTCTATCGAACCGAGGCGGTCACCCACACCGCACAAATCGGCAGGGGTTTGCGTCAATGCGCGAATAGCATCTGGTTCATCCATTCCTTCCCGCACGGCCAAAGCCGCACTGACCACCAGATATTGTTCAGGAACCACCGGATGGTCGGTAATGATTGATACGTTAATGCCGTTTTTGGCTAAAATACCCGGTGTCTTAAAGGTGCGGCCTCGAACTTCAACTTTCACTCGCGCCACAAGTGCAGGACCGCAGGAAACGGGAATATTATATCGTAACAGTTCGTCCACGACCTTATAGGCTTCTGTTCCATGTTCAATGATATGATCTACGCCAAACTCTCGGCCGATACGAATGGCTGTCAAAATATCGTCCGCGGTATGAGCATGGGTGCGCAGGGGAATTTTGCGGTTTAAGACAAGAACGAGCGCGTCCCAGTCGACGTTTCGTTTATGTTCCGGATCCTTTTCCAGTTGTCGTCCGTAATCTTCCGCATCATAAAAGGCCTGGCGCATGATCTTGGCTACACCTAAGCGTGTGGCCGGCATTTTCTGCCGGCTCCCATAGACGCGTTTGGGATTCTCTCCCATGGCGCTTTTCATTCCCGACGGCGCTTTGAGAATCATTTCATCGATGGTCTTCCCCCAAAGTCGCAAGGTCGCACCTTGTCCGCCAATCACATTCCCGCTGCCAGGCGTAACCCACGCCGCCGTGATACCGCCCTGAATCGCGTCATCAAGAGCCCTATCGATCGTGCTAAAAGCGTCAATGACACGAACGCCCGGCGTCACCGGGTCCGTCAGTTCATTACCGTCGGCGTTGTCGCGTCCTTCGCCGTCATTGAACACGCCAATATGAGAATGGGAATCAATAAATCCCGGAAACACATATTGGCCAGAGGCATCGATGACTGTAGTTCCACTTGGAATATTAATTGATTGGCCAACAGCAACGATTTTTCCGCTATCGTCTATCAGTATGGTCCCATGGGGAATAGCCCCATGGGAAATCGTCTCCACACGTCCGCCTGTGATTGCAAGCATCTACAAAACCGCCTTTCCTCTTAACATTAAAACTTTCATTTCATTATTAGACTTGCTACTGCGATTCCGCAATATGTACTGACAGGGAATATGGTAAAACAAACCATGGAAGTTAGAAAGATGCATGCGAAAAAGCAAAAAGAGGGTGTTTCGTTTTCTTAGTTAACATAATCTCTCTTATCGGACTCACATAGCTCATTTTTGATGATGCGGGTTGTTCTGTCGCCCGAGAAAACCCTTGAGCGTTCGATTCTGCTGTTCGTCAAAATTTATTTCGCCGGTATCGTTGGCCATCTTTCCGCGTAGTATACTATCCCATAAGAACAATTTATCGAAACAGTCATCGGTCTGGTCGCTTATTGGAGTGGAAAAGGAGATGCAGCATTATCATGACGCGCCCTGAACTGCTCCTCTTAGTTGGTGGCTTGACTGCTTTTGGGGCTTTCGCCCTTTTCCACCATTCGGCTTCCCGCCAGCATGTATCCGTGGCTTCTTCCACTAAAGCATTTTACGATGTGCCGCATCCCGTTCCGGGACTATTTCAGCACGATCCCTCCCAACTCCTCCAAAAAGAGGCGACTTTGTTAAGTTACTGTCCCGCATGGGAACAATATGCCTGGATTCACGCAAACCGTCCCGGGGTGTACTGGTCTCCGCAAGATAATGCCTATTACTTTTACGGTCCTACTCAATTTGGAACCGGGGCGTTATCCCTTAATGTCTCCTTCAACAATGCATACGCCCCAGTTCAGTTGCCGAAAAACGTTTCCTGGTACGGGACTCCGTTACATTAGCGGCTACCTTTAGTCTCCACACGTCGCGCCAGTATAGCGACACAATCCTGAGGCCGCAGGATATTTTCGCCAGGTCTGCACCCAACGAATTCACAGCGGCTTAGCACGGCCCAACGTACGTCTTGGCGAAAGCGGATCGCCCCCAACAAAAAGCGTGCATGGAAACCTTGCAGGAATTAAAAAAACAGACTGATGAAAGCCCACATTCGGGATTACCAAGCCATGCACGGCGTCCCCTGTTCTTACCACCTCCCCGAATGTGACTAACGTCGAGCGGCTGTGGCAATGGTTGCGTGAAAAAGTCATTCTCAATACGTATTTCCCCGACCTCGCCTGCCAGCGCTTTCTTCGTTTCTTGGAGGAAGCCCCAATCGCAATTCGCTCACACCTTTGTCGATTACCGGGCGATACCAAGAAAAATTAAGTGCGATTTATATAGATGGTTGCGCGACACGTCAAAGTTGAGACCTATCCTCTCAGTGATTATTTGTCAGACCGAGGTATTGCTTAAGTGCGTCTTGAAGCAAATGGGAGAAGTTCACGTGTCGCTCCTGCGCTAAGTCATCCAGCCACTTTGGAATGGTGAGTGTTTTTTTAACAGCTCGTTGCTCCATCTCATCTCGAAATGGCGGCATCCACGCTTCCACGAGGACGATAGCTTGATTCTGCCCAGCTCGTAGTTGATTGATTGGTGTTGGTTCAGGAATCGGATCGCTGTCTTGTTCCATGCCATACAAATGAAGGGCCATGGCTTCCCGCGCGTTCTTCAGTGCATCCTCTGTGGTATGTGCGCACGGAAGGCATCCAGGAAGATCTGGGAACTCGATCGCGATACCCTCATCGGCGTAGTCAAAGATCGCTGGGTACACATATCGTTCTTTTGTCATATAAGAATCACTCCCATGCCTTTCCACCGGATCAACAGGTGTTGGAGATATGCTTGTCATTGAGGTAATGGAAGGTCGGCCTGCTTGAATATGCTACGAACGGTTCCGATTGGTACATCCTTTACGGGATGGGTAATGGTGACTTTACCCGGCTTCGTTGGATGTTTGTACTGGTGATGATCACCAGCAGCTCTGACAAAGTACCATCCGTCTGCTTTGATGATTTGTATCAGCTCTCGGGACGAATAACTCTTCATCGGCTCCATCACCTTCAGGCATTATTATAATACGTGTTCATATACGCGTCTACATAGATCAGGCGCCTAATAAATCTTAACTTTGATGGATTACGCAAATTTGCCTGTGTCTTGTCATCACGATCAAACGTGGATAGCAGACAACTCTCCTTTAAACAAAGAGGTCAGGGAACCGATTAGACAGTATTTGGTTCATTCATTGTTTCTGGCATTTCAGCCACCATCATCTCACCGTGATTCCCTGGTCGCTTCCCCTCATCCCCCGGTTTCTCACGCTCATCCTCTGTCCCACCTTCTTCCTCGTCACCCCTCGCCTTTCCTCTCCAAAGAGCAACCTTGCTAAGCTTTTGGGGCCTCACCAGGGCTTCGGCATAGTTCCGCTAAGCCGCACGGTGAGCGCATTGCATAGGGGGTGGACAAATTCTCCCCGATGGGATATCATGGCGGCATGAAGACATTATCGACTGTTGCATCCTTTTCGCTGTCCGCAGTCAGGGTACGCTTGGTCACGCGCGACGAAGTGACGCGGTGGCAGACCCTCATGGCTCGCTACCATTATTTAGGATTTCCCGGGTTTGTGGGGGAACGGCTGTACCAGGTGGCGGAATGGCATGGGCAGTGGCTAGCCCTGATTGGCTGGACCGCTGCAGCCTACCGTTGCCGGGCCCGAGAAGTCTGGATTGGCTGGACTCCGGAACAACGCCGCCGGAGGCTGCGTTTCGTGGCGAATAATGCCCGGT
>JAKACM010000097.1 GCA_021821465.1 Bacillota bacterium
TGATGAACCAGGAACCAAGATTTTCAATCTTCCTGGGAAATCATGTCGGCACGGTGTTTATGCACCAACATCCTGATCTTAATCGCCTTCCGAACGTCTGTCCATGGTAATTTCGGGGCTTTAGAGAACTGATATGCGGTGCCGTTCGATGTGCGGGCGGAGGTGACCCGACGCTATCCGGAGTTCACGATTGACTGGGCTGAGATTGATCGGGTTTTGGCCGCGGGACCTCCGGGAGCACGCGTGCTCAGTCCGGAACAGCTCACCTGGTTGGAAGTAGAACTGCAACTGCGGAACTGGGCTGAAGGCCCCGACGTGATCCCTTCAGATCGCCAGATTCTCCAACTCGCGGCGCGTATCTTGACACGCTGGCGAGCTGAACAACCGGGTGGCCATGACAGCTGATGTCATAATGGCACCTGCCGCACACCACTTTACCGGTGCATGCGTGCAGCCCCGAACAAATCTTGATGACGAGTTCGGGATGCTCACCGGCCGATTGGCCGCTCAAACGGCCGGATCCGGTGTTGCTGGGTACGATATCAGTCCCACGAATATTTTGAGTTAATCGTCAAACCGGAGTGCCCTGTGGGCACTCCGCTTCCAATCCCCCGTTCCCAAAGCAAAACTGTCACGGCATGGTTAATAGGTCAGTCACGTACGCGGAAGGGAAGTCGCAGAGGCGGAATCTGACATCGAGTGTCATTGTCCCTGAATGGGCGGCGTATTCTCGCCGCGAGTTGACTGAAACCACGAGACATTGATGCCATGGTAAGAAAATTCTTGCGTGTTACTTAATGGAGGCTCAGTCAATTCCTGAATTTGGCGTTTTCATCCGGAGGCCGGTCGCTGAAGCGTCTGGGTCGCCTGCCAGGAAATAACATTTAATGCGGAACGACACAGTCTAACAACTACTGCAAATACCATTATCTAACATATAAAATTTTCTGAAAAAATCCCCAGGGGTGGGGAATTTTCACGTTAATAGTGGGGAAAAAGACTTGACAAAACACAAGGCTTGATGCAAAACACATCGGATCGCTTCGCGACCGTATCCACGAGACCAAAAACGCCGGTCATAAATTCCCATTCGAAGCCGGGCATTGCGGTGGGTGCCATACATCCGATTCTCTTCAGGATCACGGGGAATCTCGGCACGGCTAAGAATGTCGGACGCAGCCGGTTGTCGCAACCAAAGTCGTGCCGTCTCTAAGTTCAAAACAGGATGCGCCTTAACTCCCCCAACTGAGTCCCCCCGCGGCTAAGAGGGGGGGTCCGGTCTCCTATTGGCTCTCCCTGGCTCTCGGGTGTTCTTGCCAAGCAAGACTCTCGCAGTGTCTTTGTGCTCACAAGCCCGTGGGCAGAAGTGACTCCACTTCCGACGCGCGAGGCATCCGCTTGTAAAAAAGTCTGGCCCAAAAGGAACCAATTTTGAAGATTTTGGCCCCAAACGGGCCAACAGGCTTATATCTCCAGGCTTAAAAGCCGGGGCTTTACACCCGATTTTGGTAAATCCTACTGTTTCCTTGATTCATAGAATACAGCGGAAATCGCAGCATTTTCGGCTATTCTTACCGAGTCAACCGATAAAGAATTCCATTTTGAAATCCCTGGTTGTGACCGGTACTGGGAACACATTTCGATTGTCTTCACTATTTCTGTCATGAATATCATCCATTATGAATACAAGCGTGGACTCTGTCACTGACTCTCACACGAGGATTGCCCTTCAGGACATGATCCCTCGAATTAGTCCACAGCCGAGTGAAAAGCAATATCTCTTTGGACTTTGAGCGAATTTGCAGGAATTGCTCCACCGCCCCACCCGAATCGGTAAAACTTCTCCCAATCCTTCAAAGTCCTTGAGATCTGCACCGACAGACTGGATAGTTCAATAGTCAGGCAAAAGTCATCCCCGCGTTAGGCACAGGTCAATCAAAAAAATATCTTGACAAATCTCTCATACACCTCTCATTCGCCAGATCCATACTAACTACACAATAATATGGACCGTAGGATTGAATGATGTGAAGGAGGGAGTGTAATGGTTCCTGAAAAACCTGAAAGTGCCACGTTACCGCAGAGAAAACATCCGCATAATTTCAAACGCCGTGCAGCTAAAGGAGCTCTTGTCGTAGGAGCTTTCGGGGTCATCGGATTGGGCGCATTTTATGCCGCCAATTGGCAATCTCTTCAACATCTCCCTCAATTGGCACATTCGGCATCCGTTCATCAACGTGTCAAATGGACTCACCTGAATCAGGTAAGTCCTTGGTTCCCTAAAGCCTTAATCGCCACTGAAGACCGAAGCTTTTATACCAATTGGGGAATTTCTTTCCAGGGAATAGCGCGAGCTGCGTGGGTGGATTTGCAAACCGGCCAGTTCACCCAAGGAGGGAGCACTATTACCCAAGAGCTGATTCGCGATTTGGTTCTCACCCCCGCGAAGACAATACCCCGCAAAGTTTCAGGCATCCTATTGTCTTTGATGACTACGGTACTCTATTCGAAGCAACAAATTCTGACGATGTTTATCAACGAAGTCTATCTGGGAGACAATGCTTATGGAGTAGGTCAGGCCGCAGAATCTTACTTTGGAATTTCCGCCCAGCATCTGAACTTACCGGAATCCGCTCTTCTAGCTGGATTGCCGCAGCTTCCCTCAGCCTATGACCCTCTGATCCACTACAAATTGGCCAAAATGCGGCAGTTACAGGTTCTGAATGGCATGGTTCAGGACCGCATGATAACCCGGCAGCAGGCCATGCGTGCGTACCGAGCCCCTTTGCCGTTGAAATAACATTGGCGGTTTGTCTACTTGGGTGTAGACAAACAATCCCGGCAGGAAATCCTGCCGGGATTGTTACTCTCCTCTATTCAGGGCTATTAATCTCAACGTCGAAGCTTTTTCAATTCGCCCATAAGACGATCATTAAGGACACGAATGTGCGTACCCTTCATTCCTAATGACCGCGATTCAATCACGCCCGCAGATTCAAATTTGCGCAGAGCGTTAACAATCACCGAACGGGTTATTCCTACCCGGTCTGCAATCTTGGAAGCCACCAATAGTCCTTCTTCACCGCCCAATTCATCAAAGATATGTTGGACAGCTTCCAATTCTGAATACGACAGGGTGTCGATGGCCACCTTGACCGCCGCTTTCTTGCGCGCTTCTATTTCCAACTCATCCGATTTTGAGCGCAAAATTTCCATGGCCACCACTGTAGCCCCATATTCTGCTAACACCAGATCCTCGTCATTAAATTCCCTTCCAAATCGGGAAATCACCAAGGTTCCCAATCGATCACCACCACCGTTGACCGGCACTACTGTAGTAATTTTGTTTTCGTATAAGCACGGCTTGTCACGGAAAAACACACATTTGCGCGACTCCTGCGAAACGTTCGGATACGTTTCGTCGACCTTCAATAACCCACTGTTATAAGTTGACGGAAAGGTTTCTTCTTTGAGGACTTCTCCAATCATAATGTCGCATTCAAATCCGTCTAACAAACTATATCCCAGCACTTTGCCTCGTCGGCTAACAACATAGATATTCGCTTGAATAAGCTCGCTGAGAATCTTAGCCATTTCCTCAAAGTTTACCGGATGACCCGCTGTTCTTTGCAACAGTCGATTAATGCGTCGTGTTTTTTCGAGCAATTCTTCCACGACATGCACCTCCCTAATACGACTAGTTACCCGTCGTCGCAATTTTCACCATTTGATTATACCACAGATAATGTTCTAATGTAGTAACGAAAAAAAAAATTCAGAGTATATACCGATTGATGTCAATATTCTCGGCAACTTTTGCCAACCGTTGTTGCACATAGGTTGCGGTAATCGGAATAGTTTGTCCGACCAGATCCGGTGCCGAGAAGTTAAGTTCTTCCAGAACTTTTTCCAATATCGTGGCCAGGCGACGAGCTCCGATATTCTCGGTATCCCGGTTCACTTGAAAGGCAAAACGGGCCATTTCCCACAAGGCTCCATCGTCAAATTCTACTGTCACACCTTCGGCTCCCAACAAGGCCATATATTGTTTAATCAAAGAATGGCGCGGTTCCGTTAAAATTTTGTAGAAATCATCCTCATTAAGCGCGTTGAATTCAACCCGCAACGGAAAGCGTCCCTGTAACTCCGGAATCAAATCACTCGGCTTCGAGACATGAAAGGCTCCGGCAGCAATGAACAAAATGTGGTCGGTTTTAACCGGTCCGTATTTGGTGTTGACTGTTGACCCTTCCACAATGGGCAAAATGTCACGCTGGACGCCTTCACGGGATACATCCGGGCCCCGTCCTTCATGACTGCTTGATGCAATTTTGTCAAATTCATCAATGAAAATGATTCCTTGTTGCTCGGCACGCCATAAGGCATCCGCATTGGCCGCGTCCGTATCAATGAGCTTCTGTGCCTCTTCTTGAGTCAACACCTTGCGGGCTTCGGCCACTGTCATTTTTCGCCGCTTGGTACGTCTTGGCAACAAACCGGAAAACATCTCACCGAGGTTCATTTGATTTTCTTCGCTGCCGGGCATATTGCCCATAAAGGGCAATGGAGAGGCTTGGTCCTCCACCTCAACTTCCACCACCTCGTTCTCCATTGCTTTCATTCGCAGCTTGTCACGCACTTTTCGCCGCTCTTCCTCGATTCGATGCCTTTCTTCAATACTTATACTGGAATTAGGCTTGCTTTGACGCGACCCACCCCCAAAAAGTGTCTCAAACGGATTGGACGTTGTGGAGGGTTCTTCCGGGAATGGCACGAGGGTATCCACTAAACGATCCTCGGCAATCCGTTCCGCTCGGTCCTGAACAGCCTGGCTTCGTTCTTCCTTGACCATGCGCACACTGGTTTCCACGAGATCGCGAACCATGGCATCTACATCACGGCCAACATACCCCACTTCGGTAAATTTGGTGGCCTCAACCTTGATAAAGGGCACATGCAGGAGGCGAGACAACCGGCGCGCGATTTCCGTCTTGCCCACTCCGGTGGGGCCAATCATCAAGATGTTTTTGGGCGTAATATCCTCCTGCAATTCGGGATCCAATTTGCTCCGTCGCCACCTGTGCCTCAAGGCAACCGCCACCGCACGTTTGGCATCCTCTTGTCCGACAATGTACCGATCCAGTTCTTCCACAATTTTTTTCGGCGTCATCAATGCGTCGTCCATGAAAGCCCTCCTCTTAACCCATTTTTAGCCTAAGGCCTCAACGGTAATATGATGGTTTGTGTAGATGCAAATATCTGCGGCAATATCGAGCGAACGTTTGACCAACTCATTTATCGGCATGCTGCTATCCTCAAGCGACGTAAACGCTCGCGCCGCCGCCAAGGCGTAGTTACCGCCCGAACCGATAGCGGCGATATAGTCGTCAGGTTCAATAACCTCTCCGGTTCCGGAAACAATGAATATATGTTCGGTATCGGCCACCAACAGTAAGGCTTCCAGCTTGCCTAACATGCGGTCGGTCCGCCACTGACGAGAAAGAGCGACGGCAGCACGTTGCAAATTGCCGTGATGCTCTTCCAATTTACCTTCAAATAGCTCGAACAAGGTCAAAGCATCCGCTACAGATCCGGCGAACCCTGCCAGTACTTGGCTATGATACAATCGTCGAACCTTGGTTGCCGTATGTTTCATGACGGTGTTTTGTCCAAATGTAACTTGCCCGTCACCGCCAATGACGGCTTGGCCATTACGCACAACGCCCAAAATGGTAGTCCCATGGAATTCTACTCGCTCCAAATCGATCGCTCCTTTAGTCTAACTACTCTCATCATATCGAATTTCCCATGTTTTGTTGCAGATCAAGCCCGAGGGTGCGAATTTTGGTAAACCTGTGCAATATGTTCCTGAGATACGAGGGTATAAAGTTGCGTGGTCCTCAGCAAACTGTGCCCCAAGAGTTCTTGGATCACCCGCAAATCCGCACCTTGCATCAACATGTGTGTGGCAAATGAATGCCGGAGCCAGTGCGGACTTACGTTTCGTTTGAGAGCGGACCGAACCAGAACGATTTTCACGATCCGTCTCACACTTCTGGTACTTAACCTTGTTCCGCGGTAGTTAACAAATAAGGCTCGGGCCCGAGGCAATACCAATTGCGGCCGCAAATGTATCATGTAATCCTCCAGCGCTTCCCGAGCCTTATGGCCAAAAGGCACGACGCGTTCTTTGCCACCCTTTCCCCGAACTTGAGCAAAAGAAGTGGCCATATCAATATCCTCAATATTTAAGGAAACAGCTTCCTGACTTCTCAAACCCGCACCATATAGCAGTTCCAACAAGGCCCAGTTTCTTAATCCCAGCGTCTTTGAGGTCTTTTTGGCACTTTCCATTAAATCATGAGCTTCATCCATGGTCAGCACACGCGGCAACGCCGGCCGAAATCTTGGTGCCAAGATACGACTAGCCGGATTATCGGCACGCCATCTCTGTTTGCGCACGAAACGGTAAAACGATCGTACTACGGCAAGCTTGCGAGACACTGTACGCGGGGACAAACCTTGCTTCATGAGTGATCCTGACCATTGGCGTATGTCCTTTGCGGTGATAACGTCGTAGGACCCGGCGTACAATTCCAACTGTTTCAGATCGTGAGCGTAGGCCCGGGTAGTGTGGGGTGATGCCTGTTGGACATGACTGAGTGTATCGAGATAATACTGTACCCACTCATTAGCCGGCCTCATGACTGACCTCGGTTTGAATCCTCGTGCTATAGTCTTGTAAGGACTCCAAAGCATGGTCCCGAATCCATTGCCTGCGAGCCTTCTTGTCATGAATCTTGGCGATATGCTCAGGCAAATTCATCAGTCCGAAATTGGCATTCATGGGCTGAAAATTCTTGGCATCGGTATGAGTAATATAATGAGCCAAGGCTCCCATCATGCTTTCACGGGGAAATTCCTCGATGGGCCGACCGGAAATCCACTGAACAATATATTGGGCCGTCATGATGCCGGTCGCCGCCGACTCCACGTATCCTTCCACACCGGTCATCTGACCCGCAAACCATAAATCCTCCCTTGCTACCGCATTGAGAGTGGACTTCAGTACGGCAGGGGACCTCAGGTAGGTGTTACGGTGCATCACTCCGAATCTAACAAACTCCGCGTTCTTAAGGGCGGGGATTAACCCAAATATTCGCTTCTGCTCCCCCCAACGCAAGTTCGTTTGAAAGCCGACTAGGCTCAACAGCGAACCAGCGGCGTTATCTTGTCGTAATTGCACAACCGCATACGGTCTGCGGCCATGTTCAAAGGGATTTATCAATCCGATAGGCTTCATCGGACCATAAAGCGGTGTTTTGAATCCACGTCTTGCCAACTCTTCAATCGGGAGACATCCTTCGAAAAAGGCCGAGGACTCGAAATCGTGTCCCGGGTGCTGTTCCGCATGAATTAACGCGTCATGAAATATCCGATACTCATCCGATGTTAAAGGACAATTCAAATAGTCCTGATTTCCTTCCCGTGATCCCCAAAACGCGTGATCCATATCCACGGTTTCCTTTAAGACAATCGGTGCCGCGGCATCAAAAAACGACAACATTGGACCACCTACGAGATTTTGGATGGCTTCACTCAACGATTCGTGGGTCAAGGGACCTGTCGCTATTATCGCCGGCATTTCCGGAATTTTGGAAACAACCCCGCCATGAACGGTAATTAAGGGATGCGTTTTCAAAACTTCGGTGATTCTCTCGCTAAATCTGTCACGGTCAACGGCCAGCGCCGATCCGGCAGGAATCCTGGCTGATTCCCCCGCTTTCAGGATGAGGGAATCGAACAATCGCATTTCATCTTTCAAAAGACTCGCCGAAGTCAGCCCCAGGATTGAGCCCAAGGAGTTGGAACAGACCAACTCTCCAAAGTTCCCACTGACATGAGCAGGAGTTAAAGTTTTGGGGCGCATTTCATACAAATCAACCGCTATTTCTCTTTGGGCCAGTTGCCAAGCCGCCTCCGAGCCGGCCAATCCTGCTCCGACGACAACAATTTTATTGGGCCTGCTCTTCTTCATAACCGCATCCCTCCCGCAAACACATGAGGCTTTCATGGTTGCCGCGACGCTTAAATACCATAGAGGAACCGCAACGGGGGCACTGCTTTTCGCTGGGTTTGTTCCACGTAACAAAATCACATTCGGGATACCCTTGACATCCGTAAAATACCCGACCCTTGCGAGAACGGCGTACCACCAGATCTTTTCCGCATTTGGGACATAATGCTCCCGTTTTTTTTGCGTAAGGTTTAGTAAAATCACACTCGGGATATCCCGAACAGGCGAGAAACTTACCAAACCGCCCGTATTTGACGGTCATCGGCAGCCCACACTTCTCGCATATCTCGTCGGTTTTCTCCTGAGGCAAGTCGACTTTTTCAATGGCCTCATCGGCTCGATGCAACTCCTCCGCAAATCGGCCGTAAAAACCAAAGAGAACCTCTTGCCAAGGCAAATCATTAGTGGCTACTTGATCCAATTGGGTTTCAACACCGGCAGTAAAGCGAGTATCAACGATGTCCGGAAAATATTGCTTCAAAAGGTCTACCACAACCCCGCCCAAATCGGTCGGTACAAGTTTTTTTTGTTCCCGATGCACATAGTCTCGCTGAATAAGAGTTTCCACAATGGGAGCGTATGTGGAAGGACGCCCAATGCCTAGTTCCTCCAGAGTCTTCACTAAACTTGCCTCAGTAAACCGCGGAGGCGGTTCGGTAAAATGTTCATAAGAGTCCACGTTCTGAATGGCAATCCTCGATCCGGGAGACACCTGGGGCAAAGGATGCGTCTCGCTGTCATCATTTCGATTTGGGTCGGCATCATCAAAAGATTCCTTATACACAATAGTAAATCCCGGAAACTTGATGCGGGATCCCGTCGCACGAAAGAACGCTTCACGTTCTTCCACCTGTAGCTCTACCGTGGTGGCATCGTAAATCAAAGCAGCCATTTGGCTCGCAACAAAACGTTCCCAAATCAAACGGTAAAGACGCAACTGATCCCGATTGAGACTCCCTTTCAAACTTTCTGGATGCCTCCCCACACTCGTCGGTCGAATCGCTTCATGCGCATCCTGGACTCCCGGTTTAGCCTTTGTCGGACGTTTGGGTTGATCAACCGGCAGGAATTCGGGACCGTAACGTTCACTCACAAACTTCCGTGCACTTTCTGCAGCACCTTCAGAAATCCGCGTGGAGTCAGTACGGATATAAGTAATAAGACCGACCGTTCCTTCATTGGGAACCTCTAAGCCTTCATATAATTGCTGAGCAATACGCATAGTTCGCTTCACGGAAAATCCCAGTTTCCGCGATGCCTCTTGCTGCAACGTCGAAGTCGTAAAGGGGAGAGCGGGAAATCGTCTTTTCTCGCGGACCTTGACGTCACGAACCAGTACGAGCTCGCCTGCTCGCACTTCGGTTAAGATCTGGTTTGCTTCATCCAGCGATACCCGACCTTTATGGCCTAGAGGAGCCACATAGTGCGCAATTAATTCATGACCTTCCGTAAACGCCGTCATATCAACGGTGAAATATTGTTCCGGCACAAATCGCCGAACTTCGTCTTCACGGTCAACCAATAATTTGAGAGCGGCACTCTGCACTCTTCCCGCAGACAGACCCGGCCGCACCTTTCTCCATAACAGCGGCGACAATTGATAACCCACAACCCGGTCTAGGACCCGGCGTGCTTGCTGTGCATTAACTAAAGCCATATTGATCGGCCGGGCGGATTTAAGCGCGCGGCTCACAGCCTCTTTGGTAATTTCATGAAATTCGATTCGCTTGACATCTCTCGGAGCAATATTTAGCGCCTCGGCCAGATGCCATGAAATGGCCTCACCTTCGCGATCAGGGTCCGTCGCCAAATAAATGCGCTCGGACTTCTTCGCAGCATCCTTAAGTTCCTTTAGGAGAGGGCCTTTTCCGCGAATCGTAATATACCGCGGTTCAAAGCTTCGAGAGAGGTCCACGCCAAACTGACTTTTGGGAAGGTCCCGAACGTGTCCCATAGAAGCTTTCACGGAAAAACGGGAACCCAAAAATCGACCAATCGTTTTTGCTTTAGCTGGTGATTCCACAATAATCAGAGGCTTGGCTCTGGCCATAACAACCCTCTCCCCCAGATAAACATTTTTACATTATAGCAAATTACACTGTCTTGCCGTGATCTTAAGGTTTTTGGGGAGTCGGCCTTCTGCACTCCCGGCACCATGCAACATATTAGCATGACTGTAACAGGGAAATGCTCACGATGCAAATTACTGTGATATGCCCTGAGTGTCAGATCCGGTTCTTGGCATGATTTTACTCAGAAATGTCCGACGATGTGCCGCACAAGGACCATATTCCAAGATCATGGCTCTATGATATGGGGTCGGATATCCTTTATGTCTCTCAAATCCATATTCCGGATACCGCTGTGCAAGCACAGTCATATAACGATCCCGGATAACTTTGGCAACAATTGATGCGGCTCCGATGCTCACCGATAATTGATCGCCGTGAATAAGGGGATATTCATCCCAAGGACCCCCTATTGGCATGGCATCCGTCAAAACAACTCGTGGGGCATGATTCAGATAAGACAGAGCCCTAATCATCGCCACACGGCTTGCCTCCAAAATATTGATTTTTTCAATCGTCCTCGGCCCGACAACACCCACTCCGATAGTCCGGGCGCGTAGACATATTTGTCCGTAAAGATGTTCACGGTGTGAAACACTTAGCCGTTTGGAATCATCGATACCGAGGATTTGCTGATCGGGACCGAGTATGACTGCTGCCGCCACCACAGGTCCTGCCAAGGGCCCCCTTCCCGCCTCATCAGTACCCGCGACAAGCCACCCTTTTGTCCAAAATTTTTGTTCCCACAATATTTTCTCTTCCCATGATTGCTCTTGACTCTGCTGGGTCATTCAGCATCCCGAGGCCATTCAAGACTCACACGCCCAAATTTTCCATTTTGAAATCCCACAATAATGGCATCCAAAGTGCGCTGTTCATCTATCACTCCCCCTGCCTTCAAAAACCCGCGGTTTTTCCCCCACTCAGTCCAATCGGACGGAAGTTTGCCTTCTACGGTGATTAAAGGCCAAATTTTTTCGACTAAGGCAAAACGTTCCTCGGCGGCGCTGGGGACGATACCCAAAGATTTCAACCGCCAGTCCATGGAATGTCTGGGAGTGACAACCCCAGGCAAATCAAGCCACTCCCATCCGCCCGGCATCCGAATCCATTGGGGTCCACGGGTCATACCCGGTTTTGCTCCAGTTGCTACCCGATGCGCCCCAACCATTCGGTTGAGCAATGTTGATTTGCCGACGTTGGGCACACCGACGATGGCTAAACGGTAAGGAGGATTTAAAAAATCCCGGATCACCTGTTCAAGTTGCCGTTTGGCATTCGTATTGCGGGAGGTCAACGCCAGAGCCGGTGTCCCTCTCCCTTTGAAATATCCGATCCATTGTGTAGTGGCGCTTTGGCTGGCCAGATCGGCCTTATTCAACACAAGGATAGAAGGTCTGGCCCCTACCCATTGTTGAAGCGGTTGATGACGCGAAATCAAAGGGGCCCGGGCGTCTATCACTTCAACAAAAGCCGACAAATAAGGAGCCAATTCATGAATTGTCCGTTGAGTGGCCACCATATGACCGGGATACCAAGATTGCTTTTTCCCCATTCAATTTCCTCTCAGATATTCCTTTTCGATACCGGTATACCGAGAACACCCTAACATTAGTTTAAAAAGTGAAAATCAGACAATGGCCACCATACGATAAAGGCCTGACCCTTAAGTCTTTTCATAGACAATAGTCCAAAATAGCGACTGTCAAAACTTTTGGGGCGGTTATCACCTTCCACCCACAAATATCCCTGAGGAACTTTTGTGGGTGGGACATTCATGGAGGCCCGGTACTTCAAAAAGGGCTCGTGATATCGCTTACCGTTAATATAGACGACATTGTTCTTCACGCTTATGGTATCTCCGGGCACACCAATAACCCGTTTAATCCAGTCCTGATTCTTCATAACAGGTGATCGGAACACGATAATTTGGCCCGTTTTCGGGGTTTCAAAGTCATAAATCAACTTGTTAACAAGAACGCGTTCCCCCGTATGGAGTGTCGGTAACATCGAAATGCCCTCGACTTGATAGGACTCAAACACAAACATACGAATCAGAAAAGCCAAAATCAGAGCCGACACAATTACCGCAATTGTCTCAAGCCACTCCCGGTACCGCTTGCGCCGCTTAGGCATGCTGGCAGCCTCCCCAACCACATAAACATAGCGAAGACACCACATCAAAGGTGCCTTCGCTAGCTAAATCAACGCCGTTCCTTGATCCGGGCTGCCTTACCCCGAAGTTTCCTTAAGTAATACAGCTTAGCCCTCCGAACTTTTCCTCGCCTAACCACTTGAATCGATTCAAGACGTGGTGAGTGAAGAAGAAAAATTCGCTCAACACCGACTCCATAAGTAACCCGACGAACCGTAAACGTCTTCGAAAGACCGGTACCTTTAATGGCGATAACCACTCCTTCAAAGTTCTGAACACGTTCTCGGTTTCCTTCCCGAATCTTCACGGCAACACGCACCGTATCACCGGGGCGAAATGGCGGAATGTCTTTACGCAATTGGTCCTCTTCTAATAATCGAATAAAATCCACAATTTTCCCCCCTTTTCGGGCCAGTTGAAATTATAGCATCCTGAAATACCCCCCGCAAATTATCAGGGGTCCAGCAAGTCGGGCCGACGACGGCGGGTACGCTCCAGTGCTTCTTTTTGCTGCCAATCCCTAATTCTCGAGTGATCACCTGAAATGAGAACCGAAGGAACCTCAAGTCCTCGATAAGTCTGCGGACGTGTGTATTGTGGTGCCTCGAGCCCGCCCTCGGTTCCAAACGATTCGTCAAGAGTGCCATTCTCGGCCCCGAGGACTCCGGGTTGCAACCTGGTCATGGCATCGACCATAACCATCGCGGCCAGTTCCCCCCCAGTGAGAATCACGTCACCTACGGAGATTTCTAAGGGGTGGAGCAAGGTTATCACCCGCTCGTCAATCCCTTCATAATGTCCGGCCACGATAATCACGTGTTCTAGTGTACTGAGTCGTTTGGCCAGTTCTTGGTCAAAGATCTCACCTTGAGGTGAGGTCAATAGTATCGTAGCCGGCCTGTGACAATGAACCTGGGCCCATTCCACTGCGGGAACGACAACATCGGAGCGCATTAACATTCCGATCCCGCCCCCAAAGGGATAATCATCGGTCATTTTATGCGGCCCGACACCAAAATCCCTTAGGGCAATCAGCCGGATGTCCACCAAACCATGGGTCTGTGCCTTCTTAATCATGCTGCTTTGAAACGGCCCCACAAACATTTCCGGGAACAAACTCACAATCTGTATGACCATCATTCCGGATCGTCCAATCCTTCGGGCAGGCGAACCACCATAACTCCTTGCTCAAGCTTGACGTTCAGAACCACGGATTTCAAAGCCGGTATGAGCAACACAGATTTCCCGGGACGCAACACCTCAAAGACGTCTTGGTTGGCTCCGGTTCGAATGACTTTGTTGACCGTGCCCACGATTTCTTCAGTGTCATAATCTTGCACCCGTAATCCTTCTAATTGAAACCAGTAATACTCCTGAGGGCCTAGAGCTGGCAGCGATTTTTTGGGTACATATAAAGTTTGTCCTCGCAATTCCGCCGCCTCGTCCCTAGTGTTGATTTCCTCCAGTTTCAAGATAATGACGGGAGGATGAGATTGCGCCGTCGTTACCGTTTGCGGACCTGACAGCGAAGCCACCCACACCGTTTTTCGTGTTAACAGGCGATTGGGGAAATCGGTGGTTGGATAAACCCGAAAAGCTCCCTGTACTCCGTGCGGAGCCGTGATCTCCCCCACCTCCACAAATTCGGACCAATCTATGTTACGCATTTTGTTCTGATTTCTTGTTGACTTGTTTAAGCTCATGAATTTTTCTTAAAACCCCGGTTTGACGAAGTAATGATCGGGCCGTATCCGTCGGCTGCGCTCCATTTTGAATCCAGCGTATGGCCTTTTCTTCGTCAATTTTTACCACTGCCGGGTTTTTGGTAGGATCATAGTATCCAATTTCCTCCAGAAATTTCCCGTCTCGCGGAGACCTCGCATCCGCGACCACGACTCGGTAAAACGGACGCTTCTTGGCTCCCATACGCCGTAAACGAATTTTAACCATTAGCATGTCCCTCCTTTCGCTCTTAAGTGGTCCCATAACCTACTTGAAATCAGGGAAGTCCTTCAAATCTTTGAAAGGCATTTTGGAGAGCTTCTTCTTTCGTCCGCTGCCTGTCATTTGTTTCATGAGTTTACGCATCTCATAAAATTGCTTTACTAAGCGGTTAACCTCTTGAACCGAAGTACCACTGCCGGAAGCAATCCTGCGTCGGCGGCTTCCGTCAATGACTTCCGGTTTTCTACGCTCAATGGCTGTCATGGAATTTATGATAGCTTCAACGCGTTCGAGGCCTTTGTCGTCGACCTGATCCTTATACTTGTTGAGATTAAGACGGCCCATTGCACCCGGCATAAGCTCCATGACCTTGGACAAGGGACCTAATTTCTTAACCTGCCTCAACATGGCCTGAAAGTCTTCAAAATTGAAGTCTTTAGTGCCCATGCGCTTGGCATGAGTCTCCATCTCGTCCTTATCAAGAGACTCTTCGGCTTTCTCTATAAGGGTCAGGACGTCACCCATGCCCAAAATACGCGAGGCCATCCGATCCGGTTGAAAGGTCTCCAACGCCTCGACCTTTTCTCCTGTCGCAATTAACTTTATCGGTAGACCGGTGACCGAACGAATTGACAGAGCCGCTCCCCCTCGGGCATCACCATCAAGTTTTGTCAGAATAACACCCGTTATGGGCAGAAGATCTTTGAATGCGGTTGCGACCCGGACTGCATCCTGACCTGTCATCGCATCGACAACAAGAAGGGTTTCGTGAGCCGTCACCTCTTGTTGCATTTTGACTAATTCGTCCATAAGAGCATGGTCGATATGCAAGCGTCCGGCAGTATCGACCAGAACAACATCTCGGGCCATCTGGCGGCTACGCCGCCAACCCTCCTCTACAAGTTGGACAGGAGAAAGCCCTTCCTCGTAAATAACCGGCACCTGGATCTGGTGTCCCAGAGCCTGCAATTGGTCAACTGCCGCAAGCCGATAGGTGTCTGCTGCAACCAGAAGGGGCTGTCTTCCCTGCTGCTTAAACATTCTTGCGAGTTTCGCCGCAGACGTGGTTTTTCCGGATCCTTGAAGACCAACGAGATAGATAACAGTAGGAGGATTTGATGCCATCTTAATCCGTTCAACCTGCTCACCCATCAGCTCCGTCAGGTGATCCCTCACAATGCGAATGACTCCCTGGGCTGGGGTCAGGCTTTTTAAGATGTCTTGACCAATCGCCTCTTCTTCGACCCGGCGCAAGAAATCCCGCACGACTTTGAAGTTGACATCGGCTTCAAGAAGCGCCATGCGAACATCTCGGAGCCCTTCACGCACATCGTTTTCTGTCAGCCCTCCCTTGTTGCGCAGCCGCTTAAAGGTGAGTTGCAACTTCTCCGTCAGATTATCAAACATCTCAAAGCCCCTCCTCTGCTGCTAGCTCTTTGATGATCTTCTCGGCTTGTAGTCGCCATGACCCCTCAGGAGCCTTATGAATCAGAGTCCATAGAGCCTTGAGTTGCTGTTGGCGATAATTCATCTGAACGATTAATCCTAATTCATGTTCCCACGCTTCGAGAATCTTCCGGCTCCGGTCCAACACGTCGTGAATAGCCGTCCGACTGACATGCTTGGCCTGCGCTATTTCCATCAGTGACCAGTCTTCTACGTAATACAATTGCCAGACATCACGTTGATGTTCCGTAAGCATGCCTCTGTAGATATCGTATAGAATGTTGGCTCGTTCCCGATTCAATCGTTCCACGTTTCCTCCCGAGCTTCTGTTAAGTGCCAGGACTTAACAGATAAAGACCATCATACTGAAAGGATCGGGCTCTGTCAAATGTCTTGTGGCATGCCGTCCCTATGGATAGCCGTTCAACCAGGGTGTCCAAGGAATTATCATACATCTAGACGTCTTTCATAAATACCGAATAATCTGAACAAAGCTCAGGAACCCATCGGTAACGGGTAGTCGAGCCGCTATCGAAACCATGCACTTCACACAAGAATCCTGCCCACAAAACGCGAATTAACAACGCTAGAATTGCCAATGTGTGGGTGAACCTGGGCGCATATCTTCACCATCGCCGGCTGTATACAACAAAATCGCACAAGGGAGAGCGTTATGTTTGATTCAAAAGAGCAAACACATCAAGGAGTGCTAAAATCACTGAGAGGACAGGATTATGAACCGCACACCAGTCCATTATGTGCGGTTCCATAGAGCGATTTCCCTGTCATTAGCCATTATCTGTCGATTTAACCGTGGAAAATCCGCGTTTTGTTGGCGGGATCCCATCCATTACTACCCATACCCTGAACTGAGGGCGGGTAAATCATCTCGGCTGATCTCATTCCCTTCACCCCGTAGCTCCCGTATGACACGAGTCATACCCACGACATACTGCCATCATGATGGTAACCACCAGATCCTTGTACTGGATACGCTTCTTAAAGATTAGTCCGGGCAAGGTTAGTACCGTTCCGTATCGGTCGCCATAAGAGTCTAGGGTCGAGTACAGCCGATATATGCGCCAAAATAGGCAATAGACTGGATAATATGTCCAATCGCATAGTAGTAGGGGTATCAGTAGTAATGGAACGCACAACCTCGATAAGCGATCCAGTTTATGGCTTAAAACATCGTGAGCTCAGACATGCAGACATTCGCCATGATCAACTTCTTAGATAGTGGTAGACCGTTTCCCGGCTAATGCCATACTCGCGCGCTAATCCGGCTTTTTTGGTCCCCGCTTGGGCTTTTTTACCGCAGTTCCACGTTTGGTCCGGTTGCAAGGAGGGTTGGTGGCCCTGATAGGCCCCGCGGGCGAGGGCCATCCCTTCCCGCTGCCGTTCTCGAATCAGAGCTCGCTCAAATTCCGCAAATGCCCCCATGACGGATAACAGCAACTGCGACAGCGGTGCTCCTCGCAAAAGTAATGCGGATGCCGCGTTGCGTGAGCATTTTGACCAGTCGGCGCAAATCGTCGAGATTGCGGGCCAGCCGGTCCATACTGTGGACCATCACGGTATCTCCGTCGCGGACGAAGTCCAGCAGCGCAGCTAATTGGGGACGCTGCACATCCTTTCCCGACGCGTGGTCCGTGAACACCCGGTCCAGATGTACATTGTCCAATTGCCGTTCCGGATTTTGGTCCCCACTGCTCACGCGAATATACCCAATCCATTCTCCGCGCATCCTGGTCAATCCTTTCCCGATAGTGTCAGGCCCAAGCCTCAGACTTCCCCAGATGGTGAAGATCACTGCTCCCAAATCGGCCAAATAGTACCATGTTAGCAGAAAGTTCCTGTGGCGGGTAAAAAATAAGCCTGTGGACAAATGTGGACAACCTGTGGATAAGTATAATGAAAGAATGTGGGTATCATTAGCTATTCGGGAGCTTGTCATTTCCCCGCAACTATGTTACAAATAATTTATGCGCCATAGTGAGGAGGACACCCGATGACTACCCCAACTGTTTGGGACTTGCCCGTGCTGACTGTCGATCAACCGAATCCCCGCTGGGTGAATGACCGCTGTCGGCTCGAACCGGCTTGGAACGAAACACGGGTGTACATCGGCTCGGTTCTGTTTAGCGTG
>JAKACM010000098.1 GCA_021821465.1 Bacillota bacterium
AGATAGTCGCTTCCGGCTACTGGGGATGCCGTCTGGAAGTGGGCCATGGAAAGAAATCCCGCCATGCCGGCGCCTAATCCAGCGAGTGCATAGACTCCTACACTGTGTCGTTTGAGGTTTACTCCTGCTCGGCGCACGGCTTCTCGATTAGCTCCTACGGCGAAGATGTAGCGTCCAAAGCGCGTCCTTCGAGCTATCCATGCAAATGCGACGACAAAGGCAAGTGTAATCCATACCACCCAACCCGCCACGGGTCCTCCGTTTCCCAATGTATAGGAAAATGGCGTGAGGTTACCCACGGGACTTCCATTTGCGATAAGCTCAGCCAATCCATAGAATACACCCCACGTTCCTAAAGTTACTATGAGGGGGTTCAGCTTGAGGTTCGCTATGATCAGACCATTGAAGGCACCACCCGCTAATCCCGGCGCAATAGCCATACCCAACCCAATCAAGGTGATCTCGATTCCTGATCCCGATCCGTGGTAGGCACTGGATATATACACACCTGACACCATCCCGGACAAGGCCAACATCGAAGAGACTGAAAGGTCAATTCCTCCGGTAATCATAACGTACGTTTCACCTAGTGACAGCAATAAAAAGAGGGCAGTGCTAACCATGATATTTTCTAAGCTAATCGGGCTGAAGAACCCTTGAGCCATAATGCCAAAAAAGAGGACAAAGACTACTAAGACAAACAAAATGGTAATCCTGCCTTGGAGAGCCCACTGAAATTTATGCCCTAAATTCATCGGTGATTTGTCTCGGCCCATTGTGGCGATACCTCCTCAATATTTTCTTGCGAGCCCACCATAAATGCCAATAGCTGTTGTTCGGTGGTTTCTTGGGGGCCGACCTTTGCGACCACGCGACCCGCACGCATCACCACGATGGAATCCGCCATTTCGATGACTTGAGGGATATTATGCGTGACCATCACAACCCGAGTTCCCGAGTCCACCAACTCCTTAATGACGGAGTTAAAGGCTGAGGTCTCCTTGGGTCCCAACGCAGCCGTAGGTTCGTCTAATAGAAGCACTTGAGCTTGAAAATACAAGGCTCTCGCCAGCGCCACGGCTTGTCTTTGTCCCCCAGAGAGATAACGGACAGCTGTTTTAGGATTGGGTAACCGAATCTTTACGCGGGCAATCGTGGCATCGGTTGCTTTGGCCATCGCTCGTTCATCAAGGACTTGGATCCCGAATCGCCTTGTGACAATTTCGCGACCTAGAAACATGTTTTCGATGACGTTAAGGGTGTCTGCCAAAGCAAGATCTTGATATAAGGATTCGATACCCATTGTTCTCGCGCTAACAGGATTACTGATGTTTACAGATTCTCCGTTAAGAACGATGGTGCCGTGATCGGGATGTACCACGCCAGAAAGAATTTTCATCAAGGTTGACTTTCCCGCTCCATTGTCACCCACAATGGCTGTCAATCCCGATGCAAAGTCAATACTCACGTCCTGAAGCGCTTTAACACCCGCGTACGATTTCGCGATATGGGTAACTGAAAATTTCTCATCCAAAGGATAGGCCCCCTCACGGTGTTCGATAACGAACTTTACGGTGTTACGGATGCCAGGTTTGGTAAACTACTTTCTGCATGGCAGGCGTGTTCAGATTTTGTGGAGTAACGACGATACCAGGTGGTTCCACACTCCGCTGAATGAGGTTTTTGTGACCCGTTAACGCATCATAAGCGTATTGAACGGCTAGACTGCCAACTTTATAAGGTTGTTGCGCAATTAATGCTTGGATCACCCCTTCTTTCATCAGGGACACTTCTTGGGGTTCAGCGTCAATGGCGACGAGTTTAATTTTGCCGATCTTGCCGTCGCCTCGAATTGCGGTACCGGCTCCCTGGCCATTAAAGCTGTCGACCGCGTACACCGCAGATAGGTTAGGATGAGACTCGATTAGGTCCGTGGTCAACGAGGCTGACACCGAACGTGAATCCCCTGCAATTTGTTGCGGGAGGACGGTGACTCCTGGGTTGTGCATTTTCAGGTAATTTGCGAATCCGGTGTATCGATGCAGAAGGGAGGTGACGGTAATGGAGGTGTTGATGACTCCTACGATGCCATGTCCGTGAATGAGTGAATCGGTTTCTTTTGCGGCTTGCGCAGCGAGCGCAGTGTTGCTAGACGTAATAAACGAGAGGGCGTTCGGGTTGTTATTCATGTCTGCCTGAGTCTCGTCGACAATAATCACGGGGATACCATCTTTGTGGGCTAGTGCTAATTCCTGATTATACACATTGCCTGTCCCATCCGCTGACAGCACTATCGCACTCACGTGTTTTGCAATCATGTCGTTAATGAGGGGGGCTTGGGATTGATAATTAAACGTAGCGGGCGCCTCTTCAATCAACTTGATGCCCAATTTCTTCGCCTGGGCATACGCTCCGTGCCACACCGTGAGAAAATACGGATCAATATTGTCGCCATTAATCAAGGCAATTGTGTATTTTCCGTGAGTCGTCTGTGGTGTAGCCGTCGTTGAAGGGCTGGTTCCGCACCCAGCCAGACCAAGGGAAGTAGCTGCTAGGGCCAGCGCCGTAGCCAGAGCTTTGTTAACGTGCAATGCAATCCCTCCTAAATTGTTCGATAGATTCAATAAACTCTGGAATGTAAAATGTGAAATGTTACAGTTTGATTGTATTGAGGTTGCTCTTGTGAGTCAATAGAATTAAATCGGAGTTTTTGTAAAATTCTATTTGGCTTTGTGGTTATATGCCGGGACGATGTTCATTGACGCTCTAGATTTGAGTGTTTGGGAAGGAGTGATTGTCATTTTGCTATTGACGATTTGGGAGGGATTGGGATGATAGGGAAAACATACAAATCCATTGAGGACGGGTGGACGTGCCAAGGCTACGAAGCGGTAATATTGGATAACCAGTGGTTTCACATGGTGGTTCTCCCTGGCAAAGGATGTGATATTCTCCGATGTATTTATAAGCCAGAAAATTTGCCGCTGACATGGTCGACAGCCTGGGGACTTCGTCCACGAGGTACGGCTTCTGGATTCATCGATAACTACGAAGGTGGGTTTCAGATTGTCTTTCCGAATGGTGGAACTGAGGCACGCTACCAAGGGGCAATCTTCGGCCAGCACGGCGATGTGAATCTGCTGCCGTGGCGAGCCCGAACATCCTCGACGGCGGATCAGCTCGTCGTGACGTGTGAGGTGGATTCAATCCAAATGCCATTTCATTGTGAACGATCGATTATCCTTTGGGACGTCGGACCACGCATCACGATAAAGACAACCGTGACCAACATCGGAAAGGACCGATTGCCCTTTATGCTGGGAGAACACTTGGTGTTTGGTCCACCGTTCGTGGATCCAGAGTGTTGTGTAGTGGAGATGCCGGAGGGTGTCACCGTAATTGCGGATGATGGCATCCCAAGTCGCACGTCGTGGCCGGACGCGGTCAGCAGTGGTCAGCCTGTCGACTTACGCCAGTTGCCTCCGGTAGGAGCTCCTAGCAATATTTTTTATCTGACGGAATTTCCTTTGGGGCGATTTAGGCTTTGGACTACGCAACCCGAAATAGGTCTTGAGGTGCGGTGGGACCCGCGGGCCTTTCCCTACTTGTGGTTTTGGCGTGAATTCGGCGCGGGTGGTGCTCCGTGGTATGGTCGCCATTACAACATCGGATTAGAACCGTTTACGAGTTATCCCACGAGAGGATTGCCGGTCGCCGTGGAAAATGGCAGCGCCAAGTGGAGCAATGCGGGTGAAATGCATGAGTTTTCGGTAGATCTTGATGTCGTGAGGAAGTCCTAATGTGCCGATCGAGGAATATTGGTTACACACAGGAAGCCGTCCCGCGAGAGGCTAAAATTCCGTCCCAGACCACACGAACTCCGTACGGACAGGCTGGTTATGCCATTCATTGATTGGCGCAAACTGGTTGGGGTGGCATCGCGATACATTTGTACGGGAAAATCTTAAAACTGATGTTCCGGGGAAGGTCGAAGAGGACAGGATATTTTAAAGTTTGGAATTAGTTGACTTTTTCTATATCTGAAATCTAAAATGTTACATGAAAGATATTTTTAATTAGGGTTGCACGACCCATTGACTATTAAAAATGGCTTGCGATTTCTTGTGACCTGTTATCCATATAGTGGTGTCGTGCAGAGAAAGGACTACGATGGAACAGGAATTTCAGAATCAGGTTGCCGTGATCACAGGAGCTTCCAAAGGGATCGGGGAGGCGTCGGCGCGACGCTTGGCCGCAGGAGGAGCCCAGGTTATTTTGTTAGATATTGATGACAAAGGGGCGGCCGTCGCCGATGATATTTCTCTGGGCGGAGGGCGGGCCCGATTTGTGCGAACCGACTTGACGCGCGATGACAGTGTCCGTGCCGTATTTCAGATGATCGACCGTGATTTTGGTGGAGTGGATCTTCTTCATAGCAATGCCGGCATTCAGCGGTATGGCACCGTGGTGGAGACGTCGCTAGCTCTGTGGGATGAGGTCTTTGATGCTAATGTGAAAACCGCGTACCTCAGTTGTCATTACGCCATTCCGTTGATGCAAAACCGTGGAGGCGGGGCCATTGTCATTACCTCTTCGGTTCAAGCCTTCGCGGTGCAGGCCCGTGTTGCGGCCTACGCAGCATCTAAGGGCGCTTTGATTACGCTTGCTCAAGCCCTGGCCGTAGATCATTCCCCAGAGGGTATCCGTGTCAATAGCATTGCTCCCGGATCGGTGGATACCCCAATGTTGCGGCAGTCTGCGGAATTGTTTGCCGGGACCAGCGATACCAACCAAATCATCCGAAACTGGGGAAACGGGCATCCATTGGGTCGTGTGGCACAGCCCGAGGAGATCGCGGAAGTGGTGGCATTTTTGCTAAGTTCGCGAGCTAGTTTTGTAACCGGGGCCACATATCGTGTCGATGGGGGATTACTCTCCCAACTGGGAGGCGTGCCTTTACCTCAATAAATGAGGATTTGTTCGGGAGGGTGCCAATGCCTAAATCGGTTGAGAGGCCCGAAAACAAATGTAGACAGAGCAATAGTTTCGACGTTTGGGGAGGTGTCACCTTAAGGGTGGTCGAGCCCACTCACCTAAGAAGCTAGGAGGTCGACATGCACATTCATGGATTTGAAAGAACACTCATGGACGAGATATCCCTTCGCGTTCATGTGATAGCGGGAGATCGGTTTGCGGTGCTAGTTGACACTGCGATGATAGGGTACGAGGACATGATTACGGAGGCATTGGACTTCGTCAGACAGTGCGGGGTTCCTTTGGCGTTTATCGTGAATACCCATGCGCATCATGATCACATTGGCCTGAATCGGTGGGTCCAAGACCAGACCGGGGCGAAGGTTCTCTCACATCCTTGGGGTTCTCGGTGGATTGCGGATCCTGATCTCAACTACCAAGAATTTGTTCTAGGGTTTCCGGACATCATCGCGGATACAAAGGCTCTTCGTCAAGAAGTGCGCGGAACGCTGGGACCCGGCGTTCCGTTGGATATGGCCCTCACCGGAGGGGACTTTCTTTATCCTGGGGGATTAACGCTGGAAATAGTCGAAACGGGAGGTCACGTTCCAGGTGAGATCGGTATCCTAGTTCGCGAAGAACGGGCCTTGATTTTAGGGGATGCCTTTACGGCGCTAAACTTACCATTTTTTCATGGCCACGTTCGACCTGCCTTATATCACCGTACCTTGAAAAGAGTGCGATCTTTGGTGGAAGAAGGCCGTGTGGACACCATCCTATCCGCTCATTTACCACCATGGGTAGGTGTCGGTGCCATTTTAGCGGCAATCGAAGAACGTCAGAATGATCTCGATCGTCTCGAAGCCGCCATTTTGGAGATGGTAGCTGGAGGTGCCGATACGCTGAGATCTGTGTGGCAAGCCGTGTCACAGAAATGGAACAAGTTGCCGGAATTCCGTGGTTTAGCAATGATCTCCGCTCACCTGGATCAGTTGGTTATGGAAGGGCGTATCGATCGAGAAGGAATTTATTATGCCATGATGCCTTGAATGAGCGGACGCGTCGAAATCATTCCCGGTGATATATGATGAGTGACAGCATATTGGGTGGACAGGAAGGATGAGCGAAGGATGCGGTTTGCGGAGATAATTTCGGAACCTCGCCCTACATCGTTTTGGATGATGTTAAAGCAGGTTGGGGTGGAGGAAGCGGTGGGCGTGTTGCCGCGACAATATATGGACTGGCGACGCACGACTATAGATAATCCATGGGACTATACCCCATTAGCGATCTATAAAGAAATGATAGAAGAAGAAGGACTCCGCCTCACCGCAATTGAAGATAATCCGCCGATGGATAAAATTCGTTACGGAGCTCCTGGGGCAGAAGAGGAGTTAGATAACGTATGTACTCTCATAGACAATATGGGAAAACTGGGCATTTCGATCTGGTGCTATAACTGGATGGCTTCTTTAGGATGGATTAGGACCTCTTCCCGACTCCGTAGCCGGGCAGGCGCTATTGTCTCTGGCTACGATAGTCGTTTGTTGAAGTCAAATCCTCCCCCGTTAATGGGGCCAATTGACGCCGAGACTCTGTGGCATAATCTCGAGATCTTCCTCCGGCGCGTCGTGCCGGTTGCCGAAAAGGCGGGGGTCAAGTTGGCTATGCATCCTGATGATCCACCAGTTATTAAACAAATCCGAGGGGTTGCACGGATTATGAATACGGTTCAGGCCTATGAACGCCTGCTTGAACTGGTGCCTAGCGAGGTTAATGGGATCACCCTTTGCCAAGGGAACTTTACGTTAATGACGGATGACCTGCCTCAAGTGATCCGACAATTGGGGGCGACAGGCAGGGTCTTTTTTGTACACTTCCGCGATGTGGAGGGGACTCCCGACCATTTTGTGGAAACGTTCATTGATGCAGGGAAAACGGATGTCTTGGAGTGTATGCGAGCATACCGAGATGTTGGGTTTACCGGGATTATGAGAACGGATCATACACCGACCCTCGCGGGGGATGACGAAGAGGTGGCGGGATATTCGGTCTTGGGGAGACTTCACGCGCTGGGATATATGACAGCCTTGAGAGACGTGGTGCTGCACGAGCAGAAGAAACCGAGAGATGATTGAGTGTCTTTGCTGTATCGAGGTAGTCCCCGCCTAAGGTGCAAAACGAGACCGAATTAGTGGGACGAGTTCTGACCAATGGGACATTAGGCAGGTGTCTATGGTTGTCGTCTCCAGCGCCGATCAGTGACCGGTGTGTTACTCCGTTACAACATTCGCCCGAATGATCGCCTTGTGATCGGGTGATGGTGTCATAAGAAATGACCGGATTAATAGCCCGAGGAGGGAATGATGTTGATGGAATCTGCGACACCCGGCATTGGATCGCTGGATGTGATTCGAAAGGAACTATATACGGCGGTCATATCCGACATTTTAGATCAGCGTGGCTATCGACATCAAGTTTTACAGCCAAATATTAGAGCCGTCGGGAGTCACCGCGAGTTGGTGGGACGAGCCTACCCCGTGTTGGCTGCCGAGACTTTTGAAATGCCTGCCAAACCTTATTTTAAATTGATCGAAGCACTCGATTCCATTCAAGAAGACGAGGTGTTTATTACCAATCGGTTGTCGGATCGCGCCGCGTTTTGGGGAGAACTGCTATCAAATGTGTGCGCATCGCACCGAGCCACAGGAGCGATTATTGATGGCTTAGTGCGAGATCTTAAGCGAATTGAGCCATTGGGATTCCCTGTATTTGGTCGGGGAACCTCTCCGGTCGATTCCTTGGGACGTTTTGAGGTGTTAGCCAGTCGGCAACCGATCGAGTGTGGGGGAGTCCATATAGAACCGGGGGACCTCGTAATTGCGGATTGTGATGGCGTGGTGATTGTCCCCAAAAGTATTGAGCACGCGGTGATAACCGATGCCCTGGCTAAGGTGCATGGAGAAAACACTGTGCGCGACGGCATCCGCCAAGGCCGTTCTTTACGAGAACTTTTTGATTCCTATGGGGTTTTATGAGGGTTTCTCGAAGGGAATGGATTTCTTACAGGGGCGGTACGAGTAAAGTGATGTACCATGCGGACGCCGCTGGCACGATCTGATTCCGCACGCGAGGGAACATAGAGCCGCGAGTAAAAATACGGTATTGAGGTGGGGTCTGAGTGTGGATACACGTATGGCTTACGGATGAGAAATGAGGGGGAGACGGATTATTCTTATGACAGAAAACTTGACGAAACAGGTTGCACTGGTCACCGGTGCGGCATCCGGTATAGGTACCGCCATTGTGGAAAAACTCGCCAGCATGGGAGCCTCCGTCGTGGTTGCGGATCTCGATGCGAAAATGGCGGCGGCGGTAGCAGAAACTATTCAGAATCGTGGTCAAGAAGCACTGGCAGTGCATCTTGATGTGGCTGCAGAAACTAGCGTTAACCAAGCTATCCAGCACGTTGAAGCAACGATGGGTCCGATTCAGATCCTAATCAACAATGCGGGAATTGGGATTGCGGGAACCGTACTGACGACAACCCCTGATGAATGGGATCGAATGATGTCGATTAATGTCAAAGGCATTTACCATCTGTGTCGCGCTGTTCTACCCGGCATGATCGCACGAAAAACCGGCGTGATTGTCAACATGTCTTCTGTGGCCGCGGCCGTTGGATTAAAAGAACGTGCCGCGTACTCAGCGAGCAAGGGAGCTGTTCTCGCATTGACTCGTGCTCTACAAGCCGATCTTCTTCCTTATAACATTCGCGTCAATGCTGTGCTGCCTGGCACCATCGCATCGCCATGGATAGAACGGATTACGGCTGATAGGCCAGACCCCGCAAAGGCGCGAGAACAAATGGCCGCTCGCCAACCGATTGGACGGATGGGAAGCCCTGAAGAAATTGCCAACGTGGTGGCTTTTTTGGCAACTGATTTGGGGAGCTTTGTATGGGGTGCACAATGGGTT
This sequence comes from Bacillota bacterium, assembly GCA_021821465.1. Taxonomy (GTDB): domain Bacteria; phylum Bacillota; class Sulfobacillia; order Sulfobacillales; family Sulfobacillaceae; genus Sulfobacillus. Next base: position 8,953 of record JAKACM010000098.1, read on the forward strand.
GCTGACGGCGGGCTTACGGCGTTTTAAAGAACAGTGTTTTGCCAATAGTCACCACCACTGAGAATAACAAATGAGGAGAAGTCAATGCGGTTAAGTAATGTGTGGTATCAACACGCAGCCCGAGTTGCGGTCGATCACGGCAGTGCCTCGAGCGTCGCACTACTCCACCGGGAGTGGAAGGGAATGCGCGTGGAATCTACGGATGATCTGTGGGAAATTCTCATGACGCCCGAAACCCGGGAAGCCTTCGCCCAACAGAGGGACACGGAGGTCGTTCCCTGGGATCAGGTGGTGTTTCGTCCAGCAGTCCTGGCACCTCCAAAAATCCTCTGTATTGGCTTGAATTATCGCCGGCATGCCGAGGAGACAGGAGCCCCTATTCCAATGGAACCGGTGGTGTTTAGCAAATTCACGGCTGCGCTTGCGGCCCATGAAGAGACTATCAAGATACCGCCCCAGGCGCACCAGATGGATTATGAAGCCGAGTTGGTTCTGGTTATGGGACGCCATGCGTGGCAAATCTCGCGGAATAAGGCTCTCGATTATGTGGCGGGATACACCGTAGGCAACGACATCTCAGCACGAGATTTACAGCTCAAGACGAGTCAATGGCTCTTGGGGAAGGCGTCGCCAGGTTTTGGTCCCATTGGTCCATCATTGGTGACAACGGAGGAGATAGCGGATCCGAATGGCTTGTCAATACGGCTCTGGCGGAATCAAGATCTCTGTCAAAACTCCAGCACAGCAGACATGATCTTTTCGTGTCGCGAGATTATCGCGTATCTGTCCTCGATCTGGCCTTTGGAACCCGGTGACGTGATATTCACGGGGACACCGGAAGGTGTCATCCTCGGGCAGACACCGGAAACACGGCATTGGTTGAGCCCCGGCGAGATTGTACGGGCAGAAATTGAAGGATTGGGACAACTGACCAATTACTTTAGCGCTTAAGGATGGTCAGAAAGTGTCCGTCCCAGTCTAATGGCGAGAGCTCCCGCCACACACCCTCCATCCTGGGACATTGAGCTCGGTGGACACAAGAAAGAAACCTCAGTATCCCGATATGCGCTAACTTATGGCTCGCAATCGCGTAAAACGCCCTTGGCGGGATCGTTAGCCCGGCTCGTTTCCCATCAGCGGGTTTGAGTGGGAGGTGACGCCATGGCACCTTCTGTGAGGCTTCCGTGATCCCCGGAGCTCCCACCCGTCCCATCCGGGAGTCCTAGGTCCTCTCTCATGCCCACGGCATTCATAAGTGGATGTCCCTAGGACATGATCGAGGCGTAGCCGGCCGTGGCTGGAGAATTTGATGAGTTGCTGCTGCTTTTCACTGATGGGAGATCCCGTTACAGGCGAATCGCTCGGTCCCCACCTGGAGATAGGTCTTCTAAAAAGAGGGCGGGGATCGAAAACTTGTCTTGGTGCCCGAGAATGATAGACACTTTTTTCAACCGCGTCTTACGACCCCGTAGTAATTTTAATCTGTGGGGGCCGTGCCATTGATCTGGGTGGAAGACCTATCGATGCCTTGAGAGAAAAAGCTCTTTCTTATTGTATCCCCACACAGATTCAGAATCTCATCTCCGGGCATTCGGGAATTTTTCTATTGAATAATGAATAAGATCTGTCTGTAGATGCTATCGTCCTACCCCAGTGAGCGAAGAATTTCTAAGAAGCGGAAGAAAAGAACAGATGATCGTCACTAAGGGTTATGCTGGGATGCGATCTTGAAGGGTGTATAGCCTCAGTGTATGATGAAGCTGGTAAAGAATCTTTAAATGCCGGAAAATGACAGAGCAGAAGAGAGTTGTGACTGATGATAAAGTTTGTCAGCCGGAAAGGAGTTCAGTATGGCCATTGAAGCTTCTCATCACTCCGCATCCTTGCGACCGGCTCCTAGCGGCGACCCTTATCAAGGGCGAAGGGCTTTTCGGACCATATCAGGGATACCGATTAAAGAGATTTACACTGAAAAAGATCTTCCCGATGCGCGTATGATGGGATTGCCCGGTCAGTATCCGTTCACCAGAGGCATTCATTCTACAATGTTTCGGCAAAGATATTGGACGATGAGGCAATTTGCCGGGTTCGGCACTGCAAAAGAGACCAACGAACGGTTCCAATATTTGCTTGAGCAAGGTCAAACCGGATTATCTGTGGCCTTCGATATGCCAAGCTTGATGGGCTATGACTCCGATGATCCGCATTCGTTAGGTGAAGTGGGTCGCGAAGGTGTGGCCATCGACCACATTGGCGATATGGAACGGCTATTTCAGGACATCCCCTTGGACAAAGTGTCGACTTCTATGACGATTAACGGTCCGGGCCCTATTATTTGGGCCATGTATTTGGTGGCAGCAGAACGGCAAGGAGTGGATTGGACTCAGATCCGCGGCACCTTGCAAGCCGATATTCTTAAAGAATATATTGCTCAGAAAGAATGGATTTTTCCTCCTAAGCCGTCAATGCGGCTTATTGTGGACATGATGGCGTATGCGACGCGTTATGTGCCGCAGTGGAATTCGATCAGCATTAGCGGCTATCACATTCGAGAAGCGGGGTCAACATCCGCCCAGGAACTGGCATTTACCTTGGCCGACGGATTTGCTTATGTAGAGGCGGGAATCAAGGCCGGACTGGATGTGGACGATTTTGCCCCGAGACTCTCTTTCTTTTTCAATGCCCATATTGATTTTTTTGAAGAAATTGCTAAATTTCGCGCGGCCCGCCGTATCTGGGCGCGTCACATGAAGAAAAATTACGGGGCCAAGAATCCCAAATCGTGGATGATGCGTTTTCACACCCAAACGGCAGGATGTTCTCTCACAGCCCAGCAACCTGAGAATAATATTGTCCGAACGGCTTATGAGGCACTATCTGCGGTATTGGGCGGCACTCAGTCGTTACACACCAATTCTATGGATGAGGTCTTGTCATTGCCTACAGAAAAGGCCGTGAAAATTGCCCTGCGAACCCAGCAAATTCTTGGTTATGAGACGGGGGTAGCCAACACCGTAGATCCGCTGGCAGGGTCCTATTTCGTGGAGGCTTTGACTTCTAAAATGGAGGAAGAAGCCGAAGAGTATTTTTCGCGGATAAATGAACAGGGCGGTGTTTTGGAATGCATTGAAAACGGCTTTTTGCAACGCGAAATTGCCGATGCGGCTTATCGTTACCAGAAGGAATTGGAAAACCATGAGCAAATCGTGGTAGGCGTTAACGCCTTTGTGGACTCCCAAGGGGACGAACCGATTCCGTTATTGCGTATTGATCCCTCAGTAGAGCGCAATCAGGTTGAGTCACTTCTTCAATGGCGGAAAAATCGGGAAGAAAACTTGGTGCAAGATGCATTACAGTCCTTGCAAAAGGCTTGTCAAACATCTGATGCCCCTTTGATGCCGAGCATTATTGAAGCGGTTCGACAAGGGGCAACCGAAGGAGAGATTGTCATAGTTATGAAATCGGTTTTTGGTACTTGGCGTGAACGTCCTGTATTTTAGAGTAATTTGATGAAAAGTGCGGGACGTCTAATCCGTCGGGTTGCATTTTTCCTGATTTCACGGGTATTTCCCAAAAGACTGACCCAGTTTTTAATGCACGTTACTCAGCCAAAGTTTGTGGTTGCCGTGGTAGTGATTCTTTATCATGGCAACCGAATTCTTTTGTTACGGCATAGTTACCGTCCCCGGTATCCGTGGGGGCTGGTAACAGGATGGGTTAAGCATGGAGAAAACCCTACGCAAGCGGCCATGCGAGAAGTATGGGAAGAGATTGGCCTTCGAGTGTCCACCCTCAATTGCTTTTACCTGGAACTTGCCGGAAGGCGCCATCTCGAAATAGGATTTTGGGCAACTGTTGATAAGGAAACCACGTCACAGCCGTCATTGGACGGCGAGATCCTGGAAAGCTTGTGGTTTTCTTTGGATAAGCTTCCTGACGGATTGTTGCCGTCTCAAATACCGATTATCTTACAGGCCCAAGCCCATAGGCAGCGCGAGTTTTCATAGAAAGGCTCGTTGATCCGAGAGCTTTCCCGCAAAAGAGCAGCCATTCTTATGCATTGTTGATTTGATCCCCGAATTCATCGCCTTGACCGTCCTTCATATCGCGATAGTGTGCCGCCGCCTCTTCACGGGAGATGGCGAGTGTGATCACGCTTGACTTTTGTTGGGAATGATACATCAAATGACCCGCGTTCGCATACTCGTGAAGTAACGATGAGGTTAAACGAGGAGGCGATGTACATGGAACAAATTTTTGCATCGGACACGGCCATTGTTACCGGGGGTACGCGTGGCATAGGATGGGCAGTGGCCAACCAATTGGTGGATCGAGGCGCTCGGGTATTGTTGGTGGGGCGCAATCCTCACCAATTGGAGCAACGTGTTCAAGAACTGAACCAAAAGGTTCCGGAGCATGCCTTTGGTTTTGCCTGTGACATGGCCGAGCAGCCGGATTCGTCCAAACAGATTACCGAGTATGCTCTGAAAATGATTGGCAGGCCTACACTTTTGCTTAACGGTGCGGGTGGCGCATCGGTTACTCACGCCTTGGATGCTCCCTGGACACTATGGGTGGACGATTTTGAGGTCAAGTTTTTTGGCTATTTGGCCATGACCCGTGCCATACTGCCAATCATGATGGAACAAAGACGAGGGGTGATCGTAAATCTGGTAGGTATTGCCGGTAAAGATCCCAATCCTGCTCTGGCCATCGCTTCAGCGGTCAATGGAGCTCTCAATGGGGTCATGAAAGTTCTTGCGGACGATGCCAGCGCCTATGATGTTCGCATTGTCAATGTGAACCCTGGGGCAACCCAAACAGACCTGCTCACGGCCATGGCTAAAGCGCATGCCACAGAATCCAAAAAAAATATTGGGGAGGTCTTAGATGAAATGCGGGCCAAGTCCCCTTTGAAACGTTTGCCGGGGCCAATGGATATAGCCCGCATTGTGATTTTTCTGATGTCGTCTGACTCTCAGTTTGTTACCGGGACCAGCATTGATGTGGACGGCGGTATTCACCGAGGAGTTTAGCGTGTTGAAGGTGATTCCGCACCCATGGTCTTTGAATTTTATTTGTCATCGACAAATTTTTTGCTATCGTATATTGCAAATAAATTGGATGGTCCAGATCTTGTCGAAGGTTGTGGATATTATGAGGATAAAGTTGTGTAAAAATTGTGGATAACATGCCGTTACCAGCAGGTATTCATGTGGTATGCATTGAAAGATAAGAGTGTGGATAAAGTCACACTGATACATAACGACTCGGTAATTGGGAGGGTTCAATGTGGGTGAACGATGTTCAATTTGCGGCTCGGAAGATATTGTAAGCACGGGACCATTGACAGTGGAAGGTGAACGTGCCTGTATCACGGTAGTAAGCGGTCTTCAATGTACATTGTGCGGAAATCTTCAGGTCATGGTCCCGCAGGCCGTTCTCGTCCGTTTATATCCTCCAAGTCTTCGTTTTTTGACCATTTCTCAAAGGAGCAGAGCTTCTGCCAAGAAGAGGCTGCGCAAAAATGCGGGATTCACCCCCTAACCTGTCACTGGTTCACTGGAAATCCTTTCACATTCTCAGGAAGCCTTCTCGCTAGGATGAAGGCTTCTTAGTTATCAGATTTTTTAATTATTTTATAGAATGTCTTGCGTCTGGTTGGACTTGGGACTGGCTCCAGGTTCACTGCTTATGACGCCACTTTCCTTGTACCGAGTTCTTTAATTTACCGCAAAAGTCCTTCGTCTATACTATTTTATTTACCGTCTCCTCTATTCCGTGGTAGCAACAGTGTTTTTTGTTACCAAGGGCCAACACAGGGATGCGATGTGGGGAAGTGGGGAGTTAGTAGCAAATCGAATTCGTTGGTAGGTGTAGGAACCATCGTGAGCGGGTTGTGATGTCACACGGGACTCAAATTCTCATGTCAGCACACCAAGGGTCTGACTTCTTGGTCACGGGAAGTCCCTCTCTTTAGAGGACGGATGTCGCGTACTCACTCAAGACAGTCAAGATAACTTTTGTGAATGAACACTTACGTTTCCTGGAATTTGATCCTATGCTCTTTGCCACCTAATAAGAGAAATATCCTAGTCGGTGTCCCAAAAAGACCAACTGGAACAAGAAGACTCCTCATTATTTAGCGCTATAATAGTCCAGTAACGGTAAATTTGTTGTAGTCTAGAAAATGACAAGTACGACACTAATGGAGAAAAGGAGCGGTGACATGGCGTCATCTTCATCGGGAGCATGCAGGGTGTGTGATCGTGTGCTCCCCAAAGGACAACTGACGCGCCATCTTAAATCATGCTTGAAGCGGACAGAAGGTCCGCTTCATCAATGGTTGTTAGTGATTGAAGCCCGTTATCGCCGAGAATACTGGCTTTATCTCACGGTGCCTCCAGACGTCTCCTTGGAAAAAATTGATTCGTTCTTGCGGGATATTTGGGTTGAATGCTGTGGGCATTTAAGCGCTTTTGATTTTAATAATACGACGTATCTTTCGGAACCGGAAGATGAAGGCGATGATCTAGAAGAAAGCGATGATCTAGAAGAGGGCGATGATCTGGAAGAGAGTGATGATTCAGATGAAGGCGATGATCTGGAAGCGTCCCTAACCCAAAAGTTCGAAGACATTTTCCAAAAGCTAGGTTTTCCTGCCGACAATATGAAAGAACCCTGGCCCACCTTCAAAGAACGGGACATGGCTATCCCACTGCAAAAAGTTGTCCATAAAGGGGACAAGATGAAGTACCAATATGACTTTGGGTCGACGACGGAATTGACTTTAAGGGTATTGGACGAGGACGTGCGAGGACCAGAAGAGGGAATTACAGTGGTTGCCAGGAACGATCGGCCGCAACTGGACTGCGAGGAATGCGGTCAGCCTGCCGAGTTAGTGGCCACGGATTGGAACTATGTATTATATTGCGCATCATGTGCGGACAAGTTGGGAGATGAAGAGAAAGACTTTTTATTGCCTGTTGTCAATTCGCCGCGGATGGGCGTTTGTGACTATTGTGGGGGCGACGAGGACAGCCAAGCGGACTAAAGGACTAAAAAGGGAAGCATGAAGATGAGTTCAAGCCCCCGTCTAACGGAGCCAGGGCTGCTTTGTTTTGCGGGGCTGATCCTTTCGCAACGTCATCTGTAAGCTTAATCCAACAGAGGGAATCTGAGATTCGAGTCATCCACTTTACTCATGCGGCATTGAATCTCGAGAATACTTGCGACAAGTTTTTCATAACTTGTGTCAATATCCCATAACCCTCGAAAAAATCCTGCCCCTTCGACGCAAACAAGACCATGGAGGAAACTTCCGAGCCCGCGCATCCGATGAAATGCCTCTTTCTCCCTGTAGTGGTAGGGCTCACAGCGGAAAGTTGGGCGCTGTCCACTGAATGATGATGGGACTTGGACGAACAACATGCTAGAGGTTCGCCGTGAGTAATGTTGGCTGTCCTTGACACAGGGAATTCGTGTTGACAGCCTGCTATAATTTGATTGAGATTTACCGTCGTTCGTATTAAGCACATCTAGGGGGGCATGCGAATGGCCATTGAGGCCGGAGATCTCTTTAAAATCACGTTGTGGGGACACGCCGTGAGTACGCCAGCGGGTCAAATATTATTTGTCGAGTCCACACTCAACCCCAAGAAAAATCAAGAGGAACACCGGATCGTCCAAACGGAATGGAAAGATGGTGCCTGGGGCCCGATCCGACCTTTCACTCGCGGAAGTGATGACAAAATGCCACAGATATCACCCGACGGGAAATCCGTGGCATTCATATCAGGGCGTTGTGGAACCCCCGAGTTGTGGATAATGCCGTTAAAGGGCGGGGAACCGAGAATGGTTACGCATTTGAAGGAAGGTGTTACCGATTTTCTATGGCATCCGGACTCGAATCGATTCATCGTCGTGGCCAAGCTATTTCGCGGACTCATCGAGAATGTAGACGATAAAGCAAAAGACAATAAGAACCCTTTGGAATCCGATCAAGAATTAGCCTACCATTTCACACGCGATGTTAAAGTTATCACCAACCAATACTACAAATACGACGGGGCCGGCTATCTTAAAGACAGCATTGATACGTTGGTAGAGGTCGACACGAACGGGGAAAATTATCGGGTTCTGACTCCGGGACTACACGACTCCGGAAATCCCGTATTTTCGCCGGACGGCGGCACCGTGTATTATTTAGGGCGTCCGTACAAATATAGGGACAGTAATCCCGGGATTCATGAAATCTTTTTAGTCCACGATATGGAAATGCGGCAGTTGACTGATCTGGGACTGATTATTACGCGTCTTGCGGGGCATCCCAAGGGCAGTTACCTGCTATTTACTGCAGAAGATCCACAAGATTTGGGTTACGGTAACGCAACTTTGTGGCGATATGATTTGCAGACCGAAGAAGCGGTGTGCTTAAGCACATCGTTGGATCGCCCGGTAGGTGATCACTCCTTGGGAGACGTGGCGGGATCGGCGCTCGACAAACCCGTAATCAGTGCCGATGGGCAATGGGTCATCGTTTCAGTGTCCGATCATGGTCGTGTGAATCTGTGGAAAATTTCTCTTGACGGTCAACAACAAATTCCTCTTATGCACAGGGACTGGGTCATTTACAGTTATGCCCCATATCCGACGGGATTCGTGGTTGTGGCCACGGATCCCTTAATTCCCTCCGCTCTGGCACTGTTGAATTTGGACGGCGAAATGATTGCCGAGCCTTTAGCGGTAAGTGTGCCGTGGCC
>JAKACM010000099.1 GCA_021821465.1 Bacillota bacterium
GCAATCACTCTGATAATCTCATGTCAACTACATACCCTAACGTGCTGATGAAGAGAATCCAACTTGGAGGCGTTTTCGTCAAGGATTCTATCCCTAAGTTAACCGGACCCGCCCGATATTGCGGAACCAAGAGGGTTGAGCTCTACCGAGACCAACCAAGTTGGGTGGCACCGCGAGCCAGTACCTCCTCGTCCCAATAAGACGAGGAGGTACTGTGTTGTAAAAGAGGCGACTACCCTATGCTGGACATTAAGTTTATTCGGGCAAACATAGAGCTCATCCAACGGATAGCAAATCAAAAGAAGATTGACGTGAAGGTAGACGAACTCATAACGCTCGATACCACCCGACTGGAACTCTTACGGCAGGTTGAAGCGCTTCGGAGTCAACGCAATCACGTGTCAACCCAGATTGCGACCTGGTTGAAAACCGGCAATATGGCAGAGGCCGAGACATGGAAAGACCGGGGTAAAGACGTAAACCGCGAACTCGCAGTCTTGGAGGAGCAGCTGAAGTACACGTTGGCACATTTTGACGAAATGATGCTGCTCATTCCCAATGTCATCTCCTCGGACACCCCTTTAGGGGAATCGGATGCGGATAATGTGGAAATTAGAAAGGTAGGTGAAATTCCAACCTTTGATTTTGAACCCCTCGACCATGTTACTTTAGCGCAAAACCTAGGGATTCTCGATGTGGAACGTGCCGTGAAAATCGCAGGGTCACGTGCCTACATCTTGAAAGACGCGGGGTTCCAACTTCACCGTGCAGTGCAACAGATGGCACTCGATGTGCTACAGTCGCGTGGCTTCACGCTCATGGAGGTGCCCATGTTCGCCAACACGGAGGCATTGGTCAACACAGGGTTTTTTCCTACAGGGAGGGATCAAACATACCATCTGCCGGTTGATGACAAATGGTTAGTAGGGACCTCTGAAGTGCCACTGGTTTCGTACTTGTCCGATGAAGTCATTGACGTCGAACAGCCTCTCTATTTGGCCGCCGTCTCGACCTGCTTTCGTCGCGAAGTGGGCTCAGCAGGTCGAGACGTGCACGGACTCTACCGGGTGCATCAATTTGCCAAGGTGGAACAGGTAGTGCTGTGTCGGAATGATGAGGAGACGTCCTTGGCCCTTTTTGAGCAGATCACACGTAATGCAGAAGATATTTTAGAGTTACTGGAACTTCCCTACCGGGTAGTGGCCGTTTGCACAGGCGACCTTTCTCAAAAGAACTACAAGCAATACGACATCGAAACGTGGATGCCGAGTCGGTACAGTTATAGCGAGACACACTCCTCGTCGATGCTTTTGGATTTCCAATCTAGGCGTTCCAATATTCGATATCGTGACAAGAATGGGCAACTTCGCTTCTGTCATACCTTGAATAACACGGCCATAGCAACTCCACGTATTTTGATACCCTTGTTGGAAAACCACCAGCGCGCCGATGGATCCATATACATTCCCAGTGCTCTGCGAAAGTACATGGATGATTTGGCAGAGATTACGCCTATGTAAGGAATTCGGGAAGGAGCCAGGCATAAACCTCTCGGCCCCTTCCTACCCGACGCTCAGTGATTGATGCTCTCACCGCCATGTGAACACCAAAAGCCTGAATATCCCTATACACCGTTACAGTGGACAATTTCCCAATTGATGGCATGGTGGATATGTCCTGCACCGCCCCGAATAATTGTGGTGTCAGGGCCATTTCTTATGATGAAGTGATATCGTGTGAGGCGGACGAAGATTGAAAAGGTTACCTGCGAAGCTAATAAATACAGACCCATTTCATCGCTGGCTTGCCGTTTCCTCTTGGAACGCGGAAAGCGGTGCCTAGGGGTAGTAAATCAATAAAGTGAGGACTATACGTTGTTCCGGTCATTCTGGTTCCTTTGGTTGGCACACGTGATAAACAAATTCGGAAGCAGTTTTTATCTTCTCACGGTGTCATGGATAATCTATAGAGATACGAACTCAACCCTATCCTTGGGTCAAATGTTATTCGTCTTTACCGTTGCCGCCGCATGCGCGCGCCTATTTCTTAGCCCCATGATGGGGAGGGTTAACCGTCGGGGATTATTGATGGGGAGTGATGTCTTTCGCAGTGGATTGCTGGTGGTGCCGACGGTTCTCGCCGTATTTCATTCGTTGTACCTGTGGCAATTATACGCCCTCGTGGTCCTTATCGCTATCGTCGGGACGCCTTACGTGCCAATTCGCGGAGCCTTTTTGAAAGACATCGTGGATAGCCGTGCGTTAAGCAGAGCCAATGCCTGGATGCAAGGGCCACGAGCAGCATGGCTCTTGTGGGTCCGTCTGTAGCGGGTCTTTTTATTACGAGGTTTGGTGGTGTCCATACCTTATTGATTGATGCTGGGACATTTTTGATATCCGCGATGTTCATTGCCGTCATCAAAGCACCTTCCACGAATTTGAGCAGCAGGGAACGCCCTCACACATCTCCCTCCTATTGGAAATCATTATCCCGCGGATTCAGCACACTGATCCAACAACCTACTTTGTGGACCCTCACGCTACTGGGTACGGCGATCATTGTTATCGACACACCCTTTATGGTTCTTGTCGTGCCCTATGTCCGCGAGGTACTTCACGCATCAGCAAGGGCTGTCGGTTTTCTGCAAGGCTCCTTATCGGCAGGAACCCTACTGATTACCTTTATCATCGCCGTGGGAGGCGGTTTTTACCGCTCACTCTGGACATGGAGTAGCGTGCCACTTTTTTGTATAGCCACCATGCTGATGGCATGGGCCCCTAACTTGGGATGGGCTTTGACACTTCAAGTAATCGGGGGATTCGCCACGGGACTATTCGATATTCGCTCTATGTCCGCGTTTCAGTCTCAAATCGACACCAATCTTCTTGCCCAAACGCTCATGATCAATAACGCCATAGCTGCCATGGCAACGGCGATGGGCTCTTTGGCAGCGGGATTTGTTGCGGAACACTTTGGGGTTCGTATGACATTCTTGGTATTTGGAGTCCTTGGTGCCGCGCTAGGATCCTTGGCTTTGTGGCGTCTTTGGCGAATACACGCATCCGCTATCGGTGTACTTCGTGCCCCAGGCCCGCTACGGTAGAATTTTCATTGTGTACTATTAGACAATAATAGTGCCGAAAGGTAGTTGTTCGTAGATATTCGGTAAACTTGATTTTTAATGCCAACTGGTGCGTGAAAATCGCACCCCAAAACACCCGAAGAGTGGCATCTGTGACTGAAATTGTTTCACATAGGAGCTGACTTCCCTTGTATTACCAGGTCATCCGCAAGCAGAAGTTGCGAACGGTAACCCGTTAGTTTTTTACTATATCTCCACAATGCCTGCACCGAAAGGTGAACATTGCCTGCGCGTTGCACCAAGAAGATGTCCGAGGAAAAAGTCGATCATTTTCCGGGAAGTTGAGCTACCATCGATCGCATAGGCACAGTCCATCCGCAAGGTGTCTTTGCAACAATCGCAGCCTTTATCGTGCCTCGCAAACTTGGGCTCCTGTTACACCCTGTGAATTTACTCGTGAAAGTGTTACGATTTCTCACGCTGTGGTTCATAGATTGGTTACTTCATGATGACCGCAGGGCGCCCTACTTAGAGCCCTAACTGTTGGGACCATTCAATCGGATACGATCGACGCCCTTGTTTTGGGGCCACACCAGGGTTCTAACGGCTGCGGGAATTAGACATAACGCGTGCAATTTTAGGGGCGGTCTAGTTACTCCTATGATTGACAAGAGCTTCATTCCACTTTGAACCCTCCCCGTTATCTGGCGAAAGACCTCTTTTTTTGGTTTCTTTTCATGAACAGTTGTCAGGGGGGTGCAATGAATCGTTGCGTATCGGCGTTTGCTAAAAAACCGTGCGTTTGCCATCTTCTTTCTCGGTCATACGATTTCATTGACAGGCGATGCTGTGTTTTCTTTGGCTGCCATGTGGTTCGTGTTGTTAAAAACATCATCTCCATTGGCAGCCACTGTCATCCCTGTGATTCCCATGATCGTTACGAGCCTATTATCCGTACCGTTGGCGACGCTGGCAGATCAACTTCCTCGTAAGGGTACTCTTATCGGTGCAGATGCATTCCGTGGTGTTATCACCGCTGCGGCGGCTCTTTTGATGTGGACGCACAACGAGACTGTATGGGAAATTTACGTCACAAACCTGCTTCTACAGCTCGGAGGCCAACTATTTAGTCCAGCTATATCTGGAGTACTACCCAAACTCTTTGAAGATGCAGATGAGGATCTGGCACTGGCCAATTCCATGATGGCGATGACAGGGCAAGGAACAAGATTGGCAGCTTTTGCGGCTGGTGGGGTTGTGGTAGCCGCGTTAGGAACGAAGATCGGCCTTTAGGTGGACTCCGTGTCGTTCTGGCTGTCCGGGCTTAGTTTTCTACTGATTACGATTCCGCCAAACGGTCGAACGGTCGGCAAGGGAACCGGTCGGTTCTTGGGGGAAATAACACAGGGATTTCGATTCATTTTAAACCGACGCCATTTCCGCAGCCTGATAGTGTTTGCTTCCGCTGCCAACTTTGTCGCAAGCCCGATGGCGATCTTCACCGTTGTTTATGCTCGCCAGGTTCTCCACGGATCCAGTTCGCTTTATGGGTTGCTGGAAGTCGCGTTGTTGAGTGGGGGAATTCTGGGAAGCTTTGCCGCCGGAAAATATTCGTCCAAGTTGAGGTTGTCCCAGGTCGTGGTGGCATTAGTCGGCAGCGGTTGCGCTGTGGCAGGGCTGGGACTTGTCGTGAATCGCCTGTTCGCTACCGGCTTTCTTGTCGTCTTTTCGGGCGTGCTCGCACTTCTTAACATTCCCTTCATCACATCTCTGGAGTTGTTAGCCCCAGACGATATTCGTGGACGTGTTGTTCAAAGCGCGTTTCTTCTTATTGGAGGCGTGACTACACCAATCGGACTGGTAGTTGGCGGGTGGATGATGACCACTTTTGGTGTTCGGACAGTTCTCGTGGCGATGTGGGCTCTGTTGATTTGCTTTGCCGGAATTGGCACTCAAGTACGGGCTTTTAAAGAAGATGCCGCGTTGTCGATGGGTTTTAACAAGCGTTCCAAAAACGTTTAGTGAGAGGGTTTTTGGGATGAAGTTGGAAATGTTCTACAGAAAGACAACCTTCTGGTCGCAGCCTAGCCTATCCCCAGTTTTGATTGTCCACATGGAAGAAACATTGTCCAGACAAAAAATGTTCTGTGCAAAGCCCGCGTTACCCCAATGTTCTGTGCAAAGCCCGCGTTACCCCGTGGAGACACCGTCGAATCTTGGTGACGGCTTCCTGGATATGACTGAGATAAAGTTGATCATCATGCCTCGACATAAATTGTGGGAGCCTCCTTGAGCACGGTATCACGAATTATCGCATCCAACAATTCCGGCTTCACCAAATCGGCAGAAAGCCCCTATAGGTCCGCCAGGTCAAGATTCAAGGCAATCCATTGAAAGCCTCGTACGGAAGAATCGGTAGGAAGTATGCTAACACGTCAATATCGCTTCCTGAAGAAAAATTATCCCCACCCCCTCCATACTGATTGCCAGTTTTATTATACCGAAATCGCCGGATCTTTCATCCCAGCATGGCCCCGCGCAACTCACTCTCATGACCGCTGCTGTTTATCTTCTCACAGAAAAAACACAGGCCCCATTAGTCCCATCCTACCAAACACCGGGATCCAGATATTAGTATAAAATCACCTCCTCTAAAGCATTCGTCTAAAGCATTCGTAGCCGCTACCGGCTAAACCTGGTCTGGTCCTCTGCGGGGCAATTGGCAAATTTTTTCCATGCGAAAAGAGGATAATCCCCCCAGATGTCGAATAATTCGCTGAAAATAGATGAGGGGTACTCGGAATCAACCGAAAGAAGGCGGCTTTCATATCAGGTAGGGGCCGGGTCATTATGAGGTAGAGATGGGCAGAAGAATGAAGAAGAAGTATATAGGGAGGTAACTATGGCACGGATATTGCATCAAGACGCGCAAGTACGGAAGGATTTTGAGGCAGCAATTCGCAAGAAAACGCAACAGCAAATCGATCAGGTAGTGATGCGAGCTCAGCCGCGCATCCCGTCCGTATTACAACCGTTGCTGACGCCGCTTGTTCGATGGAGTGCCAGAAGCCGTCAAGCGGGTTTTGAGCACACGGGCTCGCGCGGAGAAGGACAGTTAGCGCTGGCCCTGCGGATGCGACTCGGTGGGGCATGGACGCTCTGCCCTAATGTGGTGCTGTCATTAGGCCCCCAGGCTTTTGCACAATTGGACCATCTAATCATCGGCCCCGCCGGCCTTTATGTGATTGAAGTGAAGACATGGCAGAGTGCAATTCGTGCCCGTGGAGACGCTTGGCAGCGAAAGTCGGGAACAGGATGGGTCGCTGTGAGCAGTCCGACCAAACAAAATGCCGAGCATGTAGAGAAACTACGGCATTGGATTGTGCAGACACAATTTGGCTCTCTCCAAACGTCTGTCATGGGCGCAGTGGTCGTGTTAGACAGTCCATGGCTCCGAGTCACAAACTCATCCATGCCTGTCTTTGACCGACCTAGCGCCTTGGCACGTTGGTTGGTGGAGACGGATAAACAACGGCCGATTTTGCCGCCGAATAAGGCAGACCAACTTGTCCAAAGATTACGAATTGGGTAGAGATACCGGATAACACGCATACGGACATCGATGGAAATAGAAAGGCCCTCACTGGGACGATCTCACAAAGGAATTGCAACATATTTGCTGGCTCATATCCTCGGCAATAGGCGCCCTGTGTAGGATTAGCTCACTCGAGGTTTATGCTGGCCAAACTGCGTATGCTGAGGGCTATCCGGTTATTCGAGACTCAGCCGCAAAGTGATAGCGGCAGCGGACATGAGTCACAGTTAGTTTCTGACCACGGCATACCCACAGTCGGTCTTCCCGCTTTTAACGTATAACATGCCCGTCTTGATTCACTTTGGCCCTTTTAGCCAAAGTTGAACAAAATCACTAACGTTAAAGCAGTGATTGTGGCAAACTCCTTGTGTTGGCTCAGAATCGATTCCGTTGTTGCCGCACTTTGAGTCGAATTTCCATGTGAACGGGACGAGCAGAATCTATGTGCAGAGCGAAGGCGTAACCCCCATCGTGCCACTGCATGACTTATCAAGAGTCAAACAATAGTTGAAGAAGCAAAACATTTACGAGGATATAATGAAGCTTCCAGCGGGAAACAGTCTACCGAGTAGCAATTTGCCGGTGTTGAACGGTCCAAGCCCACAACGGTCTCGCCGTGTCATCCTCGAACCATCGCCCGAGCCATTATAGCCTGCCACTTCTCGCGTATCCAACAGATAAATGGGCTGGTGCCAAAACGTGATGGCAAGCATTTGATCTTGTCCGCTTTCTTTGTCTGTCAGAGATTTAATCAAACATAAGACGATTGTGGAGAGTCGGTGCTTTCTTAACGATGCCACCACACATACAAAAAATGGCCCCGCCAGGGGGCAATGCAGACTTTTGGCGGAGATTATGAATATCTGTTCCTATAGCAAGCCTCTTATGTCGGTATTTGTCACAATAATCGACTGATTCATGACATCAGTGCCGGTTCCGAACACGGCTCGTAGTCTTTGGCAGATGTGGGAAGTCTCTTGCGGCGATACCCGAAGCGTAAGTACACAGTAGCCATCTGGATGAAAGCGATACGCATATTGGGAAAATCCTTTGTCCAATGTTACAATAAATCCAGCCATTCTTTTGAGCATCCGATACCAATTGTTCGTCTGCCGCTCCCCTTCATGACGGAATTCTTCAATGGGTCATCACACTATAATCAATCCGCCGCGACCCTCGTATGCGCAGGGTTTGATCAATCGTCGGACAAAATCTCATCGTGCTGGTGGACCTGTAACGCTCGGCTATACTGACAGGCAATTTCTCGATTGATTTCACTGCGATGTCTGTTTTCGGTCTGTAGTCCAAACACATACGTGGGAAAACCCGTCTGCCCAATTTTTTCGTGAACTGCCGTCGACTGATCGGGAGAAAACACTTCCCCTGGTTTCCCCACGGCAATATGTCCTATGGGAATCCAGGAGTTCCTTGGCAGCGTGGTATTAATGTGCACAATACCCCCCAACGCTACCGTGGACCCTTCCCCCAGAACTGCACCGTTAAAAACCATAGCACCCGTTGCGATGAAGCAACTGGGACCAATGGTGCAGCCACTCAAGTATGCATGCGGTCCGACCAGTGTGCTATCACCCACCCTGAGCGAGAACTGTCCGGAGGCTCTCAAGACGGCTTGTTCCATGATAACGCAGTCCGATCCTATTTGCAGGTCGGCCCGACCCTCGGCAGTTAATACGACTCCATACAAAATTCGGGACCTTGGACCCACCACGACTTTGCCTGACACCACGGCATTCGGTGCGATCCACGCTGTGGGATCAATTTGGGGCACAGAGCCCCGATGTTTGATACGCATGGTCATCTCTTCCCTTCCTCTGCAGAGTGTTACTCAATCTTAAAATGTACCAAAATCTTGGTGATATTTGGATAGTTTCCTTGAAAAGTTGCGGCTTGCGCCTTTTTTTGAAAATCCGGATAAAAGCCATGACCGTCGGTGACCAAACTACCGGTTCAAACAAAAAGTTTTCCCTAATGCAGGAGATATTCGCCACCCGTTCTGAGTCTCCTGCTTGGGGTACGGGCGGTGACGGCAACCAATACCCATACCGAATCGGCCAACAATCTCATTCGAGCCGTGCAGTGTCTGGGCCGGGGATATTTCTTCGAGGTGTTACCAACAAACATGCTGTATACCGTTGGAGTCAAAAAATCGGATACTCCAGGTAATGGCTGGGACACTTTTCGCTCTGTCTGGACACCACGACGACTCACCGCATGCTCGATGCTACGCCCTGGCCGGGAAGACAACCCGCTTCGGTTTGAGAATCATCTCCCGAGTTCCGATTTGTCCCTGCTGCTGGCCTTGCTGGGAGCAGTACAGTACATGCCAGATGGATTCCACACCTGGAATTTCGTCTCGGTGGATTGCCGCGTATACGGTTGTTTTGGCAGCTCCAAACGCCGGAGCCACCTCGGCGACATTGAACCACGGTCGATCAGAGAGGTATTGTTGTGCCATGTGAGACTCCTTTCTCAGTCATCAAACCCGAATAACCTATCCCGTGATAACACAGGGGGGAATGCACCATTTCAGCGGGGTATGCATTCTCCTCTGGTGTGCAGTACTGTGCCTTCCAGGACTCGTCTGCTTGGAAGGGGCTCTCGTCCCATCCTCACTAGCAAAATTTTCATGCGGTGGCAAAACAAAAAAATCCCTGCCCGAGGTCAGGGATTGGACAAACCGATTGCCATTAGATGACCAGACCCAGTCGAGGAGCCACGAGGATCAGCAAGGCCCAAGCCGTCCGGCCATAGCTTAGGGCAATGAGGATGATGGCCGACACCCATCCGAAGACCAATCCAAAGCATCCGAATGTCGCCACATCACCCATTCCCAAGGTGCCAAACCACCAGAGCGCCAGACCCGGCTATGATCAGCAACACACTGCCGATGAGATGCCAGAGGATTGTGATCTCAAGTATGCCGTAACCATGGATACGGGCGATGGCAATCAATCCGGCTAAGGTTGCCAAAAAAGTCGCAGGGTACGGAAGCAACCGGTATCGGGCATCTTGCCGGGCCTGATAAACGGCGAGCCGCGCCAGAGAATTGTCATGATGATTAGCAACATAGGGGCGTGCGTCTCTCGGCATCATGTGTTTAACCCGAATCTGTAGGTCATTTTTGATGGTGTGATATCGAGACGGACATCAAAAAAAGCCAAAAATGAGCTTCCGGTAAGGGGGAGGTACGCGGATGAATGTCAACAAAAGTCACAAGCGGGGTAATTGACCGTGTACAAACATGTTAGGATGGGTGAGGATTATGCTGTTGATTCTTCGAGGGCTGGCGCTGCCTGGTTTCTTGGACATCAAACGTTCGTTGTCAATCATTGCAGACTGACCCACCATCGTCGTTTGCGAGTGCCTCGGGCATTGGGCGGATCATAGGTCACGGCCAGCAATCCCGCTTGGGTTAATCGTTGGAGCCAGTACCAGGCCGTTCCGCGCCCAACCCCGAAGGTCGCGACTAAGACATCGACCGTCACGGGCATCCCGGGCGGCCACTGCCGAACCCGGTACTGAACGGTAGCCCACGATGCGCTGCGAGGCTGCGCCACAGACGGAGTAGTCTGAACAATCGGCGGTCGATTGTTCTTCCGGGAACCAAAGGCCGGAGATGGCGACGGAGTATGCCTGAATCGCTGCCAGAGCATACGCCATGTCGGTATTTCAAAGTCCGTCAAATCCGTCTGCTCCATCTCACCCGTCTCTGTTCATCATGATGATATTATGCCAAAAGATGAGAGATTGGGGAAGGTTCGGAAGATTGGATGACCTACTACGCAGCATATATAATGGATACTTCGCAGCTAAGCGCACATCGTAGCCAAGAAAGCGATAAAGAGTGGATTCCCGCTGGGTTTGAAACGCCAGGTGAAAGATGCGCCTATCCGCCGCGCCCGACCGTATCGACCCGAATTCCGGCCCATTCCAGAATTATTTTGCGTGGTGCCTTAGCGACCCAATGCCCTCTCCCCATACTCTGGAGCCAGATAAGTGGAGATTTTGGTGGCCAAATAGCATAAAACATAACAATGATAGCAAGGCACGGATGACGAAGAAGCGTTACTTTATAGTGAATTCCAAACCGCTTCGTCGATGCCGGCGATCCTCAGGATGCGTTTGAGTAATGCGACATCAATACAATATCACCTCGGTGGGGATTGGGAATCGTCAGCTTGAAAGTCCCTTTAGTCATATAGGGATGGTTGCCGCTTTGGCGGGGACCATCCCTATATGACTAAAGCATGCAACCGACGCACTAATTCGCGATGGGGGATGGACTTGATCATGGGCTTAATGAGGATAAAGATTGAGCCCATCAATGGTGGGCAAATCTTTATCCCGATCTTGTAATTTTAGCAAAATCCAACCTTCCACGGCCGAACGGAGTTGTTCGGCCGCCTCGGTACGCGTCCTGCCATTCCCCCAGACAGGAATCTGTGCAAACCAATCCCCATCTTCCAGTTTCTCGTATTCTGTATAGGCCATGGATGCTTCGCAGTAGAGGGTGATTAATCCCTTCGATAAGGTCGCCATATGATAAGTCTCCCTAAATCTTTGATTTTATTATAACAACATACCCAAGAACGAAGGACAAATTTCCTCGATAACCCCACCAGAGGTGCGAAATGCGAGAAACAATACTGCCACGACTCGCTTAAGCTCCGTCGCGGCAGTATCTGGAATCCGATCCCTCAACCAATTCCTCGGCACGGCCTCAATCCGTTTCCGTGCGTCCCGTCAGTTTACATAATACGGCAAGCGGTAGGAATCGTCAACGACCACATGTCCACTCACGCTGAGCCGATAACCCCGAATTTGCTTATTGCTCCAGTGAGCCATCGTCTGGATGAGCATGTTTCGATCCGGAAAAACCACGACATCTCCCCGAAACAAAAAGACCGAAACCTCAATGTCTTCGTCTATACGAGCCTTTTCCGCACACCGGAAAAGGCTCGTATAAGGAACCTCTTCCGTCTCCGGAGTACATACCCTCTTAGTAGTATAAGGTTGTTGACATATGCGAATGCTCCTCTGTGGGGCAGAGCGGCGCAGCTGCTGGCATCTCCGATCCCATTGGCACGCACACCTTGCGCAAAACGTTTGGCTACTGGTCTTGGCGCTCTGGAGTCGATCTGGCCATCATCCAAGATCTCTTGAATCACAGCAGCCCAGGAACGACTCTGGCTTATATCGGCATTCGCCGCGAGGATCGGGATGCCGTGTATTTGGGGTTGAATTTGTGAGGTTTACTATTCAAATTTATTCATCCACACACGAACACATATCAGGGCCATTCCATTTAACCGACTCTGGTTCAGGGTCTTTCAAGTAACATGTCATGCTTAAAAGCTGCGTGCACTGGTTTCTTAGCCTCTGATTAATCTCAGAGTCGGACGGTTCATCATTCGACGGGATTCGAACTCCCACATCTATTTCCGCATGACCTTCATACAACCCGTTTCTTTGATCACAAACCTCAAATCCGCAGTTTTCCGCACAATAAACTGGCTACCCCGACGTAGTCAGTGTCCGCTATGTCCCGGGCTTGATTCTTGCAGAAGTGATTCCCCATGGCGTGTCTAATCACCGAAATAACGGACTGTCCTTTGGGAGGTCGGAAAGCGTTCCACGTCAACTGGCCATGTTTGATATGGTATCCGCGATTTTACCCCTCCAATTACGCACTCGCTGTTAGGGATGTTGAACGGCAATAAGCTCATACACCAGCCACCATAGGCGGCAAGATATTGCTTGGCCACGAAGAGACACTACTGGCTTGACTCAGATCAGAACGTACCGACAATTTATAATAATACAGTTCCATAGGCAGCCCATGAGACTGATTGTCCTGGGAAGGTAAAAGATAGCCAGAAATATCCCTGAACAGCTTAGCGATGGAACCGACACGTGCTGATATCTCATCTTTCAGACTCAATACTACTTCACCGTGTGCTTCGACAAAAAGGCTGAACTGAGTTCGCCCCACCTCAAGGTACGCCAAGCCCTCAACAGTGTACCACTCAAAAGATATAGTCCCATTCGGGTTGGGGTCTACATCAGGAATTGTCAAGTAGTCCACTGCGCATCGCGCCATATAGCAACAATTTACCACTGTTTGTTCATGAATTTTATTAGCGCCTTCTCCGTCCCAATTGTCTGGCAAACTGCCAAAATTCTCGATTTCATCTAAGAGTTTTCCTAATCGCACCGATGTCAGCATAAGTCCCTCACGAGGTAAATCAGTGATCCATGCCCATACATCATTCATTGTGGTTTCTCTCCTCATCAGTCATATGGGGATCCATTACATCTGTTATTGGACTCACAATTTCCATAAACATTTCATGAATCACATTTTGGGCTCTATCAAGGGTATGCATAATTACATCATCGTCAAAGTGACCGTTACTCTTTACCATAGCAACCCAATCCAGTAAAGCTACTGGGTTGCCATGCTGCATGCTTTCCGCCGCAGTAATAGTCAGTTCGATATTATCGTGGAGCAAGGCCGAAACTTGAAGCAACTGGCCTTTTGCTGTACGATTTCTTGGCACTCGTTTTTGAAGAGCTTCGGGAATCTGGATACGGAATCCAATTGTCTCTCTAATAAACCGATCAGGAGACATACCTCTTAAGAGATTGCCCGAGAACATGTCAATGTAACGTATAAGTTGTGTATGCAATCTGACATTTATCTTCTTGTTCCGACTAGCATCGTCTAAAATAGCTATTCCATCACCTACATAGCGGGAAAAAGAAGTCCAGGATTCATATGGAGGAACCGCATTAGCGGTAAATATGTTCGGGCCAATTTGAAACACAACCGGCACAGAATCGTCTTTATGCTTAAATCGGTACACGGCTTGGTAAGACAAAACCGATACGCCCACAGGAACAAGACGTTCCGCGCGACAGAATCCATGCTTTGCAATAAGCCGTCCAAACTCAGAAAAAAAAGTCTTCTTGAGGATTTCCAGTCGTAATAATGATATGTGATCCCGGAGTATTACTGGCCGAAGCAAAGGATCCTTCGGGCACCCAGCGTAGTTCCACAATCATTTCTACCAGTGGAGCATTCCGAAATGTCACATGTCTGTCCAAGCGCCCCACTTCCAACCCTTTCCATCAACCGTTTACCTAGTTATAGCATATGTTATGTTGTCAGTATAGATAATGTGATCGTAATTGCATTGGCCGTGGACCAGCAATCCAATAAAGCTAAAGACTACGCCGTCGAGCATCATCCTATATCGCTGTCCCCCGTGCCCACAGGCAGGAATTCTTTGGCACATTTTTTAGCGGATTTCCGAGCGAATCATCATCATCATGAACCGTAGCCAGTACGAATCATCAATTTTGAACCGTGAGCAGTATACGAATCCATTGATGACGCACATTGGTGCCACACGGATGACCGGCAAGTTCTGATTCAAATATCTCATGAGTGGTTTCGCAAGGAGGTGGTACCTCTACCGTCAAAAAATAAATCTTCATAGCGTGATCTCAGTCGTATAGCAGAAACTTGAACGTTCATGTTATCGTATCGTACCAACAACGACTTCCTTTGTGATACACGCAAACGCACCAAAAAGATGACCGTCCCGTGCGGGTTTCCGGGCCGGTCTGCACACCCCCTTTCTGGTACAGGGGATGGGTCAGCCCTTCGAAAAAAATTCCTCCCAGTAGAGGAATTTTTCGTGTGATCCCGAATGCTCCCTATATGATGTTATGGCTGATCATTGTGGGAGGGTTGGTGTTACATGAAAGTGCCCATGTCATCGCCAGCCGGTTTTTTGGCGGACGTTGGGCGAGAATCCGGATACGCTGGACCCCGTCTGGCTGTCATCGTCCAAATTCCCGATGGAGCGGCCTCTGTCCGCTTCCCAATTTCCTTGGCAGGTCTGATAGTCGATGGCGGCTTTTGGATGGGATTTGTGATGCGCGCTCTCATCAGCTCGATATCCCATGCGATAACTTTTGGCTTAATCTGGTTTACTCTGATAGTGGCACTGAATGCGACACCCTGGATCCGCGGCAGCGACGGGTGGCAAATTCAGCAAATTAGACAGAGTAAAGAAGGGCACATTCCATGAAAACCTCAAAGAACACCATCCTGAACAATAGTGTCTTAGCCCGGCTCAAACCGAGGAAGGGCCAGGTCTTGCCGTTAATCGCGATCGCCTTGCCACTGTTGATCGGTTTGGCTGGGTTGAGTCTGACCGTTGGCACGGTCTATTTCGGCCAAGCTAAGCTGCAAAATGCGGTCGATGCCGCCGCTTTAGCCGGTGCCCAAGAAATGAATACGGGAGATGCTAAAGCCCCTGGCGATCAAGCGTCGTTAGTCACCCAGGACGATTCCGGGGCCACCCACATTGTGTTGCAAGCGTTGAGCAATCCCCCCCAAACCGTGATGGCGTCCGCCCAAGCTCAGGTTCCCGGCACCTTTGCGGCGCTCTTCGGCATTCACCACTTTACTGTGAAGGCTCAGGCCCGGGCCTCCTATGGAGCCGGAGCACCGTTCAACTACGCTGTCTTTCAAGGTGATCCCCATGCCGGTGATCCGCCGTTGCGCATTCATGGCGCGAATATTATCGCCCCCATCATGGGGACGGGAGGCGCAGATGTCCATTCCAATGACAATTTGAAATTGGATGGGGCCACCATCGTCCAGGGAGCCTGTTCCGCCG
Source organism: Bacillota bacterium (assembly GCA_021821465.1). GTDB lineage: Bacteria > Bacillota > Sulfobacillia > Sulfobacillales > Sulfobacillaceae > Sulfobacillus. The sequence goes on from JAKACM010000099.1 coordinate 15,392, forward strand.
TGGGGACAGTGACCGTCAACGGGGCGGGCGGTTGTTCCCAGGGCCAGACGTCAGGTGCCTCAACCATTGCCATGCCCAACTGGTCCACCTCGACGCTCGTACAGAATGCCACGCAAGTCATCGGATCGCCGCAAAATCCGCAGGGTTATACGTTTAACGGAGCGGCTCAGTTTCAGGGCCGTTGGGTCGTCTTTGGCAATGTCAAGATTTCCGGGGCCATCAATGGTCCCGGTTCCATCGTGGCGATCGGCGGCAGCATTACCATTGAAGGGGCGGCCTCGTTTGGGACGACTCAGGGTCAAGGCGTCTGCTTTGCCGCATTACCCCCGGCATCGTCTCCGCAAACACCCGAAAACATCACCATTCAGGGGGCTCATAGCATGACGGGCGTGCTGTATGCCCCCACCGGCACGATTACGCTAGGCGGAGCCGACATCATTCAGGGATCTGTCATCGGATATCGGGTCAGTCTGGGAGGAGCCGGCATCATCGAGTATGATCCCACTCAGCAAGCAATCGTCCCCGTGCATCAGGTGGCGCTCATCCAATGAACATGCCTCCACGTCTTAAACGGAAAGCCTCAAAATCCCGATCCGGTCAGGCCCTCATCGAAACCGCCTTGGTTTTACCTGTGCTCATTCTTCTCGTGCTGAGCCTGATTTCTTATGGGCTCTATATCAATGCTGTCACCACCATTCAACAAGCGGTGCGCGTGGGGGCCCGAACTGCGGCCATTGGCGATACCTTAGGCTGTCCGGGCAATTCCGCATTGCAGGAATTGTCCCAAGGCCACCATCCGACGGTTTACGGCATGGTGGATGATCAAATCAATCATGACCAGCCCTGGTTGACCACCACCGCCGGATCCACCGCCAAACCGGTCATTACGTATGCCGCGATCATCGGCAACAGCACCAATGTCCAACAACAGAATGTGCTGTTGACCGTGGCGTATCCCTACCAGCCGCTCATCCCATTGCCTGGCCTGTTGCCCGCGCATTTGGTCATTGCCCAAACGTATCAAATGATGGTCGAAACGGCTCAACCCTCCAGTGCGACAACGACAACGCAACCTACAGGGACTCCCTATGACGAAACGTCCCAATATACGACGCCGGCCCCGCCTTCCTCGGCTTCCTATTTAGTACAACCCGGTGGTTGCTGAGGGATCGATTATACTGCAGCCGCAAGAACCCTGAATGAAAGCGGGAACCTTGGTGGTACAGAGGACGAGTCTTCTTCAGTGTTTCAGCCGTTGTTTCATGTCGACTCGTGTCAGGGAAAATATGTCGGAACCGGTTGCAGGGACGAGGTCGTCCTTGAGAGAATGGAGAAGAATTTTGGTGAGTGCTTCCACATTCACCCCCAATAAGGGAGGAGTTCTTTCGTACGAAAGTCACAATGTTGAGTCTGATGACGTCCATCCCCCTCCTCACCCTCTCGATAGGATCGGTCCCAGCCTTTGCCCAATCACCCGCCAACGTAAGCCAGCGTACCTCTGCCTCATTGATTGCCTCTGGCACACCAGATCACACTATAAATAATGGGCATGTCGTGTTGAAACGCCGATTACCAATCCAAAAACTTTATATTATGAGGCAATTCATCACAGAACCCTTAAACAGACTCCACCATTTCAGGTTCACGGGACGTAGACAAAGGGCTGGCCATACGAAGACTTTTCATCCTCCGACTGCTTATACAACACAATGGGTTGGATCGTTCACCAATTCGAGTGGAACAACGAAAAATGAATACGTGACGACCGCACTTGCGAAGGCAAACACCACCACATATGATGGCACCGGATCATTAAGCGGAACGAGCTGGGATTCCAGCGGTGGCGTCGAAGCCTATGCCACTATATATTGGAACAAGTACACGATTAAACGGAGATCTTGAAACAAAACTTACGAAGGTCACGGGGGGTTGGCATGTTTATGACAGCACGGAATATGTTCGCAATGAACGAGTGAGTTATGGTGCAGATGGTTGGACAATGGACAAAGTATAGTGGACCCAGAAATTCGGACAATCTGGGAGGCCTTCAAGTGTTACACTGGACACGTTATGCCCAAACAAAAACACTACACCCCGACGTTCAAGGCTCAAGTGACCTTAGAACTCCTCAAAGAA
>JAKACM010000195.1 GCA_021821465.1 Bacillota bacterium
CACCCAAAACCGTGGTACATGTGGTAGGGTCTTCGAAGGTGTATGCCACCATCAATGACACCCTCCATTGGATTCCCTCCAGTCAAGACTTCGCGTCGTGGGGATTTTCGTGGAATAGCCTCCAGACCGTGCAATCTCTCCCATATCCTGTGGGGGCACCCCTCACGGCCAGTCCGCAATAAAAAAAATTCCCGTCACTCGTCATGGCGGTGATCTCTTTTTTTTATTCTATTCCTCGACGTTCACATAAACCGTCCCCAGCGGCGTAGCGGTTCCCGCACAGCAATCATTGATATTTTTGTTCGCTACCTCAGGAAATCCGAAAGCCTGAATTCGGTAGGTGCCCAATTCACTCGTCCACAAATCCAAGACATTGCTCGTTTGACATGTGAAATCCGAATGGACGTTATTGGAGTGCATGCGGGCGCTGATTTGTCGACAACCGTCCCGGAGTTAACATTATCGGGCTTCCCATAAAACTGGGATCGCCGTTTTCGGCTATTTTCAGCCGGGAGCGGCGATTTTGTGTTTTTTAGGAGGCACCAAAAACGCGGGCTAAATTCCAGTTATGGGACAGACTGCAATCCCTGTTTTTCTTCCGATTGCTCCGTTTTTCAAGGCTATCTGTTTCTCACGAAGAATACGATCGAGTACGGCGGAAGATACAGTTCCTTTCCAGCACTGTTGCAGGGGATTGGTGCAGGGCAGTCGCCTGAACGAACCTCATGTACGGGACAACAAGAGGGAGTAATTTGAAGCGAAACGAGATATAATGACCACAGAGGTGGTCACTTTGAAAATAGTAAGTGTTAAGGAATTCCGCGATCACGCAACCCAACATTTGAGAACGTCTGAACCTATCATCATCATGCGTGGTACTTCGCCTGCTGGCGTTTTCTTGCCATGGGATGAGTCCATGCTTCCGCCGGAAATTCTGAAAAAGGCAATGTATGATAAGCTGGTTCACCAATTGCAGGAGCAAATGGAGCAAGCGAATGTATCCGAAGAGGAGGTACTCGCGGACTTTGAGGCCTATCGAAAAGATCGTCATTGATGCCAATGCGTTGTTGTCTATCGTAATTGGCGGCAAGGCAGCTAATCGCATCGTGACGCATCCTAAGGCTCCCGAACTGTATGTGACGGTGCAGGCGTATGCAGAGGTAGAGAAATACATCCCTGTCCTAGCCCAACGGAAAAAACTGAACGCGGAACTTCTAGGGTCAATCTGGCGGGTGCTCCCGGTGGAGGCCTTAGAATCACCGAAAAATGGACAAGCCTGGGATACAGCGTGGGCATGTTTACACCAGCGTGATCCGGATGATGTCCCTACATTAGCTCTGGCCTTAGAGCGAGACTTGCCGATTTGGAGTCAAGATAAGGATTTCGAAGAGGCGCGGGGTTTGTGTAAGGTATATCCTACGGCGGAATTACTACAACTTTTGGACGAATCTTAGGCAGTTAGAGGAGGATGAATCCCTTTGGTCTTTCATCCCCTAGCTAGTGCTGCAAAACCTTTCTGGCCACGTTGACGGCGGAGTCACACACGGATAGCTCCAGCCGGATCACCGGGACTTGCTTCACGATCCCCGACTGGCCCGTAACGCCAGAGCTCCGCTGTCAAATTTTTTATCTTTACTCTTTCATCTTTTATATCTCCCACCCCCGTTTCCCAAAACCAAGTTCTTGAATATGCTGCTAAGAATTGCGCTATAAGGAGTGTGCCATTTAATAGTGCTATCGGATCTTACAGCGTGCTTCCGGCGCTTCGGGCAATAAAATCCAAGACACACCCTGTCAAGGGTCTCGCGTTTTCGGTGCTTTGCGCCCCTATGGCATTTTTTTACATCCACGAGGTTAGGTGCCCTGGGCCAGGTGATAGACGGAGGTTAACCAACCGAGACGGGGTTCCGTCATGGTTCCGCGATTGTGGGCAAACACTTCGGCCAACCAGGGCATGCCCACCCCCTGGGCAATCTCCGCTACCGGGCGATTCCACCACTGCTCTTGATCGGCGCGGGATAACGCTTCCCACCAGGTTTTTTTGGTGGCATAGGGGTATCAGTAGTAATGGAACGAAAAACCTCGATAAGCGATCCAGTTTATGGATAGGGACCGACTCATCGTGGGAAGTCGTCGATAGTCGCCGTGAGCAATGTCTTCGGGCAACGTAAAAGAGTCGCGCCCCACCCTATTGATGTGATCATATCCGAGGGGTGAAAGCCGTGTGACATCGGCCTTGTCGAGGATTTGACCGTGTGATTGCAGGTTTTGCCAGGCTGGACTCATATACCGCATTACGACCGATACCCCTATTCCCCCTTTTCGAGGGGATGGGCAAAAACACCCAGTTAGGACAAAATGATAACTATAGACGCTGGATCCGTGCGGAATCACCCACGCTCCGAAAGCATCCGCCAAGTCGGCGATTTTTATGAGTTCGGTAATACCGCCGCACCAACTCACATCCGGTTGGATAAAATCCGTAGCATGGGTCTCTAATAATTGTCTAAATCCCCAGCGCGTGGCTTCATGCTCTCCCGTGCTTACAAGAATTTGCGAACTGAGAGCTTGCTTTAACGATTGATAAGACCAAATGTCATCGGGCGGAAAACATTCTTCGATCCATTTTAGATGATAAGGTGCTAAACGCCTAGCCAGTTCCACGGCATAGGGAAGATCCAGAGCCATCCAGCAATCAGCCATCAACCAAAAATCATCGCCCACCTCTTCTCTTGCCTGCCGAAACAAAGCGAGGTTTTTCTTAAGACCGTCATCTCCTGACGCGGAGCCATAGGGCAAAGGCAATTTCCCGCCAATGAACCCCAATGTCTTGGCCACATCGGGCCAGGGGCCGGTCGTATAACATAAAATCTCCTCTCTCACGCTCCCTCCCAACATCGCATAGACGGGTTCCTGACGGATGTGCCCCAATAAATCCCATAAAGCCAGATCTAAGGCCGAGATCGCATTCATCACAATGCCTTTGCGTCCGTAATAAAGGGTCGCACGATACATTTGATCCCACATTTTTTCGATATCCCATGGGCTTTGGCCCACAATAAAGCGGGAGAGGTGGTGAAGGATAATCCAAGACGCTACACTCCCCCCGGTACTGACCCCGAATCCGGTGGTTCCGTCCCGAGCTTCTATATAAATCGTCCATAAGTTTTCCATAATTTCTCTCACTCAAAGGACTTTTCCTCCTCTCTATCGAATTGTCAGATAGGGGGGAAACTAACGTGGTCAAGATCATTACGACTCATGGATTTTCTATACACAGTTTGCGAAAACTCGAAAAGCAGACGGAGTCTGGGCGCATGCGTGTTCGCCTCCTGGTTGTTCGGTTGGTCTGGGAAGGATATCCGGCCACGGCCGTGGCCGATATTATTGGGATCACGGGAGAAACGGTCAGTAGTTATGTGGCCAGTTGGAATCAAGGAGGACCGGGTGCCTTAATTCC
>JAKACM010000196.1 GCA_021821465.1 Bacillota bacterium
GAGATGGTCATTGCGAGCAGTGCTGACGCATGAGGGTTTAAAGCTAACTGCCGCGCGGATTCTATGAAAAATTTATTCCACAAAGGGGGTGGACAGGCACAGCACGACGTGAGATGATATCCTCAAAACGTGTGTGGGAGGAATCATGCGGATGCCGACAAGGTTTGATGCGCCCTTTTGGATTGGGGATCGGTATTTCTCGGAAGACGATATTCAGGTACTCCGCGAGACATTACGACGCTTCCACCGCCTGAGCCGAGGTGAACTGGTTGCCACCTTATGTGAAAATTTGCCCTGGGTCGCCCCGAATGGGCGCCCGCGGATGGATGCCTGCCGCGCCTTGTTACAAGCGATTGAGGACGCTCGCTGGATGCCTGTGCCGCCTAAGAAAGCCTCCTCCTCGCATCGGACGGCCTCTGCCGAACGACAGGGGCAGCCGTTGACCAATCCGCCGATCCGAGCGCCACTGGCGGCGCTCCAACCCATTACCGTGACGCCCGTGTCAGCCATGGACGAGCCGATTTGGAATGCCACCATGGCGACCTATCATCCGTTGGGGTTCCAGCGGGCGTTTGGAGCCCGGCAACGCTATTGGATTGAGTCCCAGGCCGGAACCGAGCCGATTCGGCTCGGTGGACTGCTCTTTGCCACGGCGGCAGCGAAACTGCAGGATCGCGATCGCTGGATTGGCTGGGATGTTTCCACCCGGGCTCAATTTCGCGCACGCATTGTGAACAATAGCCGCTTTCTTATCCTCCCTGACATCCAGGTGCCCCACTTAGCGAGCCATGTGCTCGCTCTGGCGGCGCGGCGGATCCGGTCAGATTGGGAGGCCCAGTATGGCTTTGCTCCCGTCCTCCTCGAAACCTTTGTGGAAGCCCCTTGGGCTGGGACCTGCTATGCCGCGGCGAATTGGCACCGTATCGGGACCACTCAAGGCATGGGGCGCCAGGCCATCCACCATCAGGTGACGTTGCCGCGCAAGACGATCTGGATGTATCCCTTGGTCCGTTCCTGGCGCACCGCTTTGACCAAACCCTGGCTCACGCGCAAGCCTGTCGAGGAGGCGGGGGAATGAAGGGACGAACAGGGGCGCGACCCCCATTGGCTGGCTCCGCGGCCATCCCCACGCTGACCAACGCGAAATCCCCCTATCAGACCCCAGAAGAGGAACAGGAAGCTCGCGAAGCCGCGGCCGCAGCGCAGTTGACGGTCTGGCGCCAGCATCTGCCTGACCTGTTTAAAAAATTGGCCCAGATCCCCGATCCGCGACGCCCGGGAAGTATTCGGCATCGGCTCACGGTACTCCTGTTTTATGGCCTCCTTCTCTTTGTTTTTCAATGGACCTCGCGCCGCGAGGCCAATCGCAACGCGACGAGTCCCCGCTTAGCCCAGGCGCTACGGGAGATCTTCCCGGACCTGGATTCGATTCCGCACTTTGACACCGTCGACCGTCTTTTACAGACCATTCCGGTCGAAACCTGGGAGACGGTGCTGCGCGACCGAATTACCATGCTGTTGCGCAAGCATGCGCTCCGGGAGCGCTTAGTGAGCGGGGCCTGGGTGGTGGCCGTGGATGGCACCCAAAAATTCGCCCGCCATCAACCTTTTGCCGCCGAGGCGTTGCAACAACGCGTGTCAGACACCGACACCCGATATCGGGTGTATGTCCTCGAAGCGGTGCTCGTGGCCCGTGAGGGCCTCACATTGCCCCTGATGACGGAATTCGCGGAGAATTCCGCGGACGCCTCACCAGAGACCAAGCAAGATTGTGAACAAAAGGCGTTCCATCGCCTGGCCATCAAACTGAAGCAATGGTTCCCCCGTCGGCGCCTGCTGTTGGTGTTGGACGGACTGTATCCCAATGGGCCCATCATGACCTTATGCCAACAGCAGGGATGGGATTACTTCATCGTGCTCCCGAGGAATTGTCTCCCCAGCGTGTGGGAAGACGTGGAAGGACTCCGCTCCCTCGACGACCGCGACGGGGCGAACCGTCGTACGCACCATTGGGGGGAACGGGACCAAGTCTTCACCTGGGCCAATGACATACCCTACGATGGGAAAGATGCCCAGGGCCATTGGCATCATCGCATGATTCACGTCGCCCAATGCGAAGAAAGCTGGCGCGATGCCGACGGCATCGCGCACACCAGTCATTGGGCCTGGATATCAGCCATTCCGCTGACGGAAGACAACATTATTGCCCGGTGTAACCGGGCCGGTCGACATCGGTGGGCCATTGAGACCGAATACCTCGTCGAAAAGCGGCACGGCGATCATTTTGAGCATGCTTTTTCCTACCATTGGCAAGCGATGAAGGGCTGGCATTACCTCATGAAAATCGCCCATTTCCTGAACCTTCTCACCTTAGAGACTCCCACGGGAGGGGCGCTCCGCCGCCGTCGAGGATACCAAGAGACCTTCCGTTTTTTGCGTGAGCTCTGGACCGGTGGTTGGCTGTCGACCGAGTTTCTGCACGCCCACCAGATCGGCTCATGGGGTACCTAGCCTTCTCCTTCGCTTGACCCATCCCGCCACGACATACCCGTTTCGTCGGAAATGGTGAGCCTGTCATCCCCATCCCCGTGTGTGCACCCTGCTAGGATCGACCCAATCTTCCCAACGGATAGACCCTGGCTCCCATTCGGTCCCATCTCAAACGAACATACCGTCGCTGAGGATGATCGTGCGTCAGCACTGCTCGTTGCGCCGGGCAACATACAACTACCTCCGCTATCATATATACTTGAATCATTTTAATGAAGTCAGTCATCAACCAACGCCATTATACAACTAATTTTTACTATTAACTTACTATTAAGTTAAAAATAAGCAGGGGGCTAACCCTATTCGCCCCCCTGAAACTCTTGACCGTGTCAATCCAATGGGGACGTTCGGCGGAACGATTTTAAATTCGTTAGAGGAGGTATATAGGCAGGATGATTTCGCCAGTCGATACTAGTATTTGTGCCGAACTTTAGCTCAATTCTCCATCGTCTTGCTTGTCCGCTGTCTGGCGGCTGTACTACGACGTCGGCCACATGACGCGGATGGTTCCTGTCAGCACAGAATCAATTTAGTGGCTAATTTGCACCCTCTATTCGCAACGGTGGCAAACGCGGTTCTATAGGTGTCGAGTAGCCCGTAGGCGCCGTGGTTTCGGGAACTGTGGCTCGGTTGGTCTCGGTGCCTCAACACGCCTCTGAACCCGGCTCTCCATGATCCTGTGAAATTCTGCGCGCGGCGGGCCGGGTCGTCCGGAGAAACTTCACACAGCCAGGAACCGCGCCAGCTATTATGCCCTATTCATTCTGGAGTGTTACTGCTTGGCAATAGTGTCTAGAAATTGATGCGTTCCGCTGTCCGATTTTCGCTGGTACGAGTGACCCACCGTACTTGATAGATCGG
>JAKACM010000100.1 GCA_021821465.1 Bacillota bacterium
GCGATCATTCACCCAGCGGGGATTTGGTTGATCGACAGTCAGCACGGGCAAGTCCCAAACAGTTGGGGTAGTCATCGGGTGTCCTCCTCACTATGGCGCATAAATTATTTGTAACATAGTTGCGGGGAAATGACAAGCTCCCGATGAGCCAATAGCCACAAAGTTTTTTCCATCATACTTATCCACAAGTTATCCACATTTGTCCACAGGCTTATTTTTTACCCGCCACAGGAAATTTCTGCTAACATGGTACTATTTGGCCGATTTGGGAGCAGTGATCTTCACCATCTGGGGAAGTCTGAGGCTTGAGACTGTCGATAGAGACGCATCCGTCTCAGGGCTTCGTCCAGCAAAGCATTGTACAACTGCCGTGCCACCTCAAAGCGTATCTGCAAGGTTTGCTCTTGGGGAAGTGTCACCCGCAAGGGCACTGTGCAGACAAACGATGGCGTGGTTTTTCGACCAGGCTTAGACCGCTTTTTGGTTTGCGCTGTACGGTGTGATGACGGCAAGCGGAGCACCCCCTACGGTCGAGACAAAATAGGAATGCGTCCATAAACTCGGCAACCGGCTCTTCAGCCATGGGAATTCCTGACGGAGCCGGCGAGAAGATCGGCCTTTCACCTGTTTGATGAATTTATGGACGCCAAACTGTGGATCGACCTCGCATAACAGATGCACGTGATCCGGCATGACTTCAAGCTCGATCACCGCGACATGACGCTCATTCGCGACATCATGGATGAGAGTCTTCAATCGTTCATCCACTCCGCGCACCAACACGGATCGTCGGTATCTGGGACACCAAACCACATGATATTTGCACGAATAGACAACGTTGTGATTCGATTTGAAGTTCATATAAGTATGATACCACGATGCAAAGTCTAATCTGCAGCAGGAGTGCAAATATTGGCCCTATCGGGCCATGGGCTGATATCCCCAGGCCTAAAGGCCGGGGCTTTACGCCCTTTTTGTGGTAAAGTATAGCGAATTTTTCGCGCGAAGCGGCAAGTTAAGGAGGTGTTCCGGGGATGGAAGTTCGTGTCATATTCCAAAATCCTCAAAAATTTGGCAACGCGGAGTCGTGAGGGTATCTCGACAGACAAATCAGACTTGCTTACCTTGTCATTCTTCGAGAAAATCCCTCATCTCTTTAAATCCATAGTGAGTGCCCCGGTGCAGGTGTTAATCATAAATGGCTAGGAAAGCCATTACTCATGCGTATTTGCCACACGAATTCCATGCTTTTTTATTCGCAGTCTTCGCCAAGAGGGTGTTTATTTGCAGTGCGTAGCCGAAGTTTTGGGTCAACGCCCTCCAATAGTCCATTATTTGCTCCGCGAAGTTGATAGCTGTGCATAAGGAAAAATTGTAGCGGGTGAATCCCATCAGGATGGGTATCCCCATTGTCCACCGGGTAATCGTAACTTTACATAGACGGTTGTGTCACTCGGCTGTGATTTGACGTCCGGTTCATCACGTCGAAGCACGGCTTCCAGGTGAAATCCTGCCCTTTCGGCAACTTTACGACTGCGTAGGTTGCGAGCATCACAACGGATCTCAATGCGTCGTGCATGCAAGTATTCTGAGGCCCAGTGAACAATGCCATGGACGGTTTCGGTCATCAACCCCTGACCAAATTCGACCTTACGCAACCAATAGCCGATCTCAAAACGCCCCACCTCCCAGTTGATGCGATGCAGTCCGGTGCTGCCGATAAAACGTCCCGATGATTTCAAGAACATGTGCAGCCGCAAATCCTCGCGCAGCAGAAATTTGACATGGGCACGGCGGATATTTTCCTCTGACTCCTCGACAGACGGCAGGTTCACCGCAAAAGGCATCCATTTCTTGAGCTCTTCGTGGGACTCCCGGATGGCCTCGTTGACCATTGGGCCGTCTCCCGGCAAAGGACACCGGAGGAGAACCCGTTCCGTTTCGAATTGATGCGGAAAGTCCAGAAGAATCGGATTCATGGTGTACAACTCCCCTTTTAATGAGTATTCCACAGTGTTTTTATCCCTGCAAATAACCAGCTGACTGGGATATCAAAAGGGCGGCCACCGTAAGTACACTATAGCCCCGAGTTCCGGAAGAGTTATATAAATAGCGAACCGACCGGGATGAAAACCGGGGTTTAATAATGTCTTGACTTTCGCATATACACAATACAGGGTTTTTAGATGCCAAACACTCCGCCAATTCTCGAAAACTCCCACCTTTTCCCTATTTCATTGTGGCGATTTATCTGGACTTGTTGAAGGTTGTAACGGATTTCCCAAGAATGACCCCGCATGCAAGGCTTTGAGGCCATTCGAACCACGTGAACTTTGTATCGTTGTCGCATTAGGACGAACACATACGCCAAGCTGCGTCAATTGTCGATTGCGCCACGAAGTTCCGAAGTTCCCTGTAAGTGAGTGGATGTCGAAAGTATGGTAAGACACCATCCTAAGGACTGTGGGCAGTGATCCTTGTACTGCACAAGAATCGGCGATTGCTCCTTTTCCTGCTGGGGGTGTTCTTGTCGATCCTAGGGTCGGGCGTAATGAGTACGATTCTTCCCATCTTCGTGCTGAATCGGTATCATAGCACGATCTTTTGGCCATTGTGCTGGCAGCGAGAGAAGTACCCGTGACCTTGTGTGCGCCGTGGCTGGGAGCGGTAGTCGACAGGGTGGGCGGTTATAAAACCACGCTCATCGCCTTGAGTCTTAGCGCTCTTGCGGTGGGAAGCATATCATTTGACACGACTTTTCGACCGTTGTTGGTGGTGTCGTACGTGTTGTTGGGGTGTGGAATGGTTCTTATTGCTCCCACGGTGGGCATCTACTTACCGAATTTAGTCGAGGATGCAGATCTTGAACAGGCGAATGGTGTATTCCAGGTAGCATACGCCTCGGCCAATCTTATACAGATGGGCGGGTCGGCACATTTCATTTTGTCCCACCGATTTGCGGAGGGATTTCTTTTAGATGCTGGGTCTTATGTTACGGCAATGGCGACTATCGTTGCCATCGGGCCCATAGTTTCTATGGGTCAAAACGTGGACCAAGAGGATGAGCAAGGATTGGTCCCGGTTGGGCTTCTCGGTATTGGGAGATGGCTCCTTCGCCTTTTCGATGCGCGTAGGGAGCTGTTAGCGATGGTTGTCATCAACGGGGCGATGTACTTCGCGCAAGGTGCCGTGGTCGTGTTGTTACCGCGCCTTTTAGTACAGCAGTTGCATTCCGGTTTTTTGTATTCTTGGGTCATGGTTGCGACCGGAGTGGCTGATCTCCTTGCGGGTATGGCTTCAGCATGGTTCCTTGCCCGATTGCCGATTCAGTTCCGGTCCCTTGCCTACGGATTCATGGCGGCGCTAAACGGGCTCACCTTGCTGTTGATAACCATTGCTCCCACGGCATCCGTTATTGTTATAGCTATGTTTTTTGGCAGTGTTTTTCTGGAGATGCTCTACGTGCTGTATGTGACCCAAGTCCAACGCAGCATTCCGCAAAGCGCAATGGGGCGCTACGAAACTTTAAGTGCGGGATATTCGTCGGTCATCATGGGTTTGGGGACGGTATCGGCAGGCCTGTTGCGCGATGTGCTGGGAGGATTTCTGGTGGTCAGCGCGATTGCCGTTGTCATTCCGTTAACCGCCGGTTCTCTGGGGCATATCCAGCAAGCAAGTTCGATCAAACGCTTGAGATCGTCCCACGATGGCCGGAGAAAACCCGCCAAGCGGTCCTGAGCCGTGCCCACTTTGGGTTTTGTTCGGTCAGTCGGTGATTGAGCAAGGTGCGTAAGCGGCCTTAGGCACGAAATCCCGCGGGAGAAAGTGGAATATAGCTTAGGGCTTGGGAGTTCAGCAGGTCTTTTCATCTGTGGGACCCGACATCGCGACCGGAAGAGCTCTATAAAGCGTTCTGTGAGTTCGACGCAAAAGTCGAATAATGTCATGTCCACGGCTCAAAACCCCAGTGTTCTATTGTGTCGGCGAAGAATGGGGCCGGCTTGTCCTGCCAAGAACACTATGATAGACTCCATGTCGTGAAGCGACAGACGAGATCTGGTTTCACCCGAGGCTAACGGGCGAGAAATAATCGACTTATCCTGTTTGTTGAAAACTTATTCTCGGGGATGCCATGTTCTCGTCACAGTGGTTATCAGGAAAATCTGATGTCAGCCCCTCACACGACCCTGTATCAGTGTCGGAAAAAATTCGGTCGGCTCTTACAAACAACTGACCCAGTCGCGAACATCATCATGGCCCAATATAAAAGTCTTCCGGATATGACTTGTCTGAAGAGGAGGGCAATTCCCGGTCATTCGCACTGCCGCAAAAGTGTAAACCCTTTAAGGAAAATCGGCGGATAGCTCCAAATGAATGCCCAGGCCGTGATGTGATTTCACAAAAAGATGAAAGAAGGTGGCAGAGGTCGAAGAAAACGCTGTGCTTTTTGACTTGGACGACACTTTATATGATCGCTTTCCCTCCATAAGAACTTATGCCGTGCGTTATTTCTTCCAAGATTTTCACCACCGGTTGGAGCCTCTTGACGCCGATATCTTAGCCGACTTGATCCTGGAAGCCGATGGAGGCCCCTTACGCTCGGGAAAAGAGGCAATGCAGGCTTTGCTGAATTTGTTGCCGTGGTCGGGGTCCAAACCTTCATGGGGCGCATTGATGAGCCATTGGTTTAGATATTTTCCTTTATGCAGCGAGAAGACGCCCGAAATGGAAGAAACATTAAAAAAGTTAAAGCAAAAGGGATTCAAATTAGGGGTTGTGACCAATGGACAGGGACCGGGACAAAACCAGAAAATCGATACGCTCGGGATTCGTCCGTATTTAGACGCTATAAGTATATCCGGTCAAGTCGGAGTCAAAAAGCCCGATCCCGCAATTTTTCATCATGCACTGGATCAATTGCAGATGAGCGGCAAAGGAGTATGGTTCGTAGGAGATAACCCAGTTATGGATATTTATGGTGCCCATTGTGTCGGACTGACTCCTATTTGGATCCAACGATATGAAAGGTCGTGGTATGGCCCTTTAGCTGCACCCCCCTACACCGTTAAATTCTTGCGGGAAATTTTTCAATTTATAACCGGTTAATGTTGACCAAAAGGTATTTTGGAAATGTCGAACTTGGATAAAATTTCTCGGTTGTCCGGGCGAAGTTGGGGATGCGTTCATTTTAGGAAATGCCGGCGGTGATCTTCATCAGATATTGCTCCAAAGCTCGTCCCGAATTTTCCCACGTAAAGGATAAAAGGCGCTGGTGTCCTTGGTAAGCCAGTTTGATACCCAGCTCATAATTGTCGATAATCTTAAGAAGATTATGATATAGGCTTTCAGGATCATGGGGCGGTGACAAGAGTGCGTTCACCCCATCCTGAGCATATTCAAGACAGCCTTGGTTGTCGGTTCCGACAAAAACCGCGCCGCATGCCATGGCCTCGGATGGGGGCAATGCCCATCCTTCTGCCCAACTGGCGCCGACATAGATGCGGTGTCGGTTGTAAAGTTCTCGCAAGAGGTCTTGTGACGGATTGGCATAATATGTCACCCAAGACGGTAAATTCCCGCCGTGAGGCTCGGCACCAAAAAAGCTGATCGACACTTCTGGACGCTCGTGATGCAGTCGGGTGAGGGCACCAAGAGCATCTTCGGTTCCTTTCCACGGAAAATGGTGATAGAGAGAGAGCACAGAGGGTGGACGGGATTCGGGAGGTTGGGTGAGATAGAATTGGGTATGGTCAATGGCGTTTGGTATATGCACAACATCATGAAGTCCCATACCGTGAGCCATGTCCAATAGCCACCGGGCAATCACGATTTTGTGGAAAGGAAGGCGCCAGGTTCCAATAATTCGCTCCTTATAGGTATTCCAGCTTTGAAAGTGTTGTATCAGATGACATTTCTCTCCGCGGTCGGGAGGGTACTCCCAGATATATTCGGCCGTTTGCCATGATGTGGCGAATATGAAGTCGGCGGGAGGAATCAAGTGGGTTTTGGGTTCACCTGGAAGATAGACAAGTTGAATTCTGGGATCGACAAATTGCCAGGTAATGGGCTGAGGCCAATATGCACTCTTCCATAGTTTCATCAATGCGATCCATGATTTGAGATTGTTGGGGATTCTAGGGACAGGGTGCTGACGTAAGCGGCCGGCATGAATGATGGTGACATGGTGGTTGTGTTCTGCAAAATAATTGGCATATTGATAAACCACCCGAAATCCCCCGATGGGAATGGCAGGGTATCCCGGCAACAAAAACGAGATGCGCATGATAACGTCTCCTCGGATCCGACTAGGGGAGCTTGTCTTGTTGAAGAACCCTGACACTGATGCTTCTTTATATTACTTCGAGCATACCTTGTGAACATCAGGGGATATGTATTCGGCGGTCCGCAAATTTTTCTGTGGCATGCTTTTTTGAAAGGTTTTTACGCTCATGACAACATCGGAGTCCTTAGGGCCGTGTGACTTCCTAACGGCGTCCGGCGTTTAAATTATTAAGCACCAAAGTCCCACAGTCTCAAAGAAAGGAGGGTGCCGATGCTTGCGCCACAAACGCCGACTCCCGTTGGGATTTGTCAGACGTGCGTGTTCATTCGTCCTGGTGTCTGTTATATCCAAACCGAGAGGACCTATGCGATTTTGTGTTATGCTCCTGCGGCAGAATCATTGTTTACAGATGAGATTCTGGCACTGGCCAAATCATGGGAACACTGGCTCTTATTCACGGGATTAGGGCTGGAAAAGATTTTGAGTTTGTGGCCGGCCTGGAGTGAGGCACTCGATGAACACCCGCATATGATGACAACAAAAGACGTTCGAAGGACGCGCCACGGGCATAATTTTTAGCGGAAGACAAACATCTCTAAAAGGCTAGACTGACCAAAAGATCCGGATGGAGGTCTCTCTCACATCATATGGCAAAAATTCAGTCGATATTCAGAAATCAAGAACACCGAAGCCAGTCCCAAGATCGGATGGGAATTATGTCGTATTTTTCATGATTTTTTAAGAAAGTACTGTTACAAAATTAGAGAAAAGGGAGGAAGAGAAATGGAAGGGCCGGAAGAATTGCAAACTCTTGTCAGGCGTTATCAATTAGCTCTCGAACGGTTTAATCAGGCCGACAGCACCTCTTTTGACGAGGTGAACCGGGTGTTGTCGGAGGCCATTCATGACTTGAACCAGTATATTATCGATCAAAAACGCCGGCTGGGGTTTTTTGTGCACCAAGAAACCCTTCCCGAGGTGATGCGTGTATCATAACAACCCGAATATCCAATAAATTCCGGTTCGACATTCGAGCCGGAATTTCGTAATGTCTAGAGGGAGGCAGAATAATGGGACAACAACTCACGAAAGACGACGAGTTACAGCCGAAGGAACATCGGACGTCACTTGCGAGGCTCTGGCGGGGAACTTTGTTGGTCTTTGTGGTACTATTGTCCCGCGCCTTTTTCGTCGAGATCGGCAGTCTGGCCTATGTTTACTTGCCTCATGCCTGGGTCGACTCCCCGCAAGGAGAAATTCCTCCGCATGGCAGTTTATGGTTTCAGAGTCTGGTCGGGTTATGGGCACACTGGGACGGTTATTGGTATTTGTCCATTGCCCAATACGGGTATCAAGGAAGGCCCACAGCCTCGGCATTTTTCCCCTTATATCCCTGGCTGGTGCATATTTTTGGTTCGAGCATATGGTCGGGAATTATCCTGAGTTCATTGTTTTTCGTGATATCCGTTTTTTTCCTTTATAAGTGGGCGGAAGAGCAGTGGAATTCGCAAGTGGCATGGATGGCTGTGGTGGTGTATGCCTTTTTCCCCACCGCGTTTTACCTTAACGCGGTGTACACCGAACCGTTGTACATGGCATTGACTTTTTCGACCCTATATTTATTGACGCGTCGGCAATACCGTTGGCTTCCGGTGACGACGGCTTTGGCTACTTTAACGAGTGTATACGGAGGTCTATTGACCTTGCTTGTTTTCGTTTGGGTATGGCAACACGAGAAACGCTTCTGGTACGCGGTAAAATGGAGTCTGGGTCCTGTGGTGGGAATAGGTATCTACATGGCCTTTTTAACGTGGCGTTTTCATGATCCTGTGATGTTTAATGCCGTACAGACTAATTGGGGGAGGCATTTTGCCTGGCCCTGGGTGACATTAGAAAGAACCTTTAGGGACTTTGTGAGTACACGCTATGCCTTGTGGGATTTCCCCAAACTTTTTGCAACGGGTCCGGCCTCAGGTGTTTCCATGAACTTCTATGACGCCCTGTTTTTGATGTTCAGTTTGGCCGTTCTTATTGCCTACGGGCGGTCTTTGCCTCTGTATTTGTGGGCCTATATGATCCCGGCATTATGTCTGACGCTCTTTTATCCTTCGAATAAACAGCCCCTCATGTCTTTCCCCCGCCTCATTTTCGAGGACTTTCCCGTTCTCATTGTCACTGCGATCGCCTTGACCCGCCATCCCTTTTGGCGAAAAGGGTATTGGATCGGGTCGCTATATATGGCCGCATTATTGACAGCACTCTTTGCCACGGCCCATTGGGTCGCTTAACTCGTTTTCAGTAAAGTAAAACCTGATCGCGTGGATAGTAAAGTGATGATCACCTAATTTAATGTTTTTTTCCTCTTATATGAAACAAAGGGGCTCTTTAGTGCTGGCTTATGGTAATGTGTATTTGTACTTTTGCACAAAGGAGGAGTGAAGCAGATGCCATTAGCCGGTAAATGGGCCGGGTTAGCTATTCTGGGGGTTTTATCCGTAGCTTTAGCGGGATGCGGAACACAAAGCATTAGCGCATCAAAGTGGATGACCGTTCATCCTGCGTCAAAAACGGTTGACCTCAAAGTGGAGAGCACATATTCCAGTTCTCTGCAAAGTGCCGTCTTTGACGGATATACCCGGGGCAAACTGGTTATTACAATTCCTCGGGGCTATCACGTGAACATGGATTTTATCAATAACGGGCCGATACCGGAATCGGTGGGAATTTATCATCATCATCATCTTGCTTTTAAGGGAGCCGGAGAACCTTACCATCTTGTGAGTTTGTTGCCCACGGCGGGCATAGTGCCGGGAAAGAGCCAAACTTATCGCTTCAAAGCCAGCCAAGTGGGTACTTTTACGCTGGGCGATATGTTAAACGGGGATCCGAATAATCAGCCGACAAGTGATTTGTGGGATACCGTGAAAGTTGTGTCAAAAGGCACTCCATCTATGGCGGTATCTTAGTGTACCAAACTCATAATCAAATTGGATGTGATTTGTAATTCTGACGATGTACTGGAACAATCCACGAGAATATGAGTTTTGTTTACCGAAAGCCCAGGCAATTTACCGTTAAGTATTACTTGACAGTACTTCGGAACTAGGCTAATTTGATTGTTAATCGGGTATTCCCGAGTACAGTAAAATCTCTCCAGTTCGCATGCGTGTGATGGATCGGTTGCAGATTTGTGTTCTATGCGAGGATTGACCCTCCGCCGCCAATCGAGACGATTTCGCCCCGGCACGACGAAGTGGATTTCATTGCTTTTAACTTACGTATCTTACACCCCGCATTGAACCAAGATTGTCGTCGACTTCGTTTTTATTATCCAAGATTAGGGAACAATTTTCGCTCCTTTACATAGTGCGAATGTTCGGACTGTTCTAGCCGCCATTACCGCATACGGGCATGGGTGATTGTGTCAAGTTCCATAACCTGGTCACGTCGTGCAATTGGATCAATCCCATCGATCAATCCGCATGGGATCCGAATTGATCCGGAAGGAGGAAGAACTTAAGTGAACAAGTTGCCGAATGAACCCTCGGAAGAAGAGAATATTCCCGAAGAACAGCAATGGAGCCGGCGCCAATTTCTGGTGGGTTCGGCGGCTTTAGGTGTCGCGGGCGCGGTGAGTTTGTTCGGCCGCCAAGCGTTGGTGGATGCGGCGCGTCATGTTTTTGGATCGCCGGTCGAGTCCGGCACGGTGCATTTGTATGCCTACGATTATTATTACATCCCCAATTACATGACCTGGCGCGTCGGCGATCGGATGGACGTGATCTTCCAAAACCAGAGCCATACCCATTGGCATGAATGGACGATGGGCCGCCATGTGAATGAAGCCTACTTTCAAGCCTTTGGGAATCTGCCCGCCGATGCCTGGGCCACGGATTTCTGGGACGGGGTGCCGGTGACCCTCAGTCACCCCTATGAAATCGACAACTTCGTGCCCAATCGGGCCCTGGTGAGCTATCAGGGACCTAAGGCCCTCTATAACATTCAGACGGGCGGGGACTTCAGTCCGACCTTGAAACCGGGCGGGAGTCTGCATCTGTCGTTCACGGTCCCCAATAAGCCGGGCATTTGGGATTACGGCTGTTTTGTTCAAGAGTACATTCACTACCGGACCGGCATGCGGGGGAAAGTGAACATTGTGCCGGCATAAGACCCGGAAAGAGGAGGGAAGGCCTGGGATGCGGGAGAATATTGTGTTTACCGTCTGGTGGGTGATTTTGAGTGTGCTCGCCGAAATCGGGGACCGGGTGTTGATTCATCACAATCCCATGTATTACATCGTCTCCAACCAAGGGGAAATGGCGCTGAAAGCCTTCGAGTTCATCATGGTGGTGCTGACGCCTATTTTTGTGTTTGTGGTGCTGTTTTTGCTGTTCACCATGGTCCGCTTTCACACCCATCGGGGCGAGATGCCGCCGGCCAACCGCCGGTTTGCGATCGACAACAAAGCCTTTGTGGTGATCTGGGTCGGGGGCAGCATTGTCGTCAATCTCCTGTTTTTTCTGCATCCGACCACCTCGGCGATGGAGCAGATGTTTGCCTTGGACGAACCCGCGCACAATCGGCACGATTTAGTGGTGGATGTGACGGCGCGGCAATGGGAATGGATTTTCAGCTATCCGCAATATCATTTGACGCAAACGGTGAATGCCAACGGCCAGGATCTGTTGGAACTGCCGGTGAACCAACCGGTGAAATTTGTGCTGCGCTCGTATGATCCGTATCACACCTACGATCAATATGCGGATGTGATTCACAGTTTCTGGATTCCCGCTTTTGGCATTAAAGAAGATGTGATTCCGGGTGAAACCCGCTACGAATATTTGACGCCCACGAAGATCACCTCGTTTGCCGTCAATCCGATGGTCCGGGTGCAGTGTGCGGAAGTGTGCGGACCGGGGCATCCCTGGATGGAAGCCCCCCTCAAAGTGGTGTCGCATGCCCAGTTTGCCAAATGGATCAAGCATCAACAATCTATCGCGGGTTAAATGGGCCGGAGTCATAGGACCCGATTGGCAGCAATACACTCAGATTCTTGTTGTCCTCAATCCCAAATCCAACAATATGAGATTTGGCACAAAAAGGAGGGATATTTTGTGGCACAAGCCGCTGTGACACCCCAGAATGAGCCAAGGAAACGCCCGAAAAAAGCCATGATGCCACCGGTATTGCGGGGATTTTTATGGGCTCTTATCGGATTCTTGTTGGTCAACACCTTTGTGATTGCAGTGGATCCTTTTCGCGGTCACCCATTTGTCACGGGACCTTCCGTTACCCTCGGCTGGGTGGGTGCATTGGTAGGATGGCTTTTGGGACTCGGAGTCTATGAATCCATTCTTTTGCCCTTAATGGGCTTTGATACCAAAAGAGTGGAGCGGACCCATGGTTGGCGGCGCTACTGGGAATTGGCGACGGACCACAAAGTCATTGGGTTACAATACATCATGTTTGCGCTGGCGGGATTTTTAATCGCAGGCGCTATTGCCATGTTGATGCGTTATGAGTTAATGACCCCTTACTTAACTGTTTTCCACTATTCCAGTAACTATTTAACGGCTGTGGGAATTCATGGCACGATTATGATGTTTTCCTTTGCCACGGTGTTTATGGTGGGGGGGCTGGGGAATTATTTTGTGCCGCTGATGATCGGCGCCAGAGAAACTGTACTGTCCAAGGTGTCAGGTGTAGGGGTATGGTTAGTGCCCGCCGGAATTCTCACCGTGCTCTTCAGTCCCTTGTTAGGTGCTTGGACTACGGGATGGCGCGGCTATCAACCCCTGGCGGGGCAAGACCCTAACGGCATTCTCTTTTATTACTTAGGGGTCTTTGCTCTGACGATGTCTTCTCTGATTGTCGCTTTAAATTTAGTCACGACAGTGATGTTTCGCCGGGCCCCGGGAATGACTTGGGGACGGTTGCCCCTTTTCGTGTGGGGACAGGTGACCGTGAACCTATTGATGCTGATTTGGTTCCCGGAAATTCAAACCACGTTCGTGATGGGGCTCTTAGATCACATTGTGCCCCTGAACTTTTTTACCGCCACGGGCAGTCCCATGACCTATTTAATGCTGTTCTGGCTCTTTGGACACCCCGAAGTGTATATCATTGCCGTGCCAGCTTTTGCTTTGTGGAACGAAATTATTCCGGTTATGACGCAAAAGTCTTTGTTTGGCAGGCAGTGGGCCGTCATCGGATTGGTGTTTGTGATGATGCTCTCGGGTTTGGTCTGGGCGCATCATATGTTCACCAACATTCGGAACAGTGAGATTCTGCCCTTTTCCTTCTTTACCGAGATGATTTCCATTCCGACCGGATTTGCCTATATGGCTGCGGTTGGGACCATGTGGAAATCGAAAATCCGGCTCACTACACCGATGTTATGGATTCTCATGAGTATGTTCAATTTCCTCATAGGGGGCATGACCGGAGTCTTTCTTGCCGACCCGATTGTCAATTTGCAGCTGCATGACACATTCTGGGTGGTTGGGCACTTCCATTACACGATTATCGGCTCATTAGTGTTCAGCGGATTCGGTGCCATGTATTATTGGCTGCCCAAATTGTCTGGGCGCATGTTCCAAGAAACATGGGGCAAGACGTTGGCCATTATCACCTTTCTGGCCTTCAATCTGACTTTTGGGCAATTCTTCCTTTTGGGACTGCATGGGATGAACCGCTGGGTTCCCGCCTATCCGTCCTATCTGCAGCCCATGAATTTCGAGGTTTCCATTTTTGCCTTTATCCTGGGCGCGTCCTTCTTGGCCAACATCATTTACATCGGGTATTCATGGCTTAATGGAGAGAAGGCGTCGGATAACCCTTGGAGTGCAAAGACGCCGGAATGGTTTACGTCTTCTCCCGCGCCCCGATACAATTTTCCGGTGCAGCCGGAAATTGTGGGCAGTCTCTATCTCTATGGCGAAGGAAGCAAGGTGCCGGTTGTCACCACAGCCTATGATGAACTGGCGGTAACCAGCCGGCAAACGACGGATCCCCAATATGATTGGCATGACCATGTGCCCGAGCCAGAGAACTAGAAGGGTCAGAAGGGAAGGAGACGACAAAAATGGTTAACAGGCCCGACGCCATCGAACGTACCAGCGACCCTATCACACCCCATAACTACCGTGCTGTGCGTTTTGCCATGCTGGTGTTCATCACGACACAAATCGTTCCGTATTTTACTCTCTTCAGTGCCAAATATCTCTATGATGGCTTTTATGTTTCTCCTCAAGCCAATCAAGGGTTTGGTATTGCGGTATCCCTGCTTATGGCCGTCAGCGCCTTTGTAGCATGGCAGGCCGTTAAGGCAGGACGGGTCCATCAGGATCGTGATTTGGTAGGGGGGCGGCTCAAAACGGCGCTGGCCATTGGACTCTTGGCGATCATGGCGGAGATCTACCAATGGGGAATGCGTTATGTGAGCCCCCAATCGCGATTCGGTGAGATGTACTACATGATTTTTGGAGCGGACTACGTTTATGCCCTGGTGGGCATTATTATGCTGGCGATTGCCATTATCCGCAACGCGCGCCAAAATATGGTCCCCGAGCGCTTCTGGACTGCCGATGCAACCGCCTATTTCTGGATCTTTGTGGGTCTGGCATGGATCGGCAGCTGGTTCATGATCTACATCATTTGATGTTCAGGGTCTGATCTCCATGAGATTAAAGGATCGGCATAAAAGACTCGGTTTTGAGTTTTAAGAGGAGGAAAGGAGTTGGAATAATGGCAGCAGGATTTTGGCCGACATTGCCGCTCAAAATGCCATACAGCGAAGGAGAAGCACATTGGTGGGATCCGACCTGGTGGATCTTTCAAATTGTTGTGATGTCCATTCTTCTCCTGACTCTAAGACGGGTTGCTTTGAGTGTCGATCGTGGTGAGAAACAAGAAAACGACCGAAAGAGTTCCGAAAGGCGCTCTCCCGGTTCTCCGCCGCCGAATATTCCGGGATAAGGCTCCGGGGATTCGATCGGGGTACGAATAACCGCAAGACAAGGCGAGGGCCCGATTTCCTCGCCTTGTCTTTTTTGCTCCCGTGATGACTTATCTTACTACCAAAACCGGTCGTACAGTATGGTCCAGAAGATGACGACTGACACTACCCAGAACCAGTCGATTCAAACCGTGGTAGCCATGACTGCCTACGACAATCAAATCGGCTTGAAAATGGTCAGCCTCCTCAGAAATTTTCACGGCCGGATGTCCTTCTACGACCATGAACTTTACCCTTTGAAGGTGAGTTTCTCCAAATAAGCCGGTAATCTGCTTCTCGATATTCTGCTGTTCATTAAGTTCGGCGCTAACAGGAGCCGAAGGGACGAGGGCCTGTGGTGGATAAGCAAATATCTCCCGAACATATAGGGCAATCACTTTGGCGTTCGGAAAGCCGGTCAGCAAATGCCGAACCATTTCCCCCGCGGTGTAAGCACTTTCTGAGCCATCTGTCGCCCATAATATGACATTCACCTGGTTGCCCCCTCCCCCGTTCAGAAGGTTCGCGTCGTCTACCAGTCCCTTCGGTATCGGGA
This sequence comes from Bacillota bacterium, assembly GCA_021821465.1. Classification (GTDB taxonomy): domain Bacteria; phylum Bacillota; class Sulfobacillia; order Sulfobacillales; family Sulfobacillaceae; genus Sulfobacillus. Next base: position 14,836 of record JAKACM010000100.1, read on the forward strand.
CATCGCTCCCCGACAATTCAATTATGTTATCGAGGGTCCGTAAGCCGTTAGGGGCAACCGGACCAAAGACGAGGGACAAATGGACCATTTTGTCGAAGAATCGGTTCCGATTAAGGATGGGATGATGATGCTACCGCAAAAGTGGTGGAATGGATAAGTGTGGGGTTTCCTTCGATGATACCGCCTATACGCAGGTCGATGGGAGTAGATTCACCGGGAGTGATGATGTGGCCTTGTTGATTGCGGGACTGCGCATAAAACAATTCAATGTTGCCGAATTGCGGAAATTTTGCAAAGCGGTTATTGATTAAGGGATCTTCGACAATCCATTCGGCGGAATGGGGAGTCAGGGGATAGTGTACATTATAGGTTTGTCGGTAACTGCCTGCCTGAAGATCTAAAGACCATTCGTCTGCTTTCACACGATTGATAGCAATATGTACGGCTTCTCCGGTGGCAAGATTTTGTAGAACAGGTTTCAGGGGTTCGGGCAATCCCTCCAACCACATCGTAGTTCTGGGGCCGGAAGCCGTGTCTTTGGTTAAAGTTCCGGCTTGTAAGAGACGCTCTTGGGGTGCTCCACCCAATCCGACCCAAATGGCCACGGCACCGCGGGAGCGCAAGCGGGGAACGCGCCAGCCTGCCTGAATGGACTGGTAGGTTCCTTGGTTGTTGCTGAGGTACCCGGCCCAATTGCGGCTAATCTCCAAAGGACTTTGCGCTGGCTGATGTAAGGAAAAGGGTTGAGGCAAAGGCAAGGTGACGGGATGGGAATGAACGGCGGAGCCTGGCCACGCACCCAAGGGATTGCTATAGATTGTCAAGAGCCCGATGCCTAGGGCCACCAGCCAGTACATTGGACGCATTCTTGCCAGCCTTCCTTTCTGCGGCCTATGAAGAGAATACTCGCTTGGGAAAAATTCCAGCGTTCTTCTTTGTGAAAATATCCACTCTTGTATGGGAAGAGTACACTAGAATCCTCATCAATTCAAACCCGCGTCTTGGCCGTCATGGATTAGGAAGTCATGACGGGCGCATCCGACGACAAGGCCTTGATGCGCTTTTGCATCCACTCCATGGACTCCTTTAGAACAAACTCGGGTTGGTCTGCCACGAGACTATGGCCGCTGGCGTAATGGTAACGCACAATCTTGTCAGGATGATTCTTGAGAACTTGCTCAGTGCAATCGTTGCGGGTAATGCCGTCTTCGGCGCTCAATAAGGTGAGCAGAGGAACAGCAGGCAAAGGTTCTTTCTGGACCTGTTCTTGAGCCTGCCACAAGCTGACAAGAAATCCGAGGGTGTAATGACGATTCGCGTTGCGATCCCTTTCAATAAGGTGGGTAATGTTCGGGTTTCTGGCCACTCCTTCGACCGGCAAGGGTAAGATGGGTCGAAGCCTGGGCCAGATAGGATGAAGGGCCTGTTTCATCAGATATTGCACCCAGGAGGGAGGATTGAAGTATAATCCGAACGATGGGGCAATCAAGATTCCGCCCTTGAGATTGGCTTGGTTTTGTGTACAAATCAGATAAGCCAGCAGCGCCCCGTAACTCTCGCCTCCGACAAAGGTCGGATCCGGATATTGGTCTTGCATGAGGGTGTAAATTCGCTGGATGTCTTTGAGGTATTGCCGGAAGTTTTGCACATGTCCTCTGGGCCCTGATGAGCGTCCATGTCCCCGTAAGTCGGGGAGGATGACCCGAATCCCTTCTTGCGCCCATTTCAGGGCAAGGGGCAAGTAATATTCACTGTGCACGGTCGACGCATGAAGAAAGATGAGTTGAGCATGCCAGCTTTGCGGAGTAATTTGGCGAATGAACAAGGGAGGATACTGGTCCGACAAAAATTCCTGGTCCATGGTAACGGATTGCGTCATGATCATCCTTTCTGCGAAGATGAGTGTTGAAAAGAGATTCTCGGCACTTTCCGAGACGGACATTTCGTCTCGGAAAGTG
>JAKACM010000015.1 GCA_021821465.1 Bacillota bacterium
TGCAAGGATTTCTCGATATCCAGGACTGGAGGCGACCCACTCAACGGTGGAAACGACATCTCCATGAACGACCCCGGAAACGGCGTCTTCAGTACAATACCTCCCCATAAGTTAGCGCGTATGGGGATGATGGCACTGGTCTTAGTGCCGCACCCAGCTAATAGCGTACTGCCGATGAAGAATACTGATATCCGTGTAATAGAGTTTTTCATAAAGGGCTCCTGTTCTGGTTATGGTGAGGATCCAGTCTTAACAAGCGTGGTCCTTAAATCAGCAACATATTTTTTTCAATACGGGGTCCCACCCACAAAACGTAGATTTACAACGGGTGAATTTTCGTATTATAAATTACTAGATTGGAGAGTCCGATTCGCACATAATTGTCTGATGTGCGGTTGAAAATCTTGTTCTGTCAACGATTAACACTCCCTAATGTTTTTTCCCTTGTGAATCAAACATGGTGTTTGACCTGGAGGGATTGCGTTGTCTATGACGTCCATTCGGATATTCTTGGCCTTCATCGATGACGAAGGTGGGCCCACGGGGTTTAACCACCTCTGGGGTTGTGCATGTGCGCCGTATTGACGTGACCCCTTATGGTAACCTGGTCCGACTGACCACACGTTATCTCTAGAGAAGAGATCCCCAGTTGGAGGGCAAAAAGGCGCCACCATATTTAGCGTTCCGATTGGTGTGTCCTGACCGGGGTCTCATATGGGCCGGATGATGAAGCCAGAGCAATATCGCTTTGTTCAGAAAAAAATTCCCTTATCATAATCATAGCTGAGAATTTATATCGTGATAGGCCGTTCCTATCTTGAGGACCCGGCTCACTGTCAGTTGAGGAGCGGTATAAGCACATAATAGTAAGCATTCTAAGATAAACCGGTTCCGATTTCTCACTGGCTGTCGCCTGGCTCTTATTGTGAGTCCCAGCAGCGACAACATCTCTGAGAATTACGGCATATTATATCAAATACCTAACAATTTTGGTGATAATTGTTTAAATTTGAGACTTCTTGAGAATACAATGTGATACAATACATGCAGTCTCCCATTAAGATCCATGACAAAATTTTACTAGTCAATGTTGATATTCTCCTGTTCCCCTAACGCGGAGTATGAGGAGAAAGATTGCGCTATTGGCACCTGCTTCGGTCTAAATGGCGAATCTTGAAGCAGCTTCAAGGCGGGTTTGTTGCGATGGTGGTAAGCAAGTTGTCTTTCTCGCCATCATTGGAAAAAGCGAGCCCTGGGTTTTTGTTGCCCACCCATGATCAGCACGGTACTGTCTTCAATTGCGAGGTCCATGAGTACGTGGAGGAAATGGGGTCCGCACATTCACATTACTCCCTGTTGTGAGGGAATTCTGGTCAACAACTATAGAGATCCCGCATGATGTCCATTTAGTCAAAGATTGATCTTGGCATCAACACAACCCAAGGCATTTCTAGGAACTTTACTGTCTGGTGTTTTAGTGACGCTTTGGGTATTGGAATTAAGCAGGCGATGTTTCGATTTAAGCTTGTGATTCATAACCAAGGAATTGGATAATGCGGCAGGATCTTTTTGTGCAACTTGGATAAGGAGGAAAATTGTATCCCAGGATGATGGCAGGCAGTTTATATTCTATAGGTTGGCAAATTATCACGGATCCGGATTTGGTTAGCTTAGTTCGGCGTGCATACACCCAGGGGGTGGTGATGGATACCTGGATGCACGGCGAGTGGCAGGCAGAGATTACTCCCGGGGCTCAAAGTCAGCTAAGGGAGCGGGCCCGGGGCTTAGCCTCACAGGTAAGCGCTCATCAGATTACATGGCCCGTTTACCCCTTAACCTCTCGTTATCTCTCTCATCTGTTTCAGGCTGTTCTGACGTCAATGGCATTGTTCACGGTGCATACGCAATCCCATGCCAAACAGGTGGCCGAAGGGGACGTCGAACACGCTTTTGCGACTCTCCGACAATTTGCAGATCAGGAGCCATGGGGATTAAGTGCAGTGGTCCGGACTTTCCATGTGATTTGGTCCTTCGAAGACCTCAATGCTTTACGGTACTTTGGCCGTTTGTCTCGAAACGAATTTTTATCGGGTGTCAGCCATCGTCCTTGGGTGATGGAACTCTTGGCCGATCAACTTTCCTTATACATGCGTATGGGATTGGTGAAGGAATCCTTGACGGGCAAGGGGGAGATGTTACGCTTAATGCCCCGAGGGCGACACGTGCTGGAGGAACTTGAGAAGATTCTGGAAGAATCCGGTGAGTTAGCCTGGCGGGCCAATCAGCAACGTTGGGATATTTTTCGAACCATGGACTACGACACCGTTTTTCACACCGTGATTCCGGATAGTGACGAAGCCACTCGGGACTTCTTGGACCTCCTGCCTTTAAAACCGGGCATGCAAGTGTTGGAAGTCGGAGCTGGGACCGGACGTGTGTGTGTAGACACGGGTCTGTGGGAGAGGGTATTACCCGAGGGACAGGTAATAGCCGTGGAACCGTCGACGACCATGGCTACCAACCTGCAAGAAAAAAGTCACCGTCTCCATATTCCCAATTTGCAGGTTGTCCAGGCACGTGCCGAAGACTTACCATTGAATGACTCGCAGTTCGACCTAACCTTGGCCGTGGCAGTTCTTCACTTTACAGACGTTGAGGAGGCGGTGCGGGAAATGGCCCGGGTCACGAAGCCCGGTGGTTGGGTGGCAGCCGTTGTACCTCCGTCCAACATGGATATACGTGAGATTCCCATGGTGGCCTTGTGGCTAAGGCCATTGAGCGAGTTGGCTGACGAATTTGGATTGCCGTTCGGAGATCGCAATGGCCTTCCCCCGGGCCAGTTGGAAGAAGCCTTTCACAAGGCATTGCTACAGGATGTGAGGGTTTGGCCCGCACCGGGAACCGTCACAGCTGAAGATCATCGTGCGTTCTTCACTTTCTTCGTGAGAGGGGCTGCATTTTTTCAGCACACATTGGCTCGCCTTCCCTACCGGGAAAGGGTTCACCTTTTGCAACATCTGGAGAAGCGGGGAGAGCAGATTGCCGACCAAACTCAGTCTGGTGAGAAACGTCATATCTTTTACGGTGAAGCGATTTGGGGGCGAGTCCCTCTAACTTAACCGAGAGAGTATAAATACACTCGGTGCTAAACCGCAACAATTCTCTCAATCCGTGGCCATTTCCCGCCGAAAAGCCCTAAGGAGTGAGAAAGCAGACACTCACTTGGAGGATCCCTTGGAATTCGTTGCATAATGACGATTGACTACTAAAGGTGCGGACGTTTTAAGGAAGTCGGATGCACCACAAGTGTGTGTTCGAAAAGAATGTCTTAGGAACGCCAATCTCCCCGTGCAACAGTTGCATAAAGACGTAGATCAAGATAGACAACCCCTGTCTTTGAACTTATTTCTTACTGTGAAGAGTGAAGGGGGGTGGACACATACTCTTATCGGTGTGTGGAGATCCCCTCATTTGGCAAACCAGCACCCTCCTGATTCTCTTCAAAATCCTCAAGAGTGGAGCACTTGTTGACTTATTAACTCAAAATACTTAAGGAATAACTCAAGGAGAGACTTGCGTTTTGATGACTAGTTCCAATCGAAACGTCACGACTATGAGCACAACTTACAACAGCGAGATTGTCACACAAGCACAGTCCCGGTCTGGCCAATGGTATTATTTGGGTCCCGGATATCTCAAGGCGGGACGAAATTATTGCCCCGATGACAAATAACCGCCATGTAATGGACGTCCCGATTCAGATGCATCCGGTCAATATTAGACCCACGGGTTTGCCCGTGGGTCTGTAAAATTTACTCCGTAAAACCATACAATCAAATTTAGTCATGGTTTCTAGATTAAATCAAGCCAACTATCGACGCGAGATACTTGACAGAGTCCGTGCTTACACTACCCAAGGTGCTAACAATGTGACTGAGCAACATCAGTATCCCCCCTCGATTCACGTAAATTTACCGTGAACTTATATTTAAACTAGTATAGTTTATAGGTACAGTAAATGGACAAACTTAGTTATTGACATGACGATTTTTTATAGCCGTTATCATGCATCAAAATATACTGAAATGAGTTATATGCGCTGATTACCATACAACAATATGCGATGTGTGTACAATAAAATTCAACTAAAGCATCATACTATTGACAAAGTTGAAAACTGTATAAGATGTTACCCCACGAGTTGCAACATGTTCTCTAAGACACCCACGAAAGAGATAAATGGGTCAAAACCGTGTGACGAATGGATAAAACAACGAGTTGATGCCAATTGCTGGAGAAATTGTGCACAATGTTAGGATGTCCCAACTTCTGAGTGTATCCAACTACCTCATCGGCCGATTAAGGTATGGCAATGGCGATATATCTGACTTCAAATGTTGCGTAAGGATTAATGGGATATGCGTTCCTCTTGGAAAAACCAATCGACGGACAAAAGGCATAGTCCGGCAACGTGTAGACGGAATGTGAGGGTTTGAATTGGCTACGAAAAAGACGCAGGAACCCTTTTAGGTTGTATCCTGCGTCTATGTTATTGTCCTTTGCCAGCCACGTCTACGCTATCGAGTAAGATTGGGGGTAAGTACCCAGGGGCAGCTTGCAGCATGGATGGCGGAACCCAATATTGATCGCGCCCAATGAGTGCTAACTGATCTTTCAAAGCCGTAAAGGCATTAACGCTGATTACCGTATTTTTCACTCGCCCTACAACCTCGCCGTGTTCAACGTAATAGAGTTCGCTCGCGTTCCCGGCTATGTCACCCCGAACGGGATTTGTCGACCGTCCGCCGATCCATCCGCCTAAAATCAAACAGCGGGGAACCATATTAATGATCTGAGTCAATGAATGCTCCCCGGGGGCAATAACCATGCTGGCCGGAGAGCATTGCGGTAACTGATTGATATCGGGTCGATATCCCATCTTAGTGGATGAATCACCTAATTCGCCAGCCGAAAGTTCATCCAACACAAAGGACCGCAAAATCCCGTGTTCAACCAGAGGTTGAACAAAGACAGGGTGGCCTTCATCATCCTCGTCGGCACTGCGAGGACCGCCAACAAGGGTTGGGTCACTGCTAATCGTGAGAAGTGGTGAAGCTACCGTCTCATTTATGGCATTTTCCCAAGGACTATTGCGGGCTATGAGATTCGGTCCGGTTATTCGGGCGAGAACAGGCACCATGAGACTCATGACGACGGAAGGCAAAAACACGATGGGATAACGACCGTCGGGAATATTGACGATCTTTTTAGACCACTTCCATCGGGTTTCAATCTCATCGACCAGTTGAATGGGTGTGGGGCAGGATCCACCCAAAGACAGTTGCGCCAATTCCACAAAATCCGTGCCTTGAACGTTTCGTGTATCTACAACAGCGTTCCAGAATTGGTGCGTGACATAACTCGCGCCATTATCCGAGGGTGTCGTACGTTGGGCCACTTGATGCGAAAATCGAACGGAAGCACGAATCCGTGCGGTGGAAGGCATGAAAGCCAGCATTCTGCGGACTTCGCCGACCCAATCCAACAAAGTTTCGAGCTCAGGAGGATCTGTCTTTGTCGGAGAGGTTACAGGGTGGGACGGCCCATGAAATTTTACCGGCGATACAGGACCAAAGGCGCTAGTCTCCCGTGCTTGCGTTTTCAATTGTTCCCAAGACGCTGAGCGTGAAATGGCACTGCCCAACTTTCCTTGATGAATCAAGCGCAATTGTCTGACATTTTGTTCCCCATATTGCAGTCGCGGAGTTTCCCCCGTTTGCCAAGAAAATGCCCAGGTTTTGAGGTCGATTCCCACCGCTTCACCGTTATCTTGCGGAGACCAGGTCATAAAGGAAGAGGTACGGGGTTCGTCAAATAATGGGGTCATGATTTCCTCCCTCCCACCAAGCAGTGCTCAATTCGCAGCGAAGGGGCGTGATGGCTGACAGGCAGAGGCATTTGTCCCGCTTTTCCGCATCCGCCTCCGCTTTCGAATCGAGTAAAGTCGGAGCCGATGGCACTGATATTGGCCAAGGTCGAAAATACGTTTCCGGTTAGAACCGCATTGCGCAAGGGTTTGGTTACATGCCCATCTTCAATCAAATAGGCTTCTCCAGCCAAAAATGTAAACAATTCGCCATTGGTCTGTCCGCCATGGGTGCCCTTCGCGTAAATACCGCGCTTGATCCCCTCAAACATATTGTCTCGTGGTGTGTCACCTGGTGCAATAACTGTGTTGCGCATACGGACAATGGGTGGAAAGCGGTAGTGCAGGGCCCGGGCATTGCCTGTGGGCCGATCACCCAAGGCTGCAGCTGTTTGCTGGGAATGAAGTCTTCCGACGAGAATCCCGTCCTTGATGAGATCCACATCTTGCGCTTCCACACCCTCGTCATCTATTGGCAAATAGCCGCGTGAACCTACATCTTTACCGGTATCGTAGATGTGCAAGTTTGAAGGTCCGAAACGCCGGCCCAATTGCATCGCTGCCAAAATTCCCGGATCTCCCACTTGTCCGTCTGCTTCGCTCAGGTGCCCGAAGGCTTCATGGGCAAAGACCCCCGCGAGATGAGGGTCAATGACCACGGTATATTCACCACCTTCAATTTCGGGTGCACTTAGTAAGGCTACAGCTGTTTTGGCGGCTTCCTGCACTTCAAGCGACAGGTGGCGTATTACACCAAAATCGTCCGACGATCCGAAAGATACGGCACGTTGTGCCATCCCATTTCCATCGCGGGTGGTGACAATCATGGAGCCTCCTAAATCTAGTTTCTCTTGTTCAACCTGAGCGCCATGGTTGTTCATGAACCATAAGTGACGATAGCGGTCGAAATACCGTCCCATCACGGCACGTACCTGAGGCGATTGACGGTGAGCGGTATCGGCATATTCCATGAGGATTTGGGCTTTCTCGACGGGGGTTACATCCCGAGGATCTTCTTTGATTACGGCACGGTTTCTGATCTTAACAGGAGGTGCGGAAGCCATGGAGGTTTTTTCTCCCAGTTGTTGGCTCAATTTCGCGAATAACATGGCGGATTGGAGGTGTTGCTCTAGGTTGTGCCATCCGTCAAAGTGTACGAATCCTATGCCACCATTGTTGAAGACGCGGATATTTCCACCTATATCGGCTATGTGATCTTGTTGCTTAATATTGTTGTCCATCGTCTGAATCTGCGTTGATTCATTGATTTCCAGCCGAATTTCAATAGAATTCGCTGAATATTTTTTTAAGATCTCTTCGAGAGTACCGAATACACTGTCATAGGCTTGAGACAATTCGCTCATTTTTGCCTCCTTCTGACTTCTTCTTGGCCGTTCTGATAGACTTCCCGATCGTCTTTGCATTAACTTTGACGTCCTTCACACCATTTTCGGACACGTTATCATCGATTGGACACAATGCTCCTCTGACTAAGGCCAAGAGAGAAGGAGCATACTCCCGGTTTGCAGACTCTTCCGCTACATCGAAGAGCAAAGTCTGGGAAAGGTTTTGCCTTTTCTGTCTACTATTGAAGTTTATACTATTGTTCGATCGCTGTCATGATTGAATCTGCCGAAGATTCTTCACGACCGATCTCGGGGGATCAGGGTCAGTGATCTTTCTGGGCGCCGGTTAAGGCCTCTTCAAGAAAGTTGCTGTCCTCTCCGCCATGCTCGTATATAAACCGGAAGGGTTTAAACACTACCCCCCATTTGATCTTTTAGAAATGGCTCCAGGTGAAAGATTCATAGACAGCTTTGGCGGTCCTGCGATGCATCTATATGACAATTACGAGTCTCTCTTAACAAGCCCTGGCCCAAATGGAATTTCCGGAGCATCGGTTGACAAGAATGACACTGCAGGCGAGATTGACACACCTTATCAATTCTTTGATGATAAAATATGAGAATTTATGAGATATTGAGGGGGACGATATATGTTTTTGTGCGATCGGTGCGGACGTTTGACATCTCGCTTAATTTCAACCCGAGTTGCTGTCTTGGATTCCCCAATGAAACAATGGAAATCTCTAAGAATTTCCATTATCAACGGTCGATCGTCGATTCGATCTTTCCTATGTCCTCCATGTGTTTACCGGACTGCTAAAAGAAGCTGGCATCCACGTGGGATGTTTGGAGCCAAAAGAGTGAGAAGTTCTCGGAACTGTACTCCAAAGACGATCCTTCGTGAAACATGATCCGACCCAAAATTGACCGCCACCCTAGCAATGAGATGTAAACGGGGTTTAGAGACACAAGGTCTTGCATATGTCCATGTTCTCTTTCGAACCTGTTACAAACCAATTCGCGAGGCCTAATCGAACCATGCTTGATTTTCTCGATTCTTCGGGGGAAAAACATTTCGCCAAAATTTCTGGTGTGCCGGACTTTTTGTCTTTGCCTAATATTGAGAATTTTTTAACCTTGCCTGACTTAGAAGTGCGACCACCTCTTCCGGTCGACGCTGTAAATGATCGACAGCGCGTTGATTGTTGGGTCATGGCAGGCGCCGTAAGAGACCGATGGCCAAATTGCGCAGGATGGCCATGGTACGCGGGCCATTCCCGGTGCGGACCTGGGATCGATCCTCGTCGTAGGTCCTGTCGCGTACATAATGCCGACGTGTTTCAATTCCCCAATGGCCGCGAACGAGGGTGCCGATGCGATGGGTATCCGCTTGAGTGGGGCCAAGATCCGTGATACCGAAGGCGGTTTCCTTGTGGAGCTTCTCCCCGTTGAGGTCCGTGACATGACGATCAATACGAAAGACTTGACGCATGGGGCCAATCGAGAGAGGATGGGACCACGATACGTGTCCGCACTCGACGCGTTTTTATGCGATTGTGGCCTTTATCCCGGGTGCAGTCCGCATCAGCAAAGTCGTTCCAGTCGAGGAGCCGGATGGCTTCGTACAGTGTGGGTTAATGTTTTTTGACTTCCGTCACATAATGCGCCTGTTTGTCTCGACCACATACCGGGCGATTTCGCTTTGGGTATGCAGGCATCAACGGTGACGGTGGACCCGGAAATGTCGAGGAGGTTTTGGAGCATGGGGATTTCATTCGTTTTGACGTCGACATGGACTGGTCCTACGACCTGGCCCGTCCGATGCAACAACAATCCCGCCGGCAGATGCACCGACCGTTTACGCATGCCATGGGCCGATCCCCGCAGGCTCTTTCCGTCCAGAGAGAAGTTTTCATTAGTAATGCCAAGGCCTTTTTTGATGGAACCTATCACGGCCGTGGACGTACTCGGCGTGCCCCGTAATTTGCCGAGTTTGTTTACCGGTTTAACCGCCGGTATTTTGGAGCCCGACTCCCGGAACGCTTGCTTGTGTGTGGCCTGTGAGCGGCGTATCCGCACCCTTATGACCTGTATGTAACGAAGTCCCGACAGCGTGACAAGGTGAAGTCCGACTCGTTTCTCACCGCGAGTCTGAGTCGGTGACGGCCTCTCTCCGTCTCTGAGCCCGCTGTCATCCCCGGAGCCCCCACCCATCAGAACCGACAGTCGCCAGGCTTTCTCCATTTGCTACTATTCGCCATAAAGGGATGTTCCTAGGATAGGAATTGTTTATTTAAGTATGTACGGGAATGGAGTAATATACGGACCTGTCACAGGTGGCATTCTCCGGATATAACATGCGGACATGTCGTCTTCAACTCCAGAAAACTTCTCGGATCCGGCGAGCCTGAGACTTGTCATGACACTGCGAATCCGCAACTATTTTTCTAGAATATGAGACAAACTCGCAAGTGTGAGCATGAAAGAGACGTCGAATGGCAGAGCTTATCCATATTAGAGTTCCTCGGAGGAAAAATTAATGAAGCATGCAAGTAATCCGTTACTTCGCTTGACGATTAAAGAACGACAACTTTTGACCATGGCCATTCAAGGGATGTCCGTGGAGCAGATGTCTGTGCGGTTGGATCAATCGCCAAAAATCGTCATTCGTCATATCCATCGTGGGATCCGCAAGTTGGAAACATGGTCCCTTAACGCTATCCCCGGCCAGACCCACCATACACCCTTGGAACAAGAACTCGGTATCCTAAATCCTTGGCAAGCGGAGCGCCGTATAACCCGTATGATTCGTGACGTTGGCATCATGTGGGCATGTATCATTGTGTTAGCAATTCCCGACCAGGCACCGGATTCAAATTTCGTGACGTCCATTGAAGCGGTCAGTTTTCACATTCACAATTGTGTGCGTCGTACCGATACCATAACGAAATGGAGTGCCACGGAGTGGATTATCTTTTTACCCTCTATTTCTTCGAATCATATTGATAGGGTGCCGCAACGTCTTAAGAAACTACACCTTCCGTCATGGTCTTTGTCTGTTTTGGCCTGTACCTCCACAGGTGATGAATCCTTTAATCAAGTTGCTGTCCGTGGCCACAATGAGTTGATGCAGCAATATATTAATCGTGATCTGGGATCATGGGGCATCCCTTAGACTACCTGAAATCTGTTCCTTGGAGGGTTAACCAAGACCCCCGGTGAACGAATCGATTTCTCTCCTATTTCAGCCTCGACAGTGTCAGATTAGGAGAGGCTGAAATTTCTTATTCCCGAGCGTACCCTATTTGACTTTCAGTTAAAGATGGCGTCGGCCAGTTTTTCTAAAGCGCTGCGGTGATTACGAAAGTAGGTGGCACGCGAAACGTGAAGAATTTCTGCTAATTCCTCATGTGTTCCACGACGATCGAGATAGTAAAGAACTAATATGGTCTTACCATCCATATGCTCACCCAACGAGATCGAATGTAGCGCATCCAAAAACCAGGGACGAAAACTGTCCAAAATGGCGAGACGATTCCAGAATTGTCTAACGGGATCGCCAAAATCCTCATGACCGTCACGGATAGCCTGCAAGACCTTCTGCACGGCGCTCACGCGATCGACAGGAGGCAAAGCAACGGGAGGACTGACTAGCTTCGTGATCCATTCCGAAAAAGACTCTGCATGGAAGTGAAGGGTCCAATTTTGGTTTTGATCCTCTGTAAAATGCAGACATTCCAGGATAGTTGTCAGCTCGGACGATGCGGGAGGGCTTTCCCACACAACTTTCCGATATTGATAAAAAGTCTCGGCCAGGGTTGATACCATTTTAGCGACAACACGAGGCTCGTTAAGATCCCATACACTGCCAGTAATATGAAGGGTATCCGACTCTTCTATGATTAAAGTGCTCTCGGCTACGATTCGGCCTTCGGAGTCTGTCAGCTGGAAGCGGTGATGCATGCCCCGTATTGCCGCATCGTCCCTAAAGATCGACGAATAAGAGGAAAGGTTAGTCTCGAACAAGATGTAACCAAGACGAGGTCTGATATATCCAGACAATAGTTGCCATGCCTTTTCCCATGCGATCGAGCCGGTTTGGAGCCGACCAAGGTAATAAGTGACAATTTTTCTGGTCCAATGCTCCCATGTCCAAGGGCGAATTTTCTGTACGGATAGAGCAATATAGCGGCGAAGGTAGGGAAATAACCCATAATAGCCTCCACGGTAGCTGTTAAGAAATGGTGAGGAAACGAATTCGTCCCAGTAGTGGTTGCAAATTTGGCGTCCGACGACACGGGTCATCCATTCACGATTAAATACGGGAACCAGGGCGGCAGCCGCAACAAGTGTGTCGACAGAGTCCGAGGATTGTCCCGCCCGCCAACTCATGCGGTGGGAACCTGGATGGCAAATTTGTTCAATAAGATACTCCGACAAATCGACCCCATTGGTCATAAAAGACAGACTCTCCGACGGTATAATGCTCCCTTGCAGAATAGACAGGCCGTCGGCCATAGCCGCAAGTAATTGCGGTCTGCCTTGAGCCATTCGAATTGCGATGTCCAAAACTGCTGTGTCTGTTACACCTCGCTCCGTCAAAACCTCTCGCGATAATGAGGGCTCCCAGTCGGTGAGTTCTATAATGTAAATGTGATGACGGATGTAAGATTGTGCCGACCACAGACGAAAAGGGGAGGTGCGACCCGTTAATATAATGTACGCACCATGGCGTCTCAACTCAAAAGCCAATTGCATAACCGATTCGCGATAGGTTGAAAGGTCATCAAATGCGTCAATAATCCAACAAAAGGGTTGCTGTTTGCAATCCGCTATCATGGCCTGAGCTAGCAACTCACCTGATAACTCGTCATGACTTTTCACAAACCGGGACAAATGACGTTCCCATTCTTGTGAGGAGGATCCGATGTGGCGGGCGGATGACCACAACACGCGATGCGAACTTTCATGTAAGTAATCGCTGAAGTTTTGAACCAAATGGGTTTTTCCGGTACCCGGGGCTCCCCATACATAGATGATTTGGTGATTGTCAAATGCATAAGCGGCGTGAAGGGAATCCCATTCAGACTCACGTCCTGCAAGAGTCCTAGACCGTGTTGAGACTAGTGCGGCCTGTTGAACATCGGTATTTATAACCATACACCTCCGTATTACTCGTGGCAACCAATAACTCGGTGTTGACTGACTGGGTCAATTATAATTAAGCATAATGTGCCATGTGTCTCATTTTTGTCTCAACTTACTCTCATTACTGTTGCGGAAGGGCGTGACCAACTAGGACTAGTGATAGGGAGTAGTAATGCGAGGGTTTGGAGTCGAGGGGGTTGAGAACACTTGATAGAGGTTGGCCTTTTGCTAAGAACGCCACAGGTTCAGGCGACATGTTAGCGAGACCAGCAATAGCACCGGAAAATGTCTAGAAATATTTGGAGAAGACGCATTGAGATTTATGCCATAGAAAGACGCCAAAAAGCCTAATCGGACCCTATATAGATTTGACAAACAGGGCTTTATTGGACCTTATGGCCACAAAAGCTTGGCTTCTTCATTTAATATCCCCCACAAACAATCAAAGAGAATGAAATGGACTCGGCTGAAATTCCGAAAAATCTAATCTCAAGAGGGATGGGAATTACAAAGCGAGTCAAAACCTAAACCCCTGTGAGTCTTCCGGAAATCAGCGCAGATTACGGATGTTGGCGGTCCTGATACCCTAACGTAATACATTTTAGATGGCACGCCAAAGTTCATGACAGAATTTTGGCGTGCGGGATAACAAAGAAATCGGCATTCGTCGTCAAAGAGAAGGGTATTGCAGCTCTATTCTCGCTTCGTGAATTTGACAAAAAGTAGCGGATGAAATCCTTGATGGACATTAGTTGCCAGATGATGTGAATGGATTTTGCATCACTTACCTCGAAATGACGCCTTGCTTTAAGCGTTCACAAATATTTTGTGTCATGCACGGTGTCGAGGACGAGATCCGGGGAAAATTTGTGATTAGGCGAAACACCCCAATTGCTGTTCAATGGCTAGAGATTCCGTCAAGACAATACAACTTCCGGGCCCGGCAATAGCATGAACAACGGGCCAATGTGACAATATCTGCTGCAATGGTGGTGCCACAAAGATCCTTACACCATTGAACGTGCACCAGACATGCCATTCGCGGTACTGAGTCAAGAAAATGGGAAACCAATCCAAATGAGTTATTAGTCTCGACCGGTGCCATCTACTATGGGCCAGTCCCCATCCCATGGCACTTGTGGGTAGACGCCAACGTCGAGGATTGGTGGATTGCCAATGAATTTGAGGCATCCCGCACGTCTTGGAAGAAACCGGGTTCATGCCCGCGATAAACGATTTGATCATGGTTGAGGTCTTCCCCTTTCTGAAAAAAAGGATAAGATCAATGTGTTCATGTGTCGAGCGAATGGTAATGATATATATCATCAATATTTTTTATAGGACAATTCTCTGAACTGCACGGGCAGGTACTCAATCACGCAAAGGACGTTCCTTTCCATGGGAATGCCATGCAAGACACCATGGGTAGAATCCTGATAAATGCCAGATGCGGGTGGATCAATCTTTTTTCGAAGGGGGGAGAAAATGATATGGAATTGCGTCAACTGGAAATTTTTGAGGCGGTTGCCGAGACCAAAACCTTTACAGCCGCCGCAGAACGCCTCGGATATGTTCAGTCTAGCGTCAGCACTAATATCCTGACATTGGAACGGGAATTAGGTGTTCCTCTGTTCGACCGATTAGGGCATCAAGTCAAATTGACTGAGGCTGGAATGAAGTTTTTGTTCTACGTCCGACAAGTGCGCCAAATTCTCGACGTGGCAAAAGGTAGTGTGACTGATGCAACACCTCAAGGCCATCTCACTGTGGGAGCGTGTGAAAGTCCCGGAACCTATCGTCTCCCACGTCTTATTGCGAAAATGCGAAATGTCTATCCCAAGATCGACATTAACGTTAGGGTACCCTTGACAACCGAGGAACGTCGTGACGCATTACGCAAGGGGGTGATCGATGTCGCTCTTACGCTGGATGAACCGGATAATCCGGAGGAATTCGAATCGGTAGAATTACGCCGAGAACCAATTCGCCTGGTCTTACATCCGGATCATCCACTTGCTCTCCTAACCGATCTGGATCCATTCGTTCTAGCCCAATACCCCCATTTAGCCACGGAACCGGGAGGATACCGATCCCGTTTCGAATCCTATTTGGATCAACATCATGTCTTCGGTGTGCGGGTGATTGAATTACGCAGTGTTGAGTTGATTAAGCAATGTGTGATGACAGGCTTGGGATATGGAGTGCTCCCAATGATGACAGTAGAACAAGAACTGGTTCAAGGGACACTGGTTACCAAGGATTGGCCCCAAGCCCCTGAATCTATGTCTTTATACCTGGTGAGATATCGCAAACGATGGATGTCTCCCGCTCTAAAGGTGTTTTGGCAGGCCGTAATAGACTGGACCTCATCTCAGACACAGTCGCAGTCGATTTAATCGTGGGTGAATCGCTGGAGGGCTCATTTTTTTCGGCCAAATTAAGTTTCTTTGCTAGCCTTTTCCTATATCTGCGATGTCATAATGCCAATGTGCGTCATCAATGGATTCGTAGGTTGGGCACAGATCCTCCGGACTTTTAAAGATGGGATCTATGCCACGTCCTTCCCACTAAAAGTGTACATGTGTGGTTTGTCGGCATTGAAAGGTTCCCTGTCATGGAACGAAGAAGGAGCTAAATTCCTTTTGTTTGACGTATTTCATGCCGTAGTTGACCGAACCCTTCAAAGTTGCAACGCATCAGAAGGTAGAGAATGAAAAACGTGTAGGTGATGGCGTTTTTGAGTTTCAGTCCCTTTTCCCCTTTGGATTCCAGTCTGCACCTTGTTTGCCGGTCTATGACCAGTACCCTTCCCTTATTTGTTGGCCGACGTCAGTCAAGGTATGAGAGGAAGTCAGGGGTACAATCATCGCGATGATTGTACCCCTGTCATCTTAATCTTATCAAGGCGAGGTCGCAATTCCCAAGGCTCCTAGTGATAAGGATCATGTTAGCAGTAACACTTTACCTTGAGAGGAATAATATGGAAGCGAAGGAGGGATATTCATGAGGAGACCAGAGATTATGCCTCTCATCGCAACCATGGGAGGATTATGGTCCTTAATATCATCGTGGGTTCTTCCCTTACACGGCGCTGCGATGACAAGCGCGGTGCTTACGGGTATTGTCGTCACCGTGAGCGCTGCCAGTAGCGCTACACGATAGTCCGCTATGGTAGGGGAATTTAAAGATAAATTTGCGTCAAACCCTGGGATGTAAGGTTTGACATGGTAATTTTCGGCACGCTCCTTGCGTAAATGGCTGCCAAGCTTTGGGTGCATATGTCAGGTGAATCCTGACATATGCACGATAAGGCGATTTTGGTAAGGTTAGCATCCGAAATTCTGAAGCCTCTAATACTAAATTATCAGATAAGTCGTTCAAGAGTAGGATGCAGGGAAAACACCGTTTAATACCTAGTTCAAAGGAGTCGTCTTCTATGAACATTATTTGTCCTCTATGTTTTTCACCATTGGAACGGCTATATGACACACACACCGATGTCACCTGGCTGGTATGCTTCATGCCGGATTGCGGATACGCGAAGGCCGACGAATCTGTGATGACTCTCAACGAACCTGATGACAAAACATCATCCGATCTGCTACTGGGAACGGAGTTTTGAGACCCGTGTTTCAAAATATAGACAACGCAGCTATCGTTAGAGTTTTTCTGCTTTGCCGGGTGTCACTGGGCCACATTCTCACTACCTTTCGGGGATGTCACACTCCCCATACTTTCATCCTCAGTGCAGTCTAGGTTTATTGACAGGCACCTTCGTCAGTTGAGAACGATATGTTCTTCGGATCGCGGGAGAATGCGTGACGCGTTAAGGGATTAAGATCATCACTAAACCCCAAGATTCACCAGGGGGTGGAAAAGAGACGTTCTCCGCTGACAAGGACATTTATTGTGTTCACAGGACGAACTACTCACGGCAAGGCTAGAATTGCGAGACCTTCTTAATGCCAACCTTCGTAGCAAACATTCACGACTTTGAGGTAGATCACACACAAACTTTTGGTTCGATACAGCTTTACTCACCCGGCGAGCCTTGGCAATAACTATACGTTGGAACGATAAGTTGGACTTGTGCGAGTGTCTTGAGTTCGAGACAGAGTGTCACGGCAGCATACACTACGCCATTGAAGATATTGGCGCCACAACTCGCTGAAAATGGAATGCAGGCAGGATTTGTCCCTGGGGGGTTATAAATTGTTGTTAGTACCGGGGCCGTCACGTTAATCATACCGCTCCCTGTATCACATGTATAATGCACCGGTATAGTCACAAGCCAAGACATTGTGGCAAAATCGTTTGTACAGCCAACACTGTTTAACAAGGTGGAACTCGGAATTTCGCATCTTACCGTCGTAAGAGCTGTGCACGAAAGGGGAGGTACATCCGTTCCATAGGCCGTCACCGTCTTTTGACATGAACCCAAAACTTTCTCAACCTCAATGCAATCAATCCAAGAAGGATGGGGGGCGCCCTCGGGATAATATCCCACGAAGGGAATGGGGCTGTGCATAGGCATAGTGGATCTGCCTCCTTCGCCATTTTGCTACTCATCGTTATTGCAACCATATGCATGTTTCTATTGGGGTGCCAACGGAAGGGAGAAGGCATATATTACCATGACATATTTAAATGAGGTAACCATCAGACCGTATGTCAGGGATATGTCGGGCGTTTCTTCCGGATTGGATTTCAATCCTGAAACTGTGCAACTTTGACCTTTCGATACTTCGAAGAGCCGATCAAGAGAACAATGTGTTCTTAAGCACTGTATTCTTTGGATCAGAAACCCACTGTGACGAACTAGACTCAGCGAGACCGTTGGGAAGGGCGTCTATAGCGCATAATTATAATAGCTAGGGTCACGACAATGATCAGAAAGAAGATTAATACGAGAGGAATGGGAACAATGACTTTCACACTGGGAGGCCAGATTCGCGCAATGGAGCGAAGCCATGGATGAAGCGCGGTAGATTCGCCGGCACGGGTCGATAATAAGATAAAAACAACCGTCACTCCGAGAAGTATTGTGCTAAAGAGGTGCAGTGGCAGCGAACCCTTCGTGTGACGCAAACTAACGGCACGAAGTATCCAAGCGGTCGTTCCCGTCGCAAAGGCCACCAAACCATAACGTTCCATCTGCTTAATGTGATTATGAATGACTTGCGGCCAATGAAAGAGCGATTCAGCCAAATATCCGGATAAAATGGTTAATATCGTCATAGACATGGCAAAAGATAAAAGCCACCATCCCATGCGAGAAAAAAACTGTCGATGAGGAATATAACCCAACACATCGCACAGGATGGCGGCAATAAAGAGGGCAAGGGGAAAGTGTGCGAAAAGAGGATGGACATCGGCGAGTAGTGCTCCCCGAATGCGAAAAAAAATATCTGACAATCTCCGCACCCCCACATAAACTATGACTCCGTCTATAATGGTCTACTCGGCCGATTTTTATCCTCGGGAATGTCGGTCTGTACTCGCTTCACCATACTTTTTTCCCGAAGGCCAGTACTTGCGATCGGCATTGGTCACGGATATCGGCTCGGGATTGAATAATTTAGCACCGGTAGAACTTCGACATTAACGGGACACAGTACGGAAGCCCCAACGCACTCCAAGATGATATCGGGCCAGAAGCCGACAGTGTGATTGCTGGATGCCATCTCCCAGACGGGCAGAGTTTTTGACTACACCTACGACTGGGGGGTTGACTGGCGCCACCAGATAAAGGCGTGAAATATTCGAGAGCTCCAAACGGATGAATGCTCACCCGCAATTCTCGATGGAACCAATGCTTGTCCGCTCGAAGATGTCGGGGGTATACCGGGATATGCCGCATTCTTAAAAGCCATAAACGATGCCAATCATTCTGAACATGAAGCAATGCTTAAAGTGGATAGGCGGCCAATACAATCCCAAAAGATTTGACCGCAAGATTGATCAGAGCCACCTGAGTTCGGTGGCCAAACGCAATCACTGGGTGATTCCTAAAGTCCACGTTTCGCCGCAGTTTGGTGGAGGCAAAGACGGACTTTTACCTAAAATACCGAAACATTGCGTCGTGTGTTGGGCCGCGTGATGATTCGAAATAAACGCAGCAACACGGGCGTCATTACGACGAAACGCACGGCCAGCACACTGGAATGTGAATTGAATGACCGTGAGCGACAATTTTATGATGGTGTGCGCCAATTTGTTCGCGACAGTTATCGGAGTACTTTGGGTGATAAACTGACCAGAATATATTTTTCTTGAGCTTTAGTCTCTCCCAGGGCGTGACGTGGGGGATCATCATCGAATTCATTCCGTGTCGGACAATAGCTCCAGATCCCCGACGGCCGCACAAGCCGAAGCATTGATTGATCGCTAACTGTTTCCCAGTTTCTGGTCGTAACGAGGGTTCAGCGATTGGGGGGACCCAGAGTTTTTGACGTTCCCAAGTGGCCACCCAGAAGAGAGCTCGCTCCGGTCCGAACGTTGAGAAAAAACGGAGAAAGACGTGCATCGCACCGGCGAAAGTCTTCTCGTGACGAGAAGATGTTGTCCCGATCGCGTCGACCGCGAATCCCGCTTTACCAGGGCATTACGGTATTTTTTCCTATCCATGCATTCTATTCGGACAATTACAAAGATACAAGAGTGGGGAGGTCTCGCACAAGGCGACACCGGTTTGTGCGCCAATCGGGCAGTTTGATCCCCTGCGGCAGGCCGAATCCTGCTTAGCCATTGTCGGATTCCAAAAGAACTATTCCGAGTTTTCTCGCGGTCTCGCGCATCTTTTCGTCTTGCGTAGCCAGAGGACATGCTAAACGCGAGGCCAGTTCGAGATAGCCCGTATCATAGGACGTTAAACCGAACATCCGTCCCCGCAGCAAAAGGGCCTCGGCCTGACTCGGCCAATCCCATTCTTTGACCACAATCGGCAACTGATTAAGCAGGTCGAGAAATTCATCGGCTAAAGCCGGAGATAAGCGATGTTTTCATTCGGCAATCAACAAAACATTGAAAACTTCCTACGGCCAAATCATCGGAACGAATGCCTCATCATGTCCCAATCGATCCAAAATATTCTCGGTGTATTCTGTTTTTTCATCCTCAAAACACCAGGCCATGGTGACCGACGCAATCGACGACGAACGCCATTATTTTCTGCCCTCGGCAATTAAAGCGGATAGACTGACTCCGTCTAGACGGGCTTGTCTTCGGAGTTGCCGCAACCGCGCGATTACCTGATCAGGCGGCATTTGACGGCGCGAGGGGATTGGCATCATGACGGCCACAGGCTGTCCATGACGCGAAATCGTTATGGTTTCTCCGGCCGGTACGGCGTCTAAGAGTTCGGCCAATCCCGTCTTGGGTTCATAGGCCCCGACTTCTCTCATCGGTGATCCATCCCTTCTTTCAGACTCGTCTAAGACTAAGACGAGTCTGTTATCGACGCAGAGCTCTGTGAAGCTTTATTTCCGATCTTGCTCACTGATCACCTGAATCCGTGACGAGGTTGTCGTCAATGGGGGCGGATCCCGACCCGGACATACAGGGGATTCCATGAGTTCCTGATCGTGCGCCTGAGCTTGGTGTTGGAGTGCTTGCGATTCCGTGAACAACGGCGAAAAATTCTCGAGGGCTTGGCGTTTCCACTTTAGAGTTGCCCCGGGTGGATGTGGTGATCGGCCGCAATTTGAGCCACTGTTTTCCCTTGCTTGAGAATTTCGAGCACCACCTGGGCTTTGAAGGTGGCAGTATGATGTGTTTGTTTTTGCATAACGTGTGCCGTGTAACACTTGCGGGCTTTCAAGATTGTCTTGATTTCCGGGTCCACTATAGGTGTCAACGGTATGGATGGGCCGTCGATTTACGCCATTTCTTTTGTTCGAATGCACTGGAGAAAGGAGTCCATCGGCGTAGAAGGTGGACGGGTTCGTAACTTTTTCTTTGAGCGGGGTTTTCGACTACCATTTCCCTGTGGCGTTCGAAAAAGGAACATGTTTTGCAAATATCTGCAGTGCATGTTTAGCCGGTGGATTCTGTGTTTTGGCTCTCGACAGCCTACTCCTCCAATGTGTGTACCATGTTATCCGAGGCCAAAGGTTTGATATGACGGAAAGACTGCCATAAAGTAAGGTCGTAACAGATCTTAAGCACTCCGCCGCCGATAAAAGGAACGAGCGTACCAAAGGTACCCAGCATTAAACCGCCCATAACGGGACCTATGGCACGTCCAATTTGTTTGCCTATTGATGTGATTCCAGCTGCTTCCACCCGTTCTGTCGGTTGGACCACGGCGGCAATATATGACTGCCGCGTAGGAACATCCATTTCAACCAACAGCCCTCGAACCAAAAGAAGAAGAGCAACAATCATGCCGTTGGGGGAAAACGGGACAGCAATGAGCAAGAGGGAAGAGGGTATATGTGTAAACACAGCCGTATTAAGCAGCCCCAGATGGCGCGATAAACGCTCGGCTAGCGGGAAGGAGATGGCTTCTAACAATTGTTCTCCAAAAAAGAGGAGAGCCAAATGCGGGCCAGACATTCCGAAATGAGTGTGCAGCCAGTATACGAGAAGCGGCGTAGTAACTACGCCGCTTCCCGAGGCATCAATAACAAATAAGCCGGCCAAGCGATAAACGATCCCGCGAGATTTTATAAGATGTCCGGAAGCGGTACTGGGTTCAGCAGTGTCTGCTATCTTAACTCGATGCCGACGACTGGTTGCGAAGAGAAAAGTTGATAAGACGACAGCGCTCAGGCTAACGATACCGTAGACCGCGAGCAACACGTTAACCTCGGATGAGAAAGAAAGTCCGACCGCTTCGGGGAAACCGGCCGCCAAAGAACCTAATGCGCCCCCGGCAGTACCCATCATACCGTATAGAGCATAGCTGCGTGTGCGTTGGGCGGAGGGGACATGGGAGAGAACCCCTTCCTCCAAAGCCGATGCAAAGATCCCGCCAATTGGTGGAATGAAACCGAGAATAGACACAAATAGCAACCCTAAGCCATGGTGTTGGAAATATATTACAGAGGATGCTAAGAACATTAAAGAAGAGATAACAATAAATGGTACAGCACCAAAACGGGAGGCCGCACGAGTGAACACAAAAGTATAGATAGCACCAAAGAAGACGCTGACACTTATGATTATTCCAATGGTAACAGCATGTAAACCATAAGCCGCCGCGAGAAGCGGAAACATAATCGTCATCAAACCAATGCCGAATGCCCGCATCATGTGAGTCGCATTAATAAACGGTACGGACGATTTCACAATCTTGTCCTTTCTACGTCAAACCATCAACATGGACCATTGTACCATGGATGACAGGAGACCCCGAACACGCTTTATAGTGCCTTGCGTGTCATCAGAGGTATTCGGTCACTGGTCCGGTCGTTTTGGCGGGTTTGTTGGTGATGGAGAGATTGGCGGCCCCTACTCAACTAGGAATCTTCACCGGTTGGGACAATTAAACACTAACACTTTCGTGAATTGGAAAGCCAATAATGCTCACCGGTGGCGAGCAGTCCTTAGACCGGTGATCGAGCCGCGGGTAATACAACTTATCCGATCCATTTTAACTGTCTACAGGATTTATACAATGGAAGCTGGTATAACGATAATGCGTCCCTTAACCAGTGAATACTTGTAGTGCCAAAGGGAGTACGGAGCCGGGAACTGGGCGAACGCCAATGGATGGACCATTTGGACCACACTATAGCTCGGAAGCTTAAGGGGAGGGACCACTATGAGATTGTTACGCATGACTCTAATTACCGGGATGGGCGGGCTGAGCTTGGCGACGGCTCTGCTGATTATGCCGTCTTCTCAATCCCTGTCTAAGACTTCACAGAAACCGACTACGATCACGCCGGCACCTATGAAGGCCGCAGCGATCTCCACCACGACAGTTCGCCCGACCCCGGCGACGGAAGTGCCCAACGTCATTCCGGCAAAGGGAGTGCTTATCAATACGAATCAGGCTCTGCTATTTCCTCCTAAAATCAACAACCCGTCCATATCGAGAATGCAGGCTCTGGTCATTGCGAAGTCGTACGATAACGCGCCGGGTCTGTCCGTGACGTCGGTAAAATTGACGGACTTTACCTTTCCCGGTTCCATTCCTGGTCCTGGTACAACCGTGCCATTCCGTATCCTTGAGCACGTACCGGCCTGGGTTGTGACTTTTACCACACCCACGCCGGTTAATGTCAGTCAGGCTCCAACCGGGGTTCCCGTCTATGTTGCCTATGATAATCTCGTCATTAATGCGCAGACAGGGTCTTTTGTAGTGGGATTTTTTACGAAATAACGCATGTTTTTAAGGTACAGAAGAGGTATAGGCAAGAATAGGGAACAGGATCGATTAAAATACCATGGTTACGCGATAGATTTGGAAGCTCAATTGGTCCCCATCAACGAATGTCTTTTCCGGTTGTATCAAGGAACATACGCCATGCAAGATGTGGTTGTCTCGGTCTTTTTGAGCGGAGGAACAAGTCGTGCGTCCAGCAGCCGAATGCCTGATTTATTGGCTATATTCGGAGCAGAAATAGGGTGCAGACATGGATTATTGTAAACGTTGGCTGTGGTAGGGATTTCATCGCAAAACCTTCTGAGTATCCGCTAAAGATTACCCTTCCGTGGTTAACCTTTTATCGTTTTGATTTACTTTTGCGATTGTAAAGCCATGGTTTGTTAGCGAAACTCCTGTATTAACGGCTAATCCTTTAAGGTTATGCGTTTTATCTCTCATCCATTCTTATTCCATAAAAATGTTTGCTGATATTATATTGACTTGTCTCTATATTATATTTATTCTAGTAGTAATCGTTTACATGTAAACGATTACTACTGAAACGACGTGAAGGGATCCTAAATGGCTACGATCCGAGACGTAGCAAAAAGTGCTGGAGTTTCCACGGCTACGGTGTCGCATGTTATTAACGGTACGCGATCTGTGGCTGCAGAGACGAGAAATAATGTGTTGGCGGCTATGCAAAAGTTGAACTATGTTCCGTCGGCTTTGGGTCGAGGACTTCGTAAACGCACACTAAGAACCATTGGATTTATTGCCGCCGATATGGCTAACCCGTATTTCGCCCAGGTTTTCAGAGGGGTGGAGACGGTGGCCCGCGCGGCTAATTATACAGTCATCGTCACTCACTCTGACGAAGATGCTGAACGCGAAGAAGAAGCCATTCAAAATCTTATAGCCAAAGGAGTCGACGGAATACTTTTGGCACCGGTCCAGACAGACGCTGACGGGAATTCTGTTTACTCTCAAATTACAGTGCCAACAGTGACCTATGACAGGCGTCTCACACAACTCTCTTTTCCGGCGGTGATTACAGACAGTCAGCAAGCGGTTTTCAAAGCGGTAGAATTTTATAAAGGGCGAGGACACCGTCGCTTCGGATTCATCACAGGACGCATGGGGTTATCTACCACAGAAAATCGATTGCAGGGATTTCTTAACGCAACCGAACAGGTCGATCGCTCCGTATTTCAAGGAGATTCGCGTTATGAAGGGGGTATAAAGGCTGCCGATTGGTTGGCACATCATCCTCATATTCCGTCGGTGGTGGTCATTAGTAATAATCTGATGGCAATGGGTCTTGTATACAGGTTGCAACAGAATTATCCCAAAACTCTGTCTTGTCTAACACTAGTGACATTAGACGACGAGCCTTGGACAACTTTTGTTCAGCCGCCTTTATCGGTCATTTCCCAGCCCGCTTTGGAAATTGGCAGAATAGCCACGGAATTATCGCTCGAATCGATTGAGAATGGTGAGGTCTCAGCCATCACCATCTTACCTTGCACATTTATTCCGCGACTTCCGAAATCTTTCCCGGAACACTAGGTGGTGAGGGTCTGCGGTTGCCTATAGGCAAGTTTGAGAGAGTGGAGAGCTTTAAACAACTGCACCACTAACTCAGTAAATTGGAGGAAAAGACATGCACATTTCGCAACGACGGATTGCCAGAGTGTCAATGATATCTGCGGCATCGTTTCTGATCGCAGGATGCGGGTCAATAGGAAATGCCGCCTCTTCGGGACCCATTAAATTGACTTTCGAAGAAGGAATTCAATCTCCTCAAACACAGAATTACGTGAAAAAAGAGATCAAAGTTTTTGAAAAACAGCACCCCAATATTCGTATCACCATGCAAAATTATGGTGCGGCAGATTCAGAAATACCTAAAATTGAAAGCGCTGTGGCTTCACACACTCCTCCCAATCTTTTGTGGATCGCTCCCGCCTACACTGGACAATTCGCTTCCTCACAATCTATTATCGATGCTGAGAAATATTTTAAAACGGAAAAATTCAAGTCATCAACCATTTTCCCCGGACTTCTCAAGACGGGGGTATATAAGGGGCAAGTCTGGACCATGCCCTTTGACGCCAACGATTTGGCCGTTTACTATAATAAGAAGCTGTTTAAAAACGCGGGAATCACCCAACCTCCCAAAACATGGCAACAATTTCTTATAGACGCCAAGAAACTCACCACGTCCAAAACTTATGGATTCGAAATGCCAATTGGTAACCAAGAATGGACAGTGTGGATATGGGAGACGTTACTGTGGCAAGCGGGGGGTCACTTGCTCAATCCTTCTCGCACCCGCGTGACTTTTGACAGTAAGGCAGGTATCAAGGCCTTGAACTATTGGATGACATTAATGAAAGATCGCGTGGCCACCTTTGGGCCATTAAATCAATCCTATCAACTAGGGGCTTTTGAATCCGGGAAAGTGGCCATGACAATTAACGGTCCGTGGAATTACGGTGCCTTGCAACAACAGCATCAGGTCGATTACGGTGCTTTTCCTTTGCCTAAAGACAAAATAGCTGCTACAAATATCGGAGGAGAAAGTTTATTCATCTTTAATACAACTTCGGCACAAAATAGGGCAGCATTTGCATTTGCAAAATTTGTTACCTCACCCCAATTTCAAATAGGCTACGATACGGGCAGCGGATATCTCCCTGTTTCCACTTCGGCGGAAAATTCCCCAAAATATCAGCAGTATCTCAAGAACAATCCCTTTATTAATGTCTTTACAAAATCCATGGCTGTCGGTCGGGCACGACCGCCGATTCCGGCCTATTCTCAAATCTCGGCAGACATTGGCAATGCGATCGAAAACGCATTGTATGGCAAAATGACGGCGGCTCAGGCTCTACATCAAGCAGCAGTGGCCGCTCAACAAACACTAAAGAGCCAACAATAAACAAGCGTTACAGCATTGCTTATTTGGCCAAGGGGGACAAAATGGTCGGTCGACGACACTCATGGTGGTGGGCAACCCTTTTCTTATTGCCTGCCGCTATGCTAACGCTCGTGTTTTTCTATTATCCAATGGGCTATATCATTTGGCTTAGTGTTCATCAGTGGAATGGATTATCCACAATCAAACCCTTTACTGGGTTTAAGGAATATGCCCATCTCCTTCAAGAGCCGATCTTCAACCAAGTGATGCGTAATACTATCGTCTTTGTAGTGGGAACCGTTATTCCCAGCATTGCCATTGGATTGGGATTGGCTCTCTTGCTCAACCGCCCATTGCCATTCAGAACCTTGGTGCGCGGCTTAAGTTTTGCCCCTTATCTCGTATCCTTTGTGTCAGCAGGGCTTGCTTGGGTGTGGATGGGCAGTTCCAATGGTCTGTTTAATCATCTATTAGGTCTGTTCGGCCTTCATCCCGGTAATCTTGTTGCCAATCCCACATTTGCGATGCCTTATGTTATCGCTATGTACACATGGAAGATGTCCGGTTATAACATGGTCCTCTATTTAGCCGGCCTTCAAACCATTCCGCGCGAGATCTATGAGGCAGGGGCTATCGATGGTTTAAAGCCGGGTTGGACTCAGTTTCGCGCGATTACCTGGCCTCTTTTACGTGAAACCACGTTCTTTGTGTTAATCATCAATTTAATTTTCAGTTTTCGGGCATTTTCAGCCGTATATGTCATGACGGGCGGAGGGCCAATTCATGCCACAACAACACTGGTGTATTACATTTGGCGGTTGGCTTTTATCCATAACTCTTGGGGTCAAGCGGCTGCAGCCTCTACTGCCTTGTTGGCGGCCGTGTTGTTATTAACCGTAGGGATGGTACGGTATTTCACCAGGGATCCGGTTCATCATTAACACCCTCCATGTGATGTCTCTATCGTGTGGAAACAAGCAGATCTTTTGCATACCACTTATTTCGCAGCACGGAGCATTGTGCGGAAAATGATTTTTCTTGATATCCCTCTAAGCTCTGATTAGCGGAGGTTTACGGCCCATCCAGATAACACTTGTGACTGTCAAGGAGGTTTTTATGCAGTTTAATTCTTTTAAAATTCAGGACAAGCATTCCGACTGGAGTCGACACATTAAGTGGCGCTACATTCCTTGGATGGTCGTTGCCGTCGTGGTGTTTGGTTTCCCCTTTTATTGGATAATCGTGGGCTCACTGGCCTCTAATACAGCCATTAGCACAGGTTCTGTGCCATTGATTCCGTTTCATCCCCATTGGTTGAATTATCTTAAGGCATGGACCTACACCAATTTCGGGAGACAGTTGCTTAATACCCTGATTATGGCAACAGCCGTCACCTTGGCTCAAGTTCTAACCTCGTCAATGGCAGGATTTGCTTTGGCTCGCATGCATTTTCCGGGACGAGAGCTTGTGTTTATTGGTTTCATTGCCACTTTAATCGTGCCTTTTCAAGTCATTGCTTTGCCCATCTTTATCCTCATGGCCAACTTACATTGGGTCAATACTTTTGCCGCCTTAATTGTACCCACTGCAGTAAACGCATTTGGAATCTTCCTCTATCGGCAATTTTTTCTCACTATTCCCCAATCCTTTGAAGAAGCCGCAATGTTGGACGGTGCTAATCCCTGGCAAGTGTTATGGCAAGTCTATTGGCCTTTAGCCCGACCCGCTACCGTGACGTTATCGTTGCTGACTTTTATCGCCGAATGGAATTCCTTCTATTTGCCTTTCCTGTTTACCCAAGGAAAATCTATGTATACGGTACAATTGGGTTTAGTGGCATTTCAGGGGGAGTTTGCCACTATTTACAATCTACTCATGGCGGCAACGGTTTTTGTCAGTATTCCAATTTTTATTTTGTACCTCATTGGGCAACGAGCCATCGTCGAGGGCATTGCCACAACCGGTACTAAGGGGTAGAAATGTGAACTCTATTATCCTTGTCCCAGAACAAAGGACGCGGATTGTCGATGGTATAGGGCAAAAAATGATGAGGGTAACCTTCTTCCTCACCCATACGCCAGCCCAATAACAGGCACTGAGTGCCATGAACTATCGGCCGGGCAGCGTACCAATGGTCTTGAACCAAGGGCCGGCCAACCAATTCAAAAGGTCCGGTAATCCTTTCGCTGCGAAAGCATAAAGTCCCTGTGGTTCTATCCGGAACAGGGCAAGAAGGATGATACCATTCCGCTTTCACCGATATAAAAAGATACCATGCGGCATTCCATTGAATGACCGTCGGAACTTCCATATCCCGAAAGCAACCGGGACTCAAAACAGGAGGAAGCCAAGACCAATGATGAAGATCAGGAGAGTGAGCAAGTCCAATGGCGCCTTGATAACCTTGGGGCTGCGAACGGTCATGAGACGCAAGAAAAACGTAATAGAGTGCAGTAGACGGGTCATAGACGACGTAAGGATCACGCCAAGTAAACACGTCCGGCGCTTCTTCCGGCGCTGTCACGTACCAACGGGGATCAGGTTGCAACACGGGTGAAGAAGGGGATTTCTCCCAAAAGTACAGGTCGTCGGAAATTGCCAAGCCGAGATTTTGTGTTCGGTCCCGGCGATTTCGTCCCGTATAAAACATTATCCACTCCTTATTGTGTTTTATCACGCTTCCTGTCCATAACGACAAATCGTCCCAGGCGCCATTTGCGCCAGGGTTCAGCACGTCTTCATGCCACTGCCACCGGACCAAGTCCATGGAGGTGGCGTGAGCGATAACGGATAAATCATGTCTTGAAGACGGATGACCCACTTCGGGCGCTTTCAGGCAATATAGGTGATGCCGATCGCCATCATGAATTGTCCAAAAATCCCAAATCCGGTAATTTGGAAGGATGAGCATATAGATTTCTCCTAATTCGAACAGTGCATTGTGCATCATAATCCAGCATTCTCATCATACCGCGAGAGTATTTTATCGGCTATAGTCAAATTTCTCCTCGCATAAGAAAGGTAGAGAACATGATAAAGATGAACAATCAAGAGAAGACACCCGATATTGTTGTAGTGGGCAGCATTGTGGCGGATCTTCCTGTAACCCTTCCGCGAGGTCCTATGATTGGCGAGACCTTGCCCGTCGAGTCGATTGGATTAACATTAGGGGGAAAAGCCGTCAATCAGGGTTTGCAGGCCTTAAAACTAGGGGAAGCGGTCCTCATTATCGGTAAGGTCGGTGAGGATGTCTTAGGAACTTGGGTATTCGATCAGTTCACCAAAAGAGGTTTGGACACGCGGGGACTTTTGCAAGCGGGCATGACATCATGCGCTATTCCCATGATACTACCCGACTCGCAATATATTTTGCACATTCCCGGTGCCAACCAACTGTTAACGCCGGAAGATATAGAAAGCACGCAAGATCTATGGACTGCGGGCAAAATTTTGTTAATCCAAGGTGAAATTCCCGTATCGGCATCGATCCGAGCCGCTCAAGTTGCCAAGAGGCGAGGGATGGTAGTGATATGCGATCCGGCGCCGGCCACGGTCATGACCGATCAATTGTTGCAATTAGTCGACATACTCACTCCCAACAGTCAGGAACTGAGTATGTTGTGCAACTTGCCTACACTGAGTGTCGGGGAGCAAGCCCGGCAATTGTGGCAAAGGTATCCACAACTCAAGGCATTGATCGTCACTTTAGGGAGCGAAGGTGCGTTATTGCAGACGGACAGTGAAATGGCCGCACGCATTGCCGCACCCAGTGTAACGACTCTGGATCCCACAGCGGCAGGTGACGCTTTTAACGGAGCTTTGGCCCATTCGCTGGCGCAAGGTCAATCGCTCTATCAAGCGGTGGAACTTGGATGCTGCGCGGGGGCCTTGGCTGCCAGCCAAAAAGGCTCATCGATTAGTATAGCGTCATTGACCCAAATTCTGGAGATGTGGGGTGAGGTTTATTAGAGGCTTTTCAGCCTCCTTTTCTTTGATGGTGATATGCCCCGACATTCAGTACGAAATCCCTTGTCTCATTGAATATTTTATCCTGTGCCCTTTTCATGAACCTGAACTTGATGGTGAAAAAAATAAAATCTTGCCCCAATTCTACCTAGGGAATACATAAGAGCAGTTGGACTATCCTATCTGCGATTACTGAGACTCCCGGATGGGGCGGGTGTTCCTAGTCATTCCCGCGTTTTGACCACTCTCGGAAGTGTAGGGACACCCGTTGAATTTCTTAAGTTAAGGGCCTCTTCAAGGGTCATTTTGAGGATGGCCGCCGTTTTCAGTAATTCGTTCAAATCGTGCTACAATTTCTTCTACGGATAATCCCTTAGTTTCCGGCATCCACCGTGATATGAAGACAACGGCCAGAATGGATAAGAGCGCAAAGACCAGCATGACAGCTGCGAGGCCCATGCCCTTTTGCAATACTGGAAATGCTTCGACGATGACAAAGTTAGCTATCCAGTCGGCAAAAGCCACCACAGCAGCCATTCGACCTCGCTGTGCGGTCGGGAAGTACTCTCCTTGGATAATCCACCCCGTGCCTCCGACACCAAAGGCAAAAAAGACAATGAAACCGGCCAGGGCTATTAGCAAAGTAATAACACGTGCGAGTCCTCCCAGATAAAGAAGAACCAAGGCAGCTATAATCATAAAGATCGCCATGCCTCCATAACCAACACGAGAAATTCGGCGTCGGCCCCAATTGTCGATTAATCGAAATCCGATATAAGTTGCCGCCATGTTGACTGTGGCCAAAACCAATGTCGCTTCGATACCAGAAACCGCCGCGTGAACCATAGTGACATGCCCAGAGGTGAAGTAGGGCTTCAAGATTTTGGGACCGTAACTTAGGGGAATGTTAATGCCGGTAATTTGCTGAAAGACCATGAACACCCCCGCTACCAATAGAGCGTAACGCATTCCCGGTGTTACGTGCCGGGAATTGCGATCTGCCTTGTCCCTTTGGTGATTTCTGGTTCGACGCAGATCGTCTAAAGACGCTTCAATGCCTAAGAGTCCCAGAACTTTCTGCAGACGCGCCAACTGATTGTGTTCAAGAAGCCAGCGAGGAGACTCCGGCATATGTACGCGATAAATAAGCCCGATGAATCCCGGAATGGCTCCCAAACCTAAAATCAACCGCCAATCGATTGTGGTAGCCTGATGTGGAAAGAGCGAAAACACCACAATACCCACGATATACGCGACAAAGATGCCGACAGTAATCATCCACTGTTGCAAAATTGCCAAAGATCCGCGCCGAGCCTTCGGGGCGTATTCAGCGATGTATACCGTGGCAATAGCGGAGTCGGCACCGATTGCCAGGCCGATTAGGGTTCGGGATGCCAAGAGCATAAAGGCATTCACGGTAAAAGCCGACAATAAAGCTCCCACAGCATAAATTGCGGAATCCATTATCAGTAGCGATTTTCGTCCCCAAGCATCGGTGATAGGCCCCGCTGCCAAAGCACCAATGGCTGCGCCTAAGGACGACCCGGCTACCAGATAACCTAAGGCGAAACTTCCGAGATGATAGGGAACAAAGTTCAGAGCTGAACCGATATTGGACAAATCGTAACCAAACAAAAAACCGCCGATAGTGGCCATAATGGTCAACGACCAATAAAACGATCCCCCTTTGTTGCTATCCAGTATATTAGTCAGATGCCATGCATCTTTGGAGGGAGAGGCCATAGATATTCTTCCTTTCAATTCTAAAAGATTGTCAAGACCATGCATCTTTGTCATCGAAGCTCCAGTGACAAGAAGATCGGTTGCTCTACTGAAGTCCTGATTTCGACAATAGGAGAATTTTGTCGACGGCGCAAGAAATCGTCGCGAAAAAATCCTCTTGAGAAAATGTTCTGAGCGTTTGAACAATAATCACGACTGAGGTGAAGAAAATGGTTAGTGTCACGGGAAGAAAGCCTCGAAGAATGACAAGAGACAGAACCAACCGATGTTGGGCCCAGAGGTTTGCTCCTGGTGTTGCCATTCGTTTACGTCAAACACGACCGAGACGGGAAAAATACCCAAGTGATTTTAAAAACTTGTGCCGGGACCGCGGTAATCCATTACCCGCGAGAAAAGTATTCTGTCGGTCTGTTCTACCTCTTGGAAGTGAGAGAAAATTCAGATCTACGGGGGTTGTCTATATTTGTTTTTTGACCACTGCTGACATTTCTAATAGCTTTTGAAACATATATATTGCGCCACGATCTGACGCAATATAGTATGATCCTTTGCGTAGCAATAATGAACGCAATGTTCCGATGGCTAAGGAGGTGATAAGGTGAACAGAAGAACACTATTTGAAGATGATGTTCCCGTATTCCTTCGCTACTAGCGAAGAGAATCCAAATGTGATTACCTTCGCCGGTGGACACAATTCTGTCCAATTTGACGGGGGGATAAACGTGAGATCACGATATTTCGGTGGATTGTATATGGCGTTGGCCGCCAGCATCTGGGGTGGCATGTATGTTGTCAGCAAAATCGTTCTGGTAACCATTCAACCTTTAGCATTAGTATGGCTTAGGTATGTGACAGCTTTGGTGACGTTAGCGGTAGCGGCTCTTGTATCGAAACAATCATGGCGGATTCATCGCCGGGATCTTCCGCTCGTGGCAGGGATAGGGATTATCGGGTATGCCGGATCAATCTGGGCGCAGTTTCTGGGAACCAAATTATCGACGGCTCAGATGGGTGCTGTGATTACGTCCGCCACTCCGGCCTTTATGGTGGTTTTTGGACGAATAATACTCCATGAGAAGATAAGCGTTCGAAAGAGTCTGGCGGTAAGTCTTGCAACTATTGGGGTCGTGCTCATTATTGGTCTCGGGACGGCACATGCAAATCGTGTCGACGAGTTAGGGGGTCTGGTCCTGGCTGTGGCTGCGTTGACATGGGCCTTGATGTCCGTTTTGGTTAAACGCGTTCCTCGAAATTACTCTCAGATAACGATCACGTTCTATGCTATTCTTATCGCCGCCATTGTGATAACTCCCGCGGCGATTAGGCAAGTTGCGAAGATCCCTGCGGAGGCATGGCTTTATCCGGGGATCATTAGTGGGGTGCTTTATTTGGGAGTTATTTCAACGGCCGGGGCGTTCTTCTTGTGGAATAAAGGTTTACAGTCGGTCGAAGCATCTTCGGGAGGTCTCTATTTCTTCTTTCAGCCTCTCGTCGGCACAATTTTGGCATGGGTAATATTAGGTGAAATGGTCAACTGGTCATTTGGGTTGGGCGCGCTACTCATTCTTGGTAGCGTTTTTCTGATTCTCCGCGAATTTTAAGTGTCGTATCACGACTAATGGAGAAGAAGACCCATGCGCATTCAAAAAGTTGGCTTTACGGTTCGTGAACCGGAGAAGGATGTGTTTATCGCGCCTTTTACTCACAATATCCCTCAAAGAACATCATAAGGAGGGGTTTGAGATCACCAACTCGTGAGGCTGTCTTTTCGGCGCAGAGCTAAACTCTTACCAGAGTGATCCGGCATAGAATATCGGGGAAAGCACTTGAGATGCTTTCCCCAACAGCTATCCCATTGGCAAATTGAAGTTTTTCATAAAAAGAAAAAGACTTCCGGGAAAATAGCGGGATACGTAATCGTCACTGGCTGTCTTTCGACCATGGTCGCGCGACCAAGCCCATACCGCCGGATGTTCCCTATCTTAAAGATCTTAAGGATCCCATGACGGTTACAGATCGTCATGGATTTCCCACAATTTACCCAGGTAGCTATCTGCGCAAGACTTTTTAGTATCCGTAGGCATATGAAGCATTGTTTGGACGAAGCAACTCATGAGTTAGCAGAATCTGAAGGACAAAGGGAAAGCGTTAGGGTCTCGCAATCTTATGTATCTTTTGCCATATTTTTTATAGACACCTCATTGATATGCTGTGAGAGCATATCACATTCGAGGCGTTTTTGTTATTCTGCCCGGGCCACTCGCGCCTATTTGCTAGGTGCCACTATAATCAAGAAATGCGAGATTAAGGTCAAAGAGTCTACCACGCAATCACTGGAATTAAGGGGGAGAAAAGTGCATGACCACGGCAACAGGCAATTACATTGTTGAAGTAATTTTTCTTTTAACCTTCGTTACGGCGCTACTGTGGCAAATACCGACACTAAGAAATATTTAATTGATTCAGGAAGGTCCGGGATGGCGAATCGGACGACGGCTACACGCAAAGCGAGTTCTGAGGTTTTGTCTGCGGACACATGGTTACCAGAAAAGATGCCGGAATAAGCCCAAGGTTTTATGTACATGTTGGGTTCGCTTACGGCCTCCAGTTTTGTCGTGTTAGTCCTATCGGGAGTTATTTTAGCTGCGAACGGGCCCGCAACATGGTCTTACAACGGCCCCATGCTCTTTGCCGCAGCCGTCCACTTTTGGGCGTTACAAGCCTTCTTTTTCTTTATGATGATGCATTTGTGGCGTGTCTTTTTTACCGGCGCATGGCGCGGCGGACGCCGAGAAACATGGTTACTGGGTGCCGTGGCGTTGATCATTGCCATCCCCACGGCTTTTACCGGTTTTCTCATTAATGGAGATTTCTATAGCCAATGGAACGCAGTGCAAGCGAAAGATGGACTTAATGCCACGGGACTGGGCTGGGTGAATTTACCCAGTGCGGGGCAAATGTTTGGCATGCATGTTGTCGTCTTACCTTTGACCTTAAGTGTAGTGATCTTTGGACACATTTTCCGTGTCCGCAAAGAGGGGGTAGTGCCTCCATACCCTGATCGCCATCGATCCGAAGGAAAGGAGGATGAAGGTCATGGCAGCACGTTTGGACGATGAGATGATTCACGACTATCAATATGTTCCGGAAGACTTCATGAAACACTTAGTGAGCACTCTCGGAATCATTGTCATTTTAGTCTTTGTCTTAGCCGCGGTTTTCGGTGTGCCCGAAAAACCTCCTTTGACTATCCGCGGCTATGCAACCACGCACCCTGTAGCTTTTGAAAGAATGGCAACCTGCGATTTGAATGGTCAGGGAGAAATCGCGAATTACGGGCCACCGTACAATGAGGGCACCGGATACGTTGAATCACAACTCCAAAAAATCTCGGGGATTTGGCACCCGATTAACGCGGAGCAAGACT
This sequence comes from Bacillota bacterium, assembly GCA_021821465.1. Lineage (GTDB taxonomy): Bacteria > Bacillota > Sulfobacillia > Sulfobacillales > Sulfobacillaceae > Sulfobacillus. Next base: position 34,795 of record JAKACM010000015.1, read on the forward strand.
TTATTCTCAAACCATTGACCATGACGGCGTCAATCAACCTGCAGATCGTGCCGGCATTGCGGACTTTTGAGACAGCGTCAAGAGCCCAACAAGTCACATGGGCCAACAATTATGAGAAGGCTCTCCGCCCTTGACGGAAACTTCGCAGCCCATCGTGTAGTCGTTCCCACCGGGAATTATGGGCCTATGCCTACCTCGATAACCACCACGTGGAAATTGGGTAAGTCCGGATTCATGTCTGGCGCCCTGACTCGAAATCCTCATGTGGTGACCCGGTTCAATAATCAGAACTACGTGCTCTTTCTGGAAGGATCACCACTACACCATGCGGCAAGGCCTCTTGACTTATTGGGGGATCAATGGGGAATTATCCACGCCGCTGTTCCGGGATATCCGGCAGCATGGTGGATGACAATCCCTACTTGGATTTATCAGTGGCCATTTGTAGCGCATTCGCCCGCGGCCGACGCTTTGGCTCTCAGTATCGGTTTAGTTTTTTGGATGTTGCTAGCCCTCACCCCATGGATCCCGGGTTGGGACCCCGTTCCGCGTTTTTTAGGAGTTTATAAACTGATTTGGAAGGATTTTTATTACCGTAGAGCCTTGATCCAAAAAGACGATGGTCAAAACAAGGTTTCTCCCTCCCGGTTTCCCGGCTAAAATCTCTGGCAAGATGGGACCACAACATAGGCCAACACGCCCCGGTACGTCGGACGAACTTGCAATGACGAACATCTTCAATAGAACCAGCCTGTCCCTGTAGACAGGCTGGTTTCTTCGAAAGAAAATCTTCGGTTGACCGGGACTTAAACTTCCCACCGACGTTATGGGGGAGGGGACGGCAAGTCGGCGATAGGACTGAGTTCTTTTGTACATCTGCAGTTCTTCTTTGATGACGAGATTTTGTGAAAATCGGGTCTCTCGTAGATGAAAATACGCCAGAGTCCAAATTCTATTCTGTCCTGTCAATTCCCAAACTTTCACGCAAAAAGAACGTAATGGCTTGTCCATAATCAGCAGAAACGGCATCTTGAGACCCCGCCACCGCGATTTGCACAGCCCATCCGTCTTGAGCATTGATAAGAAATTTGGCTATCACGGAAATGGGAAGTCGAGGATAAAATTCTCCACGATCCACACCGGCTTGAATGACTTCACAAAGGGCGTCAATGAACTTATTAATGCGCTTCATTATATGTGGACGTCGCTGTGTATCATCGCGGTGCTCCAAATGGTATTCCACAATCATGGCAATGCGCCTGCGGTCCTCTTCCTCAACAGGGCTTGTCTGCATCGATAATTCGATTAAAACCGGTGCGATGGGTCCACCCATGACTTTTAGCCGTTTGAACTGGTTTATGATTTCATTGTCCCGGCGTTCCAATAATGACTCGAAGAGGTCGGCCTTGTTGGCAAAATACAAATAAAATCCGCCCCGACTTATACCTGCTTCTTCCATCACATCCTGAACGGTAGTGCGAGAATAGCCTAAACGCAGAAAGACCTTCTCACTGGCCAATATCAGTTGGGTTCTTTTCTCTTCCTTATACTCCGGACTGACTTTGGGCATTTTTCACTCCCCTCAGTTTCCATACTACCATTCCTTGAGCCACTCCCCCCACGATCAATAAAAGCCCTGCTAAGAAAAAGGCAAAGAGCCCCCAACATCATCACCACGATAGCTCCGACGACAGGACCCGCCAAGGCCGCTGCCGAGGATATCATGCTCACCGTTGCCATGGCTCTTCCCGTCCATTGGACTGGTATACTTTGCAATAACAGCGTTTCGAACGGTACTATAGCCATAGTGGCACCTCCGCCCGACATGATTACTAACAACGGCACTGCCCAAGAGACGTGTTGGTGAACGGACAGTGCACAACTGATGAGACCCATTGCGAATTGACCGAATATCATCCACGCACCAGCTCGAAGGGTTTTGACCCGACCTAAATATATAGCGACCACAACCATTCCCATACCGGATGCTGTCATACTGAATCCCAGAATACGACTGGCTCCGGAAACATGACGCAATAGAATCACAAATTGCGAATCGACCATCTGCAACACGAAAAACAAGAAACCGAAAAACAGTAACAAAAACCGCCACTGGCCGTGTTTCCATAAAAATTGAAACCCAGAACTGGCATCATCCATGCTGAGATTTACTGCCACAGGGTTCAGGCGACCATTGAATCCGGCAGGAAGAAATCTTACAATTATAGTCGATGAGAGGAAGAAAATGGCTGCCATCCAAAACGGAAAGTCGGATCCGAAAGCTGCTACCAATATTCCGCTTAACCCCGGGCCGATAATTTTAGTTCCTTGGGCAACGATTGTCCTTATGGCGGTGGCTTGTGTCATATCCTCATCCTTGACAAGTTTCTTCACCATGCTGGTTTCGGCCGGAGAAAAGAAGGTATCAACCGTTCCGATCAGTGCCAAAATGACGTAGAGTTGCCATAGATTGTGCACGAATATCAAGGAAGCGGTCATCATCGCAGTCAGGATATTTGCGATCGTCATGACTGTTCGTCCACTCTTGCGATCGGCAAGAATTCCGGCGTAGGGATTCACAAAGACACCCGGCAGAATCATGAACACCATTCCCAAGCCTACCGCGACCGGGCCGTCATGCCAATGAATCGCAATAAGGAGTATGACAGTCAAATTCCCGATCCACCGACCAAAGTTCGATAATACTTAGGCTATTGACAAGATCAGAAAGTAGCGGTTTCCCAAAAGTCTTGTCTTATACAAATCGTTTTCCTCTTCTCTATGGAACAAGTCTCTGAGATTACGTTAAGGAGTTCGACCAATTTACAATGACATTTATGTCGCTTTTATTTTAAACGACATAAATGTCATTTTCAAGATGTGGATATTGATGACGAAATTTTCACGGGTATAGAGTTTTTGAAAGTTCATCCTAAGGAAGAGGAGTTGAACGGTTTCCTTAAAAATTGTTTGTACTTATACAATTATCTATAATCTGGATATGTCAGGAAACTTGGTGGATATTCACGAAGTTGCGCAATTTCTGGGCGTCACTCCGACGACGTTTCGCCGATGGGAGCGTTAGGGCGACTCGTGCCGGATGAACATACGTGCGGCGTAGATCGGCGGTATAATTAGGTCCGTTACCCAGGAACCGGATCGCGTAGCGAACCATGACCGCCAAACGGTGGCATATGCCCGGGTCTCCACTCATGATCAGAAGGACGATTTTGAGCGCCAAAAGCACGTGTTAGAGCTCTATTGTATATGGCTGAAGTTCGAGGTGGTCGCCGCGGACCTCGGGTCAAGGATGAACTACCACAAAAAGGGTCTCAAACGGCTCGTGAATGATATCCAGGCCGATCGGGCCGGTCGGCTGGTGATGACCCATAAAGACCGTCTTCTACGTTTTGGGGCAGAGCTTGTCTTTGCCATCTGTGAAGCAAGCAACGTCGAAGTCCTGATTCTCAATCAGATTCCCATCCCGTATACGCAAATCTGCACATTATAAATCCGCTTTCGACCTCAGGCTGCATCGGGAAGACTCCCTTTGCATAAAGTGTCCGGTTGTCCTTTGAGAAAATGGATCAGGAATAGCCATTCAATGGATATCTTTTGCCACCTCGTTGTGGGAGCCAACGTCTTGTACCGGGAGGGGGAAGCAATCGATCCGGTTCCAGACTATGAAGCGGAAACAAAATTTCTGGTTGAATCCACTCTACCAACCGATTTAAATCTTCCGGACTGGCATGACCGGTCGTGCCGATAGACCAAAAGGGTATATGGAGGAACTTCAACCAATCATGGAGCACGTCCCATCTAGGATCAAACGCACCTAAAGGCTCACCGTTGGCGTGTAAAAACACCGACCCCGGGCCCAGTGCCAGGTCCAACAGCCATGGCAGCGCATCCGGGTTCATCTGCAGAACAAATTGAGCGGGGTTGCGCTTGATCGTTGTCACGTCGACGTCCTCTTCAAATGCTCGAATATCCTTGAAACCCCAGTGACGAAAAAACTTCGACCACGTTTTGGGCCATACCATAATTCGCCCCGCTTCTCGCGCAATCTCAAGAAAGGCCTCGACGCGTTCAAGATTGCGAGGATAGAGACTGAGTAGCACCAATCCCGGCGTTTGTTGCAGAGCCTGAGCGAATAATGCGTCTACTTCCGATTCCGGCCTTTGTGCCTGAGCAAATCCAAAAGATAGGGTCGTTCCTTCAATGACCAAAGCCCGGGATTTATTCACGGTCTTGGCAAAGGTTTGGCTCCATTGAGGGTGCCGACCATGAAGTCGGATATCCCCGGTAAAAGCCACCACGCCGTCTTCGGTCTCCACCGCATATCCCGACGCACCCACCACATCATGGTCCACCGGGAAACAACTGACTCGAAATGGTCCCCAACTCAGCGGTTTTCCTTCTTCCATTACCGTAAATATCGGGGGATAACCCTCCGGTACGTCGCCACCTTCGGCCAACGCTTGCATTAAGCGAGAGGTTTGGGGACTGCAATAAATGGGAATAGCGGGATCGACGAAGCCTGTTAGTCCAATGTGGTCAATGTGCGCATGCGAAACAAAGAGCGCTGTACGGCCGTCCGATCCTCCCGGTAAAGGAAATCCGTGGAGGGCCTCGGGACGGTAAATATGGGGTAATAGGGGGGCTTGGCCTATACACAGTCGATCATGCAATGCAAATTCGGGTCTCGCTTGCACTCCCATCCGAAAGAGACCGCGACCCGGAGAAAAGTCCAGTCCAAAATCCAGCAAAACGCGCCACGATCCTTGTTCGATCAATATTTTACTGGACCCAATAATCCCAACCCCTCCCCAAAAACTGATCTCTGCCATGGCCGTGCACTCCTTTCACAAGACAACAGAATTATCGCAAGCTCTCCGTCCCCTACATTCATTTCCTCGTTGTGGCCTATTATTTATGATACCCAACCTTCTGTTCCTTACCTCAACGGCAAGGAACTGTCATGCTCTTTATATGTTTATATGAATCGACGGCAGTGTTCCTTCAACGACCCACGCTTCCAAAGTCGGTAAAACCTCTTCAATGCTGCGAGCTTTAACAGAGCATGGACCCGGAAAATACCCATGGGGACTAATGTGCACTGTCAACCAGCCCTTTTCCACACAGGGAGCAATATCGTTAAGATAATTGTCGCCTATGGAAAAGACTTGATGGGGATCGAAATCTTCTCCCTTTAGCTTCGTCACAATATCCACCAAACCTTGAGGTTTGTGGGCGGCAGCATAAATATGATCAAAATACGGCGCCAATCCCAGTTTTTCCATTAACGGGATGGTGGATTCCGGAGGGCTGTTGGACGCCGCTACAATCATAACCCGCTGTCTGGCCAGATGCAAAAGGTTTAACAACGGCGGCGGTACTTCGAGATGGCATTCGGCAGTCATCATAAAATTGCGCGTCGCTAAAAAGGTGGCTTGCCAAATGGAACGATCTGGTATAATCGGGGCGGCCAACTTGACGACCGCTTCCCAGTTGTCACCGGCGACGACACCTTTTCCATTGAGATGCTCCTCGACCAAATGCAGGTAGTGCGTGCGCGTTTTTTCGTCCATATGCTCGCTGATGGTTCGGGCATAAAACCAAAAGGGATCATCGCCGCGGTAAAGCGTACCATCGAAATCGAATAATAGTAAACGCATTGCCTTTCCTCTCCTTCTGAGGCCTATACTATCGGCCAACATCATTTCCTCTCAGGTTCCTGAATCGAATCTCAACTTATTCACATATGAACATCGTGGATGATTAATGGTTCATTCATGACAACGTAATCGCAGATTCAACGGGACATGAAATCCGTTTTGCAATTAATTGTAAATCACAAGAGGTTCGTCGGTAATAAAAAAATCGAATACTTCTTTAATAAAGGTTGTCAATTCTTGTCAGTGTTGTCGTACTGCTAAGAGGAGAAGCACAAGAATTTAAACACGCAATTACTTTCCGGCAACAATTCTCGCAGTTAATACATAATTCGGTCAATATCCGCTCTTAAATCTTTTCTCAATGGTTAAAAGCGCCCCTTCCGATGGGTTATGCCGCGGGCCTGTAAGGGCGTAGAGTGAGTCGACAGTGGCCTGTTGCGTTCCTTGCAGGAATTATACTACAAGGTCAAAATTATTATTACACAGGAAATTGTTCAGTAGATTGTTATCTTAAAAATGTATAATAATATTTAACATACCGAATAACAGAAGTTTGTCGAGAGTTGCGGAATTGGTGTCTCGAATAGCGGCCAGGCGGCGCAGAGCAGCCGATAATGGGTGTGCGACGCTTTCTAACTCCACAGGGAGGAGAAGCACCATGGACTCAGCGGAGCGTAGGCGTCCTCAGGCCTATTTCTATTTGGCCCCGGCCGGTCTCGTATTTTTAGTATTTACGCTGATTCCCGCGTTCTATGTTCTCTATATCAGCCTATTCAACTGGAATTTCCTCAACAGCTCTCAATCAATTTTTGTGGGATTACAGAATTATCGCAATCTACTGATGTCATCGGCATTTTGGCATAGTTTGATGATTTCATTGTACTTTGTGGTGGGAACGGTCCCGATCGGTCTCTTTCTTGCCTTGGGCATTGCCTTGGTCTTAATGAAACAGTTTATTGGCCGGGGATTTGTACGGCTGGCCGTATTCTCACCGTACGTAACTCCGGTGGTTGCCACTTCGATTGTCTGGATTTGGATTTTCAATCCCCAGTTTGGGTTGCTTAATGGCCTATTGCACATGGTGCATCTTCCCGAGGTGGGATGGCTTCAATCGCAACGATGGGCTATGCCCGGGGTAATTCTTTATACTTTGTGGCACAGCTTAGGATTTGATGTCATCATTTTTATGGCCGGATTGTCTACCATTTCGGCAGACCTCCGGGAAGCCGCACGTATTGACGGGGCCAACAGATGGCAAGAATTCTGGTCCGTGACTTGGCCCCTTTTGACTCCGACAACTCTGTTTGTTCTCATCATCACGACCATCGGTTCTCTGCAAGCTTTCACTCAATTTTTCACGATGACGTCCGGAGGTCCCTTGTCCGCCACGACCACGACCAGTTATTGGCTCTATGAATTGGCGTTTCTGTTTTACCGTACCGGTCCCGCGGCTGCACTGGCTGTCTTGTTGTTCGTAATCATCGCCACTCTTACGGCCTTGCAAATGTGGCTTTCTAAAAAGCGCGCTTATTATCAATAGGCCAGGAGGATTCCCCAGGGATTCTCATTCGGTTATGAAAAAGAAAGGCAGGGTGTTACAGATGCTCGGCAAAAAAATCACCGCATTCGTTATGGCGTCAACCGTCGCCGGTGTGATGACGGCCGGATGCGGATCTGTCTCCACTTCCTCGCATCCGCCGGCGGCTCATTCTGGGCCCGTCACCATCACATTTATGGAGGCCATGTCTTCCGGCACGTTAAAGACGGCCATGCAGTCTCTGGTTTCCCAATTTGAAAAAACTCATAAAAACATTACCGTGGACCTCGAAGTGGAACCCAGTTACGGCGTGCTAAAAACCAAGATCGAAGCCTCGGTGACAGCCAACCAGGCTCCAACTATTGCTCAGGCCTACGAGGATTGGGCAGCGGGATATGCCAATTCCGGTGCCATCGTGCCTTTAAGCGCCTATGTCAACGGATCCAATGGCATTACCGCCTCAGAGAAGTCACAAATTTGGCCGGGGGTGTGGACCGATCAGTTTCTGCCCGATGGGAAAATGTGGATGTGGCCGTTTAATAAAAGTGATTTTGTCATGTTCTACAATCAGACTTGGCTCAATCGAGAACATCTGCCAATACCTGTCACCTGGTCCCAGTTTGCGAGTGATGCCCAGGCTGTCACATCATCTTCCGCCAACACTTGGGGGGTGAGCATTGACCCCGGTTCGTCGTCGGGAGCGGCTAACGGCACCTACTTTTTCGTCGCCTTGATTCGGGCCTACGGAGGTCATTTAATGAAAAATGGCAAACCTACATTCAATACCCCACAGTCCCGAGCGGCACTAAGTTATGTCGTGCATATGTATCAAAACGGTTCCATGAAATTCGGCACCAACTATCCCGGACAAACAGCCTTGGGAGCAGGCCACGGACTCTTTGACCTCTCGACCATTGCCAGCTACTACTACAATCAACAGGCTATTGGGGGGAAATTTGCTATGGGAGTTGCCGCCTTTCCCAAAGGTCCGGTCGGTGAAGGAAACGTGATGCAAGGGACAAACATTGTCATGTTTTCCTCTGCTTCCACCCGTCAGAAAAATGCAGCGTGGACCTTTATGAAATGGCTCAGCGAACCGGCAGAGACGGCCTATTGGGCGACTCACACCGGATATTTGCCCGTCACCCGAGCGGCTTTGCCCTTGATGAAGACTTACTACAGCACGCATCCTTATCAGAAAATTGCGGCTGATGCCTTAGTTTACGCCAGGTCTACCCCACCGGTGGCCGGAATGGAACAGGCCGTAGGCGCCTTGTCGAATGCCATCCAGGCGGCAACCATTGCGCATCAGTCCGTGTCTCACGCTTTGGCCACGGCCGAGTCGCAAGCCATCCAAGATTTGTCATCCGCTAAATAGGAATGTCACTTGCCCCAGGGGAGGCGATCATGTTGTTGAAACATAAACCCTTAACCGAGCACCAGTCCGACGACTTTCCGGTGTTGGCACCGGCGCCTCGGCGTAGGCTGTGGCATCGCCTTCCCTGGTGGCAATGGCTCGTGGGAATGTTTTTGGTCGTCATCTTTCTTTTCCCGTTCTATTGGGTTATTGTCACCTCCCTAAATGGGACCGATCAGGTCTTGCAGTTTCCGCCGGTTTTTCTGCCTCATGGTCAATGGCAAAATTATACTCGTGCCTGGTCGGAGGCCCCATGGTTGCGCTATTTTCTTAACACACTGTTCATCGCCTCCGTCACGACGTTGTTGGTTCTCATCACATCGCTTTTAGCGGGATTTGCGTTTGGAACCATGCGTTTTTGGGGGAAATCCGCGATTTTCGCCGGCTTTATCGCCATGATGATGATTCCGCAGACGGTGCTTTTGATCCCTGATTACATTGTGTTGCGTGACCTGCATTGGTTGAATACCTATTGGGCTCAGATTGTTCCCTGGGGGGCATCAGTATTCGGTATCTTTTTGTTGCGTCAGTATTTTTTGACCTTTCCTCGAGAATTGATTGAAGCCGCACGGCTCGACGGAGCATCCGAAATCCGTTTTATTTTGAAAATAGCGATTCCTATGGCCAAACCTGCTCTCATTACCATCGCACTCTATGTGTTTTTAGGGTCGTGGAACAGTTTCCTTTGGCCATACATTATGACCCAAAGCCCCAGTGTTCAACCGATTGAGGTCGGTCTGGCCACATTTCTCGGAACCAATGGAACCGATTGGACGGGGCTTAGTGCGGCTGTCGTCTTTACGACTCTTCCGGTAATGATTTTGTTTTTGGTAGCTCAACGCCAGTTTTTGGCGGGAGCTTACGCCACGAACGGCGGAGTCAAGGGCTAACGAAGCCCAGGGTTTACAGGGGATGGGGATCAACGCCCGGCCTTGGAAAGAAGTTAAGAGAACTTGCGATATCGCAAGGGAAATTGGGGTGGCTTCGATGGTGTTTTTTTCACCTCCGACGAGAGAATTCTTGCCTGCATCCCTTGCTTTAAATGCCATGACGAACATCTGTGCAGAGTTTGCGTTGAAAGAATGAGAGAAGTTCACAAAGAATCCTCGCACATGTCGTATAAACGAGTAAAGATGAAGAGCATGACAGCATGGGAAATGAAATGGCATTAAGAGGGAGGCTGGATCATGGAAGCTCAATTATATTATGGTGGACGTGGGCATCCGGGTATTCACGCGCGAATATTTGCCGTCGATAATCCCGCCACCAATGAGGTGATCGGGAATGCAGTTTTGGCCGATCCGGACGATGTATCCTTAGCCGTTGATGCCGCTTCTCAAGCTTTTCCGCAGTGGTCTCGATCATCCTTTCGCGACCGCTCTCATGTTTTGCTGGCTATTTACCAAGCCATTACGGACCATCGAGAGGAATTGGCCCGGCTTTTAACTCAAGAGGAGGGAAAGTCTCTTGCCGAATCCGACGCCGAAATAAGGTACGGCGCCCGATTTTTTGAATATTACGCGGCCCAAGTGTTTCAGTCTTACGGCCACATGATATTCCCTCCGATGAATTCTCATACCGGGTGGACGGCAAAGGTGCCTGTCGGTGTTGCGGTCCTCATTACCCCTTGGAACTATCCTTTTGCCATGATCTGTCGAAAAATGGCCCCGGCACTGGCTGCGGGATGTACTGTGGTGGTTAAACCGGCCGAGCAAACGCCCTTGATTGCCTGGCGATTCTTTTCGTTGTTGCACACTTTGGCTCTGCAACCGGGAGTGATCAACCTCGTGACGGGTGATCCCGAGGTGGTGGGTCCGGCTCTGATTCAGGATAAAAGGGTGCGCAAGATATCTTTTACCGGGTCGACTGCTGTAGGACGTCGAATCTTAAGCAATGCGGCAAAAAATATTACGTCAGTCTCGCTGGAATTGGGTGGGAACGCTCCTTTTATCGTATTTGATGACGCGAATATCGATGACGCCATCGCGGGGATTATGGCTTGCAAATTTCGCAACGCGGGTCAAATTTGTGTGGCCGCCAACCGTATCTATGTTCAACGGTCGATAGCACCCAAAGTGATTCGGCAATTGGTAAAAGCAGCCACGGGTCTTGTGGTCGGAAATGGGATGGCACCGAATACTCAGATAGGCCCCTTAATCAATCAAGACGCCATTGATAAAGTCATTACGCATCTTCATGATGCAGAAGACAAGGGTGCACAAGTCGAGATTGGAGGGCTCAGACGACCGGGACCGGGATATTTCTTTGAGCCGACTATCGTCACCGGAGTTAACGAGGGCATGCTTCTGGTTCGTGAAGAAACCTTTGGTCCCGTAGCCCCACTCTCGGTGTTTGACACAGAAGAAGACGCCTTTCAAACGGCCAACAATACACCTTACGGTCTCAGTGCTTATGTCTACACGACAAATCTGGGACGGGCCATGCGGGCCTCGCAATTGCTGGAATTCGGTTTGATCGGCATTAACGACCCGATTCCGTCCCGTGTCGAAGCCCCCATCGGCGGCTGGAAGGAAAGCGGATTGGGAAGGGAAGGGGGGGATCAAGGCATTGAGGAATTCTTGGAAACCAAATATGTTTCCATGCGATTTTAAGTGGATGGCAGATTCCAGATTTAACGATGGTTTGATGGTAATAGACCGGGAAATGCTTCAATTGTTCCGGTTCTCAATGCGAGCAAAAGAACTCTTGGCTGATCCTTGTGATTGTAGGAATGGGTTTGATAAGATAATATTTCTCAATAGGGAGGAGAGCGCCTCGAAGGTGAGAAGATGATGCCCAAACCAAGAACCGCACAAAGTGAGTGAACAGAGCTGAGAAGCGAGCAAAATCCTTATGGCGTCGGACAGCTTACTTTGGATACCTTCGTCGGAACTGACGGCCCGACTTCAGGCGCAAATACCGCATATGAGGATTAACACGTTATTCATGGACATTGGCGGTGTTATCACCGAACCGAATCCCGAATTTTGGAATTGTCTTCAGCAGAGGTGGGGGGCTCCCAACAATGTCGAAGAACTCTTTTACGGGCAAGACAGCCCTTGGGTAGCTTGTCGCGTCGGACAAATCACTTACCGGGAGCATACTGCGCAAATGGCTGCGCAATTGGGCATGACCTCGGAACAACTTATGCACGTGCGTCATGACGGTGAATGGCGGCTTAATCGGCCTATGGTATCATGGATTCACAAGCACCGGGATAAAAACTTAAAAGTCATTGCCGTCAGCAACGCGGATGACCAGTTGGAAGATCGATTGACAGAGTTTGGCGTCATTGATCTGTTCGATTATGTCATCAATTCGGCCAGAGTCGGATTAGCGAAACCCGACCCACGAATTTACCGGCTTGCATTGACAAAGGCCGACACATCTCCCGAACAATGCCTGTTCGTGGACGACAAAGCACGCAATATAGAACCGGCGGCGGCATTGGGAATGAAAACATGGGTATATAGCGGATTTGACACATTCACTGAAGCAGTGAGGGGCTTAATGGACTGATAGCGGACCCTGAAACCAACGACCAGAGAAAGTGAAAAGGATAGGGAAAATTCCCGGAGCTTTGGGTAGCCTCCTCAGTCTGTGATATTTATCGTACCGGAATTATCACTCATCTCCATGCTTCACAGTCTCTGGCATGTCCCCATTGCAAGAGAATTGGTAACCTCATAGCTTTCAGAAAGAGAAGATCCGATTTAACCATGTCTGCCGAGTTCGCGTCCTCTTACAAACCACTTTTCATCTCCCGGTCCGTTTCCTCCGATACTTCGTCTTCCCATACAAAGTCGGCAGTGGGGCTTGTTTCCGGTGTGACACCCATACCACCATGTTGGCCTAGCCAGATAGGGAAAAATGGGGCTCCAACAGCACGTTGGTAACTCCCATATTGCCGTACGACTTTCCATACACTAAAGGAATTCTCGGTATAAGCTTCCAGAGCTCTCTCATTCTCAATTTTTGCAACGACCGTACGGTTCCAGTGCGTGATTTCCCCACAAACATCACTGTGGGGATGGGTAACAATCAAAACCAAGCCCAAAATAAAATCCTTCCTTCCTTTTTATTCGTGGTGTGGAGTGCAGTTGTCGTGAAGGGTTACGCCAAATCGTTCACTCTTTGCCATCCGCTGAAACTGAAGACTGTCAGTGTGATTTATGAATTCGGGAAATTCAAAACTACAACCTTTGGCCAGAAAGTCTAAATCAAAACAATATCGCCCGATTTTCCGGTAACCACCGGATATCCGGTTATCGAGAAAAAACATTGTCAGTAATGCCTATGGCAATTTCGCGGTTCCTTTCAAAATAAGGGGAGGATATCTTTCGATACAATGGTAATACTGAATCACATTGTTATAATTTCGTCAAGTATTTATATCGTATTTTAGAAAACCCGGACAATATATTTTTTAGAAATGGCACTGCGAGGCAATTTTTTCACTGGAGATCGGCGACTCCGGGATCGGGTTTTCCGGTTCTCAACTGCGAACAAGTCATCTTTTTGGCATTGTGCTTGAGATCTGTCAATGCGTTTGGATGTGACGAGCAGAACTTTATGCCAAGCCCACAGTCTTCGGAAATGGCTAAAGATTCTGTCCTCATGACGAACAGGAGGTGGCAAAGGATTGTTTTCTAAGGGAATAATAATCAGAATGAATGGAAAACAACCTTTATTTGGTCAATTTGTATGATCTGCTAACCATGAGAATTTAGTACATTAGCATAAAGGTTTCTTGAAGAAGGATAGCTAATGAGTTCTTCATGTAGAGTTTATTGGTCTGCGTCGCAACAAAAGGGGAGGAACAGATCGTGCCAGAATATGATGGTCCTGCCAAGACCCCATATAATCCAGTGGACAATGCCGACTTGATCCGTTTCAATCAAGATATTGCCCCCACGACCGGTCCGCAGAAAACCTGGACATTCTACAATTACCTGAGCCTTTGGATTGGTTTAGCCCACAACATTCCCACATATTTGATGGCAGGCGGGTTTATTGCCTTGGGCCTTAATTGGTGGCAAGCTATTTTGACTGTCTTAGTGGGCAATTTAATTGTGCTCATTCCCATTTTGCTGAACTCCCATCCCGGCACCAAATACGGCATTCCCTTTCCCGTTTACGCCCGTGCTTCCTTTGGCGTTGTGGGTGCCAGCATTCCGGCTTTACTGCGGGCATTGGTCGCCGCGGGGTGGTTTGGCATCGAGACAGCCATCGGTGGCCAAGCCATTCAAACCTTCTTTCTCGTTCTGATCCCCCAATGGGGACGAATCTCCAATGCCTTCACCTTTGTCGGAATGAATTTCGGGGGTTGGATCGGTTTCATGATCTTTTGGTTCTTGAATATCTGGATTATTTTCCACGGAATTCAAGCGGTGAGACGCTTCGAAGCTTGGGCCGGTCCGAGTGTGCTGGCTTTGGGCATTGGCTTATTGATTTGGGCATATACTGCTGCTCACGGTTTTGGCCCGATAATTTCACAGCCTGCCACAGTCAATGGTGCCGCTTTATGGGCCGTGATTATCCCGTCTTTGACTGGAGTTGTGGGGTTTTGGGCTACACTCTCCCTAAATATCCCTGATTTCACACGATTCGCTAAGAGTCAGAAAGCCCAAAGTTGGGGTCAAATATTGGGATTGCCCGCGACGATGACGATTTTTTCCGCCATTGGAGTGCTCGTAACCTCGGCCACGGTGGTCGTATTCCACCATAGCATATCGGACCCTGTCTTATTGCTCGGTCATTTTCATAATCCCTTCCTCTTGTTAATCTCAATGGCCGCGGTGGTCGTTGCGACCCTTTCCGTCAATGTGGCCGCAAATATCGTGTCCCCGGCTTATGACTTTATCCAACTCTTTCCCAAACACCTGAACTTTCGGACAGGGGGTGTCCTAACGGGTATTTTGGGCATCATCATGGTACCCTGGCTATTAATCTCCAATCCTCATATTTATATCTTTAGTTGGTTGGATGTCTATTCGGGTTTTCTCGGCCCCGTCGCGGCCATTTTAATTGCGGATTACTGGGTTCTTCGTCGTCGCACTTTAGTCGTATTGGAACTCTATCAAAGAACAGGCGGCTATTATTATGCCCACGGATACAATTTCAAGGCAATATGGGCGCTTCTGGCCGGCATCGTGGTGTCTTTGATTGGCAAGGTTGTGCCCATGCTGGCATGGTTATTCCATTATTCCTGGTTTGTGGGATTTGCCGTTGCATTCATTGTCTATCTCAGTTTAATGTGGTCCCACAGGGAAGCATTACGAACAACCCATGTAGCGTCTTTCTAAACATTTTCCGACTATAACAATCCATGAACAGGAGGCAGGATTACGATGAGTGTGGTGCGTATCGGACTCATTCAGGCCCATCACGAGGTGTCGGGTGAAAGACCTTTGGAGGAGCACAAAAAAAGTGCCGTCGACAAGCATGTCAAGCTAATATATGAGGCCAAAAAACGGGGAGCAGAGATTGTCTGTCTCCAAGAATTATTTTATGGGCCTTACTTTTGCGCCGAACAAAACATCCGGTGGTACCAACTTACCGAGCATATTCCCGAAGGATCAACGACCCAAATGATGCAAACGATTGCCCGCGAAACGGGTATGGTTTTGATTGTGCCGCTTTACGAAGAAGAAATCCCCGGAGTTTATTATAATACGGCGGCAGTAATCGACGCCGACGGCACATATTTGGGGAAATACCGCAAGAACCATTTGCCCCACGTTCAAGCCGGCGAAGATCCCAATACGGGATTTTGGGAGAAATTTTATTTTCGCCCCGGCAATCTGGGTTATCCCACCTTTCAGACGGCCGTAGGTCGCGTCGGGGTCTATATCTGTTACGACCGCCATTTTCCCGAAGGGGCTCGGGCATTGGCGCTCAACGGTGCGGAAATTGTATTTAATCCTTCCGCCACTGTGGCCGGGTTATCCAAATATCTGTGGAAACTGGAACAGCCTGCCCATGCTGTGGCCAACAGTTTCTTCGTGGGGGCCATTAACCGCGTCGGTGTGGAAGCGCCGTGGAATATGGGGGAATTTTACGGAGAAAGTTATTTGGTCGATCCTAAAGGTCAATTTGTCGTGACCGGCAGTTCCAACGCCACCGAAGTGGTTGTGGGCGATGCGGACTTGTCTTTAGTGCGGGAAATCCGTAATACTTGGCAGTTTTTTCGAGATCGCCGTCCGGAAACCTATCACCGTTTGACTGATTTATAGGGCAATTTCGGGTTAGGATAAGGAGGTCCCCATGAGTTTAGCATTGGTCAATGATACCCATCTACCTGAAATCGTGCCACCACTCACGAGAGCTGAAGCGGCAGATGAAGCCTTGCGTTGTTATTACTGTTATGATGCGCCATGCATTAAGGGCTGTCCTACCGCCATTGACATTCCCCGCTTCATTCACCAGATTGCCACCGATGACTTGGCTTTAGCGGCCCAAACCATCATGGACGCTAACATTCTCGGTGCCACATGTTCCCGTATTTGTCCCACCGAAGCTTTATGTGAAGGTCGGTGCGTACGAGTGTCGGAGGGCCGGGCCGTGAGTATCGGGCGTTTGCAGAGAAAGGCCATGGATTATGCCATGGACCAAGGAATACCCACACTGCCGCCGAGAGAACAAGGCCAAGGACGAGTCGCTGTCATTGGAGCCGGCCCGGCCGGCCTGAGTGTTGCGGCTTCATTGGTTAGAAGAGGATATGGGGTGGAGGTATTTGAAGCTAGGGAAGAAGGAGGCGGCTTGGATACTTACGGTATTGTCTCCTATCGGGAACCCTTGCGCGTCAGCCTCTTTGAGGTCGATATCGTGCGAAATTTAGGCGTCACATTCCATTTTGGTCGCAAGATTGACAGCCGTCGTGACTTCCTCACACTGCAAGATCAATATGATGCCGTAGTCATTGCTGTCGGCATGGGAGAAGTCTCCAGGTTAGGCATACCGGGTGAAGATTTGCCGGGTGTCTATGACGCACTCAGTCTCATCGAACAAACCAAAACCCAAGAACTGGACACCATTAGGGTGGGACGCCACGTTATTGTCATCGGCGCAGGAAATACGGCCGTGGACGCTGCCACCTGTGCCAAACGCTTAGGTGCCGAAGACGTCAGTATTCTATATCGCCGGGGAGAGTTGGCCATGCCCTGCTACCGATACGAGTATGACTTCGCCAAACAAGAAGGTATTCATTACCGGTGGTGGACATTGCCTGTGGCCATTGAAGGAACATCTTCCGTCAAAGCCATACGCTGCGTGAAGACTCAGGTGCGTACTAATCCCCGGGATCGTCATTCTTCACTGTTTTTTGTTCCCGAAAGCGAATTTGTTTTGCCGGCAGACACCGTAATTCGTGCTGTCGGTCAAGAGAAACATCAAGAAATTTGGGAGACGATTGGGGCGGCCACCCGTGACGGTCGTGTCGTCTTAGACCCATCCACTTACGAGACCTCTGTGCCTAATGTCTACGCGGTGGGCGACTGTCTGGCACCTTGGGGAGAGGCTACAGTGGTGCAGGCGGTGGCGGACGGAAAACAAGCAGCCCAAGCCATTCATGACCGTCTTGTGAAAGGCTTGACTCCCCGGAAAGGAGAGAAAGATGCCTGATTTGTCGGTGGATTTCGCGGGAATTTCCTCACCCAATCCATTTTGGTTGGCATCCGGCCCGCTAACCAATACTCAGTATCAAGTCATGAAAGCCTTTGACGAAGGGTGGGGCGGGGCCGTGTGGAAGACGGTGGGGGAGCCGATAACCAATGTCAGTTCTCGACTGGGGGCCATCGATTACGGGGGACGCCGGATGATGGGTCTCAACAACACCGAGTTGATTTCAGACCGTCCAATCGAAGACAATTTGCGAGAAATACAAAATGTCAAACGCCGTTATCCCAATAATGCTCTCGTTGTGTCCATGATGTTTGAATCTGTGGCCCCGGTCTGGCACGACATGGTCAAACGGGTGGAGGATAGCGGGGCAGACGGCATTGAATTAAACTTTGGGTGTCCCCACGGCATGAGTGAACGAGGGATGGGAGCGATTGTGGGACAGGTTCCGGAATACACCGAAACCATTACCCGTTATGCCACCGAAGCGACCTCACTGCCCGTGATTGTCAAGCTGACCCCCAATGTCACGGATATTCGCTATCCGGCACAGGCTGCCGTGAGAGGGGGAGCAAACGCCCTCTCACTTATTAATACGATCAACAGTGTGATGGGAGTAGATTTGGATTCTTGGCACCCCCTGCCGGATGTCGACGGGCAGGGATCTCACGGGGGATATTGCGGACCCGCGGTTAAACCCATTGCCCTGCATATGCTCTCCTCTTTATATAACGATCCGAAAATCAAGGTTCCTCTCTTGGGAATTGGGGGGATCGAAACCTGGCGTGATGCGGCGGAATTTATGCTTTTGGGTGCAGGTGTAGTGCAAGTGTGCACGGCAGCCATGCATTACGGCTTTCGCATAATCTCCGAGATGACTGAAGGTTTGAATAACTATTTGGTTCAAAAGGGATTGGCGAAAGCCGGCGATTTGGTGGGGAAAGTGGCCCCTTTGATTGGAGGGTGGAAAGATTTGCGGTTGTCCACCTCCTTCCAGGTTGTAGCTCGCATCGATCCGGCCCGTTGCATCGGTTGCAATCTCTGTGTCATTGCCTGCGACGACGGAGCGCATCAATGTATCGACCGCCCACCTCATCAAAAGTCTCCGGTCGTACGCGTTCAAGACTGCGTCGGATGTAATTTGTGTTCTTTGGTATGTCCGGTGCCGGAATGCATCACCATGGATCCGGTAGACAAAGGATTCATCGATACCTGGAGCATGCATGAAGGTGCGGCACAATAACACGGGAGAAGAAAGGAGAGATTGGCGATTATGAAAACCATTATTCGCAATGGGCATATCATCACCGCAGTGGACAATTATCATGCCGACATTCTGATTGAGGACGATATCATTCAAATAATCGGTGCGCATCTGCCCATGACAGCCGACAAGGAGATTGATGCCACAGGTATGCTGGTCTTACCAGGGGGCATTGACGTCCACACCCACTTTGACATGCCGTTTGGGGGGACCACCTCTTCCGATGATTTTTTCACGGGAACTCAGGCTGCGGCATTCGGCGGGACCACGACGATTGTCGACTTTGCTATCCAATCCAAAGGGCATAGTATGCAAGAAGCCTTGGACACATGGTTCGGCAAAGCGGAAGGGAAAGCCTGCATCGACTACGGATTTCACATGATTGTCAGCGAAGCATCCTCGGAACGGCTGGCAGAAATGGCGCGAATGATGGACCAAGGTGTTACGAGTTTCAAAATGTTTACGGCCTACCCCGGTGTCTTTATGGTAGATGATGGGGGAATTTTTCAAGCCTTGCAAAAAGCCGGCGACATTGGCGCCTTAATCGCGATTCACGCCGAAAACGGCAGCGTGATAGATGTCTTGGTGCAAGAAGCTTTGGCTCAGGGAAAGATTGCTCCCAAATATCATGCTTTGACCCGCCCCCCCGAATTAGAAGGAGAGGCCACTCACCGGGTCATTGTCTTGGCGGCTTTAGCCCAAGCCCCTTTATACATTGTTCACTTATCTGCACAAGAGGCCCTTGATGCGGTCATTGCCGCCAGAGACCACGGACAAAGTGTCTATGCCGAAACTTGCCCGCAGTATCTGTTTCTGTCTTATGATCGTTATGAAGAGCCGGGATTCGACGGCGCCAAATATGTCATGTCCCCACCCCTTCGAACAATAAAGCACCGAGAGCGTCTATGGCAGGGATTGAAATCGAATGATCTGCAAGTTGTGTCCACCGATCATTGTCCTTTTTGCATGAAAGATCAAAAGATACTGGGGCGAGACAACTTCGCTAAGATTCCTAACGGGGCACCGGGAGTGGAAACCCGGATGAGTCTCATCTACGACGGAGCCGTGAGTCACAATCGTTTCTCGTTAAATCACTTCGTCGAAGTGACTTCAACGATGCCTGCGAAATTGTTTGGCATGTTTCCCCAAAAAGGTACGATCCAGGTGGGGTCGGATGCCGATTTGGTGCTGTTTGATCCCAACATGTCAACCGAATGGGGGGTCAAACAAGCGCATATGCGAGTGGATTATAACCCCTTTGAAGGGATCAAGACAGCGGGTTCAATTCGTGTGGTTCTTTCTCGTGGTGAAGTTATCGTAGATCATGATCAGTTTTTGGGACACAAAGGCCGAGGACAATTTATCAAGCGGCATGCGGTTCAAAATTTATGAGACAAAGGCTCAGGCATTGGAGATTGATGCAAATAGCGGTAGGCTGTCACCGCGCTCTCGAGTGCGAGACGCCGAGGCGGTTCCAGAAAATCATTCCCCAGCAGTTGGTACAACAGATGAATACGGCTGTAGAGGGTTTGGCGATGTACGCCCAGTATTTCACTGGCCGTTTGTTTGGAGTCAATGTGAGCCAAAACCACCTCCAAGGTCTCAATAAGACGAGAGGCGTCCTGTCGCTCAAGTAACGGCGATAATTCGGGCACAATCAGCAAACGTTCTAAATCCTGATGGGGGGTGAAGAGAATCCAGCGCCAAATCCCCATGTCTTTGTAGCTGATGAAGGGTTGTTTGAGATAACGGGCTATTGCCGTGGCGTCATTGGCTTCCGCCAGGGCGTGATGCATTTGACTCGGATCCGGATAGACCCCGGATGACCCGGCAAAAAAGAGGTGATTGGGCCCAAAAGAAGAGAGAACAGGCCCAAGAGTCTTTTTCAAGAGAGTGAGGGATTTTAAGGGGCCACTCACGACAAAAATGCTTCGGTCGGTTTGGTGATATTCCGCCACCCTAAAGGACGCCGGAATACTTTTGGAAAAGAGATGGATATCTCGGATCGCGGACGGTTCCAGAATAACGATAAGAAAACCTTGGCCCACCGTTAACTGGTAGCGGGCCCGAAATCGCTGACAATGATAGGCCTCTGGGTGGGCATGGAAAAGCAAAGGCTCCAAGAGGGCTTCCTCCTCTTGGCGGCGCAGGCGATCCAAACTTTCGGCCCGTATGAAATCCTGAGCCAAGGCTTGAGCCGTGCGGTCCAAGGCCAGATACAGGCGCTCATCCAATTCCTCGCTTCTCTCTCCCACCATGAGATCCCCTATGGGGTGACCAAATACCAAGATGGTCTGCCGGATTACAGCATAAGGCGCGTATTCTAAAGTGGGGTGAGGAGCGACGTCGACAAAAAGAGAAGGAATATCCGTCCAACTTCCATACACGATGGGTGCTTCGGTATTGTCTCTTTGTCGGTATGCTACCGGCCGTTCGATGGTTTCATAGAGAATGCGAACCAATTTTTCTTTTCCCTCGGTATTTAAAAGTGATTGACGGATTTTCAAGGACAGCTGTTCCAAATCGTCCAAGGTGCGATAGTGTTGACTAATTACCAGTCCGTTGACGTCTTGGGAAATTTCCAAAAAGCGGATGGGTTCGGAAAAGGCGATGAGGGGAAATCCTTTTTGATTGGCCACCAATATCATGTCATTCGGAACCTGAGGCAAGTATTGTCCGAGCTCCAGAACCAAAGCACTGGCACCGACTTGGATCAGGCCACTCAAAAAACTCATCCGCAATTCCGCATTAGTCAGTCCCACCCCGGTCGACAGTACCAACTCATATCCCTTTAGAAAATGACTTAAATTGGGCACTTCACCCACATGCACCCAACGAACGGAACGGGACAGCCCTTGATGCCCGGCCACGACACGAGCTGATTGAAATAAAGGACGTGAGAGGACATCATGCACAGTGATCATAGGACATTCCTCGACAACCTGTCTAATTTTCTTGAGCAAATTGTACACTATCACCGAGAAAAATAGAAGAGTATGACGAGTACAATAAATCAGACAACACGGCGTCCTGTGGGGATCTCAAAGGACGGCACTAAAATCCGGAGGGTGATAAATATGAACCCAATTCAACAAAAACACAAGCAATACCTCGTCCCAGGCGTCGCGCCTTACTATGAGGATCCTCTGGTACTCGTGGAAGGGAAGGGACGCCATGTCGTAGACAGCGAGGGTCGCAGGTATCTGGACTTCTTCGGAGGGATTCTGACCGTGTCCGTGGGCCATGCCCATCCTAGGGTCGCGGAAGCGATTGCCAAACAGGCCCAACAACTTCTCCATACCTCTCAGCTTTACCTCACCGAATCCATTGTGAACTTGGCCGAACGGCTGGCCCGCTTGACCCCGGGGGCTTTGCAACAAAGCTTTTTCACGACCAGTGGCACCGAGGCCAATGAAACCGCCATCATGATGGCGCAACTAGCCACAGGCCATCAGGACATTGTGGCGCTTCGCCACAGTTATTCGGGACGTTCCCAAGTCACGATGGGATTAACTGGGCAAGCCGAGTGGAAACTGGGAGGAGCAGGCATGGCCCTTCCCATCCGGCACACGCACAATGCGTACTGCTATCGCTGCCCCTTTGGCAAAACTCCAAACCGATGCGGACTCGAATGCGCTAAAGACATGGAGGAATTTATTCGCACCAGTACTTCCGGGCATATCGCCGCTTATTTAGCTGAGCCCATTCAAGGAGTGGGCGGCTTTATTACCCCGCCGCCGGAGTTTTTTCAAGAGACGGTGCCCATTGCCAAAAAGTACGGAGCTCTGTTTATCGACGATGAGGTGCAAACCGGGTTTGGGAGAACCGGCAAAATGTTCGGCATCGAACACTACGGTGTGAATCCCGATATGATGGTTTTTGCAAAAGGGATCGCCAATGGCATGCCGATAGCTGCGAGTATCACCACGCCCGAAGTGGCTTCGTTCTACCGAGGTCCCACGATCTCCACATTCGGCGGCAACCCTGTGGCAACGCAAGCCGCACTGGCCACCTTGGATGTTATCACTGCCGAAAATTTGGTAGATAATGCGAAAATCATGGGGGAGGTATTACGCCGGGGATTAGAATCATTATCCGATCATTATCCGATTGTTGGTGACGTCCGTGGTAAGGGCCTTATGCAAGGACTGGAATTCGTCCGACATGACAAGAATCCCGCCGGGGATTTGGCCTTAGAATTTCTGGAGCGCACCCGCAAACAAGGACTCTTAGTGGGAAAGGGAGGGCTCTATGGCAATGTGATTCGGATTGCGCCACCTTTAAGCGTCACCCATCAGGAGATTCAAGAGGGATTGCAAGCCATGAATGATGCCTTGCGGACTCTCTACCAAAACCATTCGGACATTCAAGATGTGCCATCCACCCGAATTGCTTATGACGCACCATAATTCGGCAAAGCTCGGAACGTCGATGGAGTAAAGAACAAAGCGTGGAGAAGAGGAGGTTTTAGGGACTTATGGAAACCCTAACCCATATCATTGACAACCAACATGTTACCGCTCAAGCTCACGAATGGGACAATGTTTATAACCCGGCCACCGGGGCTGTCATTAGCAAGGTGCCCTTGGACGACGACACGGCCGTTGATCTGGCTGTGAAAGCAGCCCGACAGGCCTATTTTTCTTGGTCGGAAACCCCCGTATTGGAGAGAGCCCGCATAATGTTTCGATTTCGAGAACTACTGGTGAATCATCATGAAGATGTCGCTGCTCTTGTCACTAAAGAACAGGGCAAGATTTTTAGTGATGCCTATGGCGAAGTCGGTCGGGCGATTGAAGTGGTGGAGCTGGCTTGCGGGGCTCCTTCTCTATTAAAAGGTGAATGGCTTTCGCAAGTGGCCCACGGCGGCATTGAGACCTCTTTGCAACGAGTACCGTTGGGGGTAGTAGCAGGTATCACCGCTTTTAATTTCCCGGCCATGATCCCTTTGTGGATGATCCCTCCGGCCATTGTTTCGGGCAATACCTTCATTTTGAAGCCGTCGGAACGCACCCCTCTGACATCAATGCGGATCGGGGAATTGCTTCAAGAAGCCGGGGTGCCACCGGGAGTGGTAAACATTGTTCACGGAGGGCGTCGGATCGCAGACCATATTCTGGCCCATCCGGGCATACAGGCTGTATCCTTTGTGGGTTCGCAGCCCGTAGCCGAGTATATTTATCGCACGGCGGCTCAAAATGGAAAGCGCGTTCAGGCTCTGGGGGGAGCGAAAAACTTTCATGTCGTCATGCCTGATGCGGACATTGATCGCAGCGTGGAGGCTCTCGGCAATTCGGCTTTTGGTTCGGCCGGGGAACGGTGTCTCGCGGGTTCGGTGGTCATTGCGGTCGGAGACGTGGCAGAACAACTGGTGGAAGCCATGACAGAGAAAGCCAAGCAACTCCGCGTGGGGGAGGGAATGCAACCGGATTCCGAAATGGGCCCATTGATTCGCTCACAACACCTCAATCGCGTTACAGGCTATATTGCACGGGGCGAGAAGGAAGGAGCCAGACTGGTCTATGATGGTCGTCAACATCCCACTCCCCATGAAGGATTCTTTTTGGGTCCGAGCGTGTTTGATCGGGTGACGTCAGAAATGGCGATAGCGCAAGAAGAGATCTTCGGGCCGGTGTTGAGTATTATGCGCGAGCCGACTTTGGAAGAGGCAATTCGTACTGCTAACCGCTCCCTTTATGGCAATACCGCCAGCATTTATACGCAGTCGGGCGGCTGGGCTCAATATTTTCGAGATCGGATTGAAGCGGGGATGGTGGGAATTAACATCGGCATCCCCGCTCCTGTCGCGTGGTTTCCCTTCGCCGGCTGGAAAAAGTCTTTTTATGGGGATTTGCACGCGACAGGACTGGACGCCTTCTGGTTCTACACGGAGCGCCGGGTCATCACCACGCGTTGGTAAAGACTAAAAATGTGAGGGGTTCAGGCCTTAAGCTAGGAAAGCTTGATCGAAAAGAATGGCCGGGGTCAAGCCTAAGTCGAAATAAAGGTGCCGCACCCCGGCCCAATCTTCAAGGGAGCAACGCGTGGCTTTCTTTGGCAATGACCACGGCGATAACTCCCATAATGCGCCGTGAGAAAATGCTTCGGGTCTGAAGGTTTTCGTACTCTGCCACGGTGTATGCCAGAAATGGGTGACTCAGATGCTGAGATATCGTCCGAGTACGATCCCTATGTCATACCCTCAGTTTTCTATTTGTTTTGTTAAGGTTTTTCGCAAAATATGGGGCAGGTTTTACCGGTATTTTCTTCCATGATGGGAAGAATGACCATAGGGGATCTGTAGAAAATCACAAGAAGTTTTAATGATCCCTATCTTGCAATCTAACCTGGGTTACAATACAATCACTTCAAGTCAGACGTCTGATGTCAATTAATAGATCGAGAATTCAGAGTAATCTGTCTTAATAGAGTCTAATGGCACCATTACAACAAATTCCGATGTCAACCGCGGTTCTAAAGGGGGCAATATTAAGCATGGCAGAACCACCGCAAATTGTTTCGGATCCGGGAGTAAACGGTATACTCGGAGAAGTGGAAACGGTTGGTGTCCAGCCGGTTCCGGATGCCCAGAGAACGATGTCCCCGGGCAAGATGACCATAGTGTGGCTGATGGCATCCGCATCCGCCACCACGCCTTTAATCGGTGCACTGCTGTTTCATTACGGCGTAATCGACATGATGTTGGCCATCGTGTTGAGTTGGTTGATTGGGTTGGTTCCCAGCGGCCTTTTTTCGGAAATGGGACGAGAGGTGCCCTTGACGGGTTTAATCGTCGCCCGCAAAAGTTATGGCACAGCGGGAGCCTTCTTGTTTTCCGTTCTCTTCACTTTTGTGAATATGGGATGGTTTGGACTCAATACAGCGGTTGCCGGAGTCACACTGAGCGCCATTACGCACGTGGGCGGAAGCCTCTGGTTTTGGGTTATCGGAGTCCTCCAAGTGTTTTTGGTCTTATTCGGTATGAAGTGGCTCGAATACTTTTATCGCTACACCTCCGTGATACTCTTGGTTTGTTATGGCATGCTGGCCTATCTCCTCTTTTCTCGTTATCATGTGCAAATGCCCGGACCCACTATGCCGATGCAATGGGGGACCGCTATCTCCATCATTGTCACCTTTTCCATTCTCGCTTGGACGTACAAAGTTTCGACCGTTTCCAGATTTGCCCGCCCGGCCTCCGATCCGCGTGGAAAGAACGCCTTCTTTTTCGCTCCTTCCGTGGGGATTATGGTATCCGTCTTTGTCATGGGGCTAATGGGGATGTATTCTCAACAAGCCACCGGCAATTGGAACTTGGCGCTTTTGGGAGCGCATGCCCCTCTTTGGGGTGTGATTGCCGCAATAGGGGTGGCCTTAGCCATCATTCATACCAATGCCATGAACCTCTACCCGTCTACGGTAGACTTATTGGTGGCCCTCAATACCTTCCGCCGTCCTTCCAAATGGGAACAGCCTATCGCGACTATTGCCATGGGGGTTTTGGGAACGATCCTCGCCATCTTGGGTATTTTAAATCACGTCGCCGGCTTCTTGGACGTTATTGGGGACGTGATTATTCCTTTCACTTTTATCATGCTGGTTGACTGGATTTGGATACAACGTCGCCAGACGCCCGCGGCAGCC
Organism: Bacillota bacterium; assembly: GCA_021821465.1. Classification (GTDB taxonomy): domain Bacteria; phylum Bacillota; class Sulfobacillia; order Sulfobacillales; family Sulfobacillaceae; genus Sulfobacillus. The sequence goes on from JAKACM010000015.1 coordinate 60,954, forward strand.
TTTTTTGCCCGCCCCAATACAATGCGAGATTGGTGGAGTTGGCCTGCTGTCGTGGCATTTGCCATAGGTCTTTTCATTAGCATATGGGGTGGAGGATGGCTTCCTGTGCTTTTTACAACGGTTTTGCCTCTTCCTGTAGTTGGTGGTTTGGTTTCGGCCTTGATTTATGCCCTTTGGGTCATTCCGGCAACGGCAGCTAAGAATATGGCTCCACAGCCCAAAGCCTAACCGAGGCCAGATTAAGGTACCACGAATTGCGATAACCTCGTCGAGCGGGTTTCGACGGGGTTTTGTATCGACAATTTATGCTAATATCGGCTCATACAATACAATTCCTTGGCGTTTAGCAAATGGTTTGGCTCCACATGAAAAGGGAATCTTTGTGGGCGATCGGCATGCCGTTCGTCCACAGCAGCTTGTCGACCTCAACACATGGGACGCCTTGGCCAGTAAATATTTGATGACAGTCTCCAAATTCGACGGCTGTATTCAAGATGGGCATCCAGCTTATCCCTAACACGGTGCTAGATATTAACACAACCGTCATTTTCAACAAGCGCCTCCAGCGTTCATCTGTTATGCTCATCACAAATATAGAACACAGGGAGGACAAAATTCATGGCACGATGGAATTATGTTATTAGAAACGCCAAGCTTAGTGGGGGTGAAGGTGTCGATATTGCTATTCAAGACGGGCATATTGCGGCCATGGCCCCTCACCTATCCGAGGTGGGCCAAGAAGAAATCGACGCCGATGGCCAATTGGTTACGGTACCATTGGTGGATGCGCATATCCATCTCGATACCACGCTCACAGTTCCGGGACGCACCTCCAATCGTTCCGGAACATTGCTAGAAGGGATTCAACGCTGGGGGGAAATAAAATCCGACATCACCGTGCAAGATGTCAAAAAGCGGGCTAAAGAGGCCATCCTTTGGGAAATCGCGCAAGGGACCTTGCAAATACGCACTCACGTAGACATCTGTGATGAGCGCTTCACAGCTCTCTATGCCTTGCGGGAATTGAAAGAAGAGATGGCATCGGTAGTGGATTTGCAATTGGTGGCCTTTCCGCAAGAGGGGGTATTGTGCTATCCGCACGGAAAGGAGTTATTAGAGACGGCTCTTCATGAAGGCGCAGATATTGTCGGAGGTATTCCTCATTATGAATGGACGCGGGAGGACGGTATCAGGGAACTGGAATATGTGTTTGAATTGGCCCACCGGGAAGGGCGATTGATTGATGTACACTGTGACGAAACCGATGATCCCGATTCCCGATTCGTTGAAACCATGGCGCGGCTGACCAAAATACACGGATGGGAAGGGCGCGTCAGTGCCAGTCACACTACCGCCATGCACAGCTATAATCCGGCGTACGGATTCAAATTGCGGCGTATTTTGCGGGAAGCGGGGGTATCCGTTATCGTCAATCCCTTGACGAACGTGCTCCTTCAGGGTCGATTTGACGATTTTCCCAAAAGGCGAGGCATGGCGCCCATCAAAGAATTGGATGCCTTAGAAATTCCGGTCGCGTTGGGATTTGACTGCATCATGGACCCTTGGTATCCCCTGGGAACCGGAAACTTGCTTCAAGCTGCGTGGATGGCTTTGCATCTAGGACATATGAGTGGCGCCGAGGAAATGAACAGGGTCTTTCGTATGGCAACAATTAACGGACGGCGTGTATTTCACCCGGGTCAACCCTCCGATCTGGCCCTTCAGGGCCCGGCAGATCTGGTGATTTGGGATGCTTGCTCACCCATTGAAGCACTGCGCCTGTTGCCTGTACCTCGGACTGTAATGCGACAAGGAAAAATCATCGCTCAAAGTCAGGCGGCTCATCGTCAAGTCTATTATGACGATCGGACGGTAACGGTGGACTTTAAACCCCAAGGACACAATGGCGTCTAAGTCTTTGCCTTCGGGTGTGAAATCTGACGGATAGTAAAATGCTTTAGAAAACAATATCAATATGGGTATTTCCTGCAGGCGCATAAAGTGTAGCCGGTATTGAGCTATGAACACAACAAGACATCAAGATGGAAGAGAATTGCCCCGTAATTGAACGTCAACCCTCACCGTACCGATCACGGCTCAAAGCACTGTAGCCACCATTCTATCTATTTGGGTCCACCAGAATTTGCGGAAGAGGTGACTAAACCTCCACTGGGCCCTCCCAGGCCAACATCCCGCCGGCGAGGTTGGTTGCCTGGTATCCCCGTTCACATAAAAACTGGACTGCCTCAGCACTGCGTCGACCACTCAGACAAACCAAAGCTAGTGGACGTGTCGTAGGCAACTTCACGTATTGCCGAAAGAGTACGGTCAAAGGCATTGAGATGGCACCCGGAATCTTGCCCATTTCCAGTTCTTCGGCCTCACGCACGTCGACGACCACCCACTCGGAATTCGGATGCGACCATAGGCTCAAGAATTGCTCGGCCGGGAGCTCCAATTCCATCATTTCACCTCCAGCATCGTCGCTGATACAAAGTGTACTTCATTTTATTTATAAAGTCTATAATGTTATTCATATATTAGAAACGAGGTGCCGAGTGCCTCGTCATCATCCCTGCCGCCGACCGGTAATGATCCCCATTCCGGCGAAAGTGCTTGACAACGGGGAGGAATCATTCGACGGCCACGTCGCACCTGTCAGACACGAAGGCATTCGTTGACAAAACCGGGCGGCTTCGAGGCAGAGAGACAGACGGAAAAACCGATGCCGCACTACCCAACACCGGTTTTACAGCAAAACTAGTGGCAACTCTAGGCTTAGAAAGATCATCGAGGCAAGCAATCTATAGGCGTGTTAACCAATTTTGATGCTCGGAAGTTACTTCGATATCCACCAATAATTGGGGGAAAGTACGGCACCGACCGGATCGAATGTTCGTACTGTTCCGTGGATATTGGTTGCGTGTTCGTAAAATTGCGGGATCCAAGGAATGAACACAGCAGGCAAATGAGAAGCTGCATAATCTTCATAGTGATACAAGGCCGCTGTAATTTCCTTGCTCGTTCCCGGTTGATAAGAAGTGGCAATGAGCTTGTTCATGACTGCGCTGTTGTAGGATCCTGAGTTTTCTGCGCCGTTACTCGAAAACAAGCTTCCTCCGGTTGGATAAGGGTCGGTCCCATAGGTCCAGCCTCCGTTCCAATAAATCATGGCCCACTGAGATGCATTATTCGGGCTGTAGCTAATGACCGTGTCAAAGGGTTGGGATACCAAATGCACGTGAATTCCTTCTAAGGCCCATGTGTGTTTTAACAACGAGGCTACATCGGTCGCAGTCTGACTCCCTGATGCGTAGTCAAGAGTAAACGCCAATTTGATGCCATTTTTTGTCATGACTCCATGACTCAGATGCCATCCCTGCCGTTCCAACAGTTTTTTTCCTGCGCCAGGGTTATAGGGATAGGGATTATGGCGAAGGGCTGGGTCAAAAAATGGGGTACGGGGCTGGGGGGCAATGACTGTATCGTCAACCGTCCCATAGCCATGATAGAGATGGTCTATAATGCCTTGTTGATTCACTCCCATTTGCAGCGCTTGCCGTACAGCCAACGATTGAAAGGCTTTCCCAATACCGCTGGGAGCCTGGTTGCTGAAATTATCCACAATATAGTTAAACCCGACCAGATAAGGTGTCGACAAGACATCATGAGTCAATTCCTGGCGTGATCCCAAGAGTGAGGGCGGCAAATATCCGACATTGACACTTCCGGTTCTCAATGCACTAAATTCATTGGCCGCCGATGTTTCATATTGAAACACCACTCGAGATATCAATGACTTGTGGCCATCATAGTGCAAATTGGGAACGAAAATCCATCGATTGTTCGGTTGCATCGAAGAAAAACGATACGGCCCGTCAACCACGCGATAGGGAGCGGCGCCGGGAGAATTGGATACGGAGTGAATATAGCGAAGTTCCTGGGTCATGTTATGGGGGTATTTGTCCCAAATTGTTCGGGGGACCGGGATAATTTGGTGGATTCCATTATGCAAAAACCACTCTTGGTTCATCGGCTTCGTTAAGGTAATAATTACGGTGTGATGACCTACGGCCTTGACACTTTTCCATAACTTGGGCATCCCCCCTGACCCTGCCCCCGAAAAGCCCCATGGCAGGCTGGATGCTCCCGAACTAGCTGCCTTCATGAGTTGATAAGTAAACACAACATCTTGCGCCGTTACAGGCTGACCATTAGACCAGTGCCACTTGCGGTGTAATTTCACAACATAGCGAGTACCCTGAGAATTCCAGGTGACCGAAGAAGCCAAAGAACGGTGATAATTGATCGCATCCTTAGCAGAAATGCGCAACAAAGGTTTGTACATGAGTTCGTCCACTTGATAATTCACGATAGAGTCTGCCGTTAAGGAAACTAAAGGAAAAAACCAGTTGGGTGACGTTTGGACCGGCAAGGCGATGACGGCCGTGCCCCCTTTGGCAGGATGTGTCACAGAATGAGAGGCGGTACGGTTTCCACATCCTGTTATCCCTAGCCCTAAACATGTCGTTATGGTAATAAGAGGATAATAAAATTTCATCCGATTTCGCGGGGTAGAGTAGGAGGCCCCTTCCGGGGCCGTCCCCTCATCGAACCGGACATGTGGTTTTCCCACATCCGGCTCTCCGACGATAGTTGCCCCTCGCTAGGGGCGAGAACCTTGCGCGAGCACCTGTTG
>JAKACM010000016.1 GCA_021821465.1 Bacillota bacterium
TTGGCTCTCATCAATGCGCAAAATCCGCGACATCCGGCCGATTCGCGCTACACCTTGCATTTTGTGCTGAAACCCGCCCAAAAGTTGAAATTTTCACACAAACATTAACTGGGGAAGTCTGAGCCTATAACCTTCTTCAGCACCTGTCAAGCAATAACCTTATCGGCTCTAATCTGACGGAAAAATGCCGGGGTGGTTGACACATGGCTAAGGTGTACCCCAAATGGACAATGCAGAGTTTTCGTCAAACAACGCCAGCCAGAATGGGGGCCTCCGATTACCTGTCCTCTGTGTCCCATTCTACCGTGGGCAATCCGCGCGGTTTTTGTGTTCATCCACCTTTCCGAGGGGATGTGCAAAAACACCCAGAATCGGAGTGTGTCAAGCTCTAGGAAAAAAGGGCCAGCCTACACTACAGGGGGAACACTGACTGCCTGATACGGATTCTCTACTTTATTAGCTCAACGGACCACTTGGCCTGATGCTGTACCAAGGTAGTTGTGCTCTTAGGCATATGTTGGGGAACCCACAACGCAGCAACCGTTATATAAATAGGGCTATGGATAGACTTCGGCACTATAAAACGGACTTCTTTTGGTGTTAGGTTACAACCATGTTTTGTCGGGTACGTTGCATTAACCTCACAGGAAGTCTCCGGTGCTGCGTCGGGGATCCCCTCCTGGTTCACCTCGGCCTCCGAATAGAAGGATACCATTACCATGTCCGGTTCTTTCGCTCGATGCCACGAAAACCTTATTTGTGAATTATGTCCCAATACTACCCGTAATGGCCACGAGTATCTTTTGGGTGGGGACTTGCTCAAATTATTCCGCCCGTCGATCCACGTAGCACTGACCAACGGAACGGTAAATGTTCGGCCGCTGGATTGAATAGTTGCTAAGGGCAGATCCGGTGGGAACCCCGCGGTATAAAGTGACGGAGATGTGGATTTCTGTGGGGGGTTCCCACACGAAGCGAGGAACGGCACAAGGGCTGCGGTGAAAAGCAATCCGGGATAAAACTGTGATGCCCTAACCAAAAACGTCCTCCTCAATGGGCTGATTCAAGATAAGCGTGTCCACGATAACATCCCATGCCCGCCCGTTGTCGGCTTCAGCCGTGAGTCGATAAAAAAATCCAGTCGCTGCATGAACCCATAGTTGATAGACATGCCCTGCAAAAATTCGTTCGAGGTCTTGCTCCGGATCAAAAAGGCTTCGGTTCCATCGTAGCGCCTCGGGGTCCGGATAGGCCATAACGTGATACAGATCGTGCCCCTGAATTAAACCCTGTTCCAGCACTTGGAGTTGCATGGACTCTACCCACAATTGGGGATTCATCCACCACCAATGCCGACAATTGTCCTGGGGCGACCAAAATGGACCTCCCACAATAAACAGCGGAAGTTTCGAGGATGTTCTCAAGCCTTTTAACTTTTCTACACCGTTTATCCGGTAAGCCCATTGGTCTGCTTTGGCCACGTACTCCTCTCGTGCACCTACGGGGCTGACTTGAAAGTAACGCCAGACATCCGGGTTTTTCCACCAAGCGCTAAGAGTCCACGGCTCTTTCATCCAGGCGAACAACGTGGTAGGGTCGAGAAAGTTCCAAGGTGGATGCCGTTCCGGCCCTGCCTCTTCTCCAACATTGTAGTTCTGGAGTCTCGCAACGGCATGGAACGTGTCGATGTTGTCCCACGCCTGCAACATCAGCCGTCGTACCGTTTTTTCTTGAATGTCATTCATCGAAGAACTCCCCTAGTCAAATTAGGTAGTGGCTTTAGGTGTCGGACAGCCTAATGAGTTGGTCCGATAAGAAGGAACGGAATTCCATGTCGCATGGGTTCCGTTGTAGGATTCCGTGTAACCCACTCCTTGTGACATCCATTCATTATACCACCCAGGATAGGGGCATTGCCAACTCGCTTGAGGTCCTGGGTTGGGAATTTGATAGGTATTAGAGGCGCTTTTCGATTGGCTATTCTCGGTTATCCACGTGTTACCGAAACCATATATTGCTCCATCCTGTGACAGGATCGCCGTTACCTGAATTGATTGAACATTGGCCGTACATGACATCCATGCGTGGGAAGCAATCCGTGACTGGCCCAGATTTGACCAATAAGTTGACCCGTGCGGTCTATCAATGCTCACGGTGCAACTGAACGGTGGTGGAGAAATTACTTGAGGCGATGTGCCTATGGACTGGGCATGCACGATTGGGGTCATAGAAAATATATATCCAGTTGTTCCCAACACTATCAGTCCTGATTTTACGATTCCAGGAAACTTTGTCCATGCTTTCATTTACATTTCTCCTCGCTATATTCGGGTACAGCCGATAGTATTAGTTTGGCCACTTGCTGACATTGAACTAATACACACACTGCAATGATTATTTCGACAGAGTATCGGTAAAACCTTTAAAATATCGTACTTTGGAAATGTTCAAGTGAATACGCTCTTTCTCTTTGCGGGGTTTCGTTTTGTTTTTTAGCACAGGTCTAATGGAATGGAGTATGAGTTTATTGCCACGATCCATTCGAACATTGAACCCATTATGTGATCAAGTAGGTTGACAAAGATTCAACCGGTTGATTTTTATGTCAACCCTATCGTGCTATTGATAAACCGTCTCCCGATGATGCTATATTCCCGGGCAAGTTGGGCTTTTTTCTCCCCTTGAGCCGTCCGTTGCTTTAATTGCGGAACCTGATCAGGCTATAGGGCGAGCGGCTCTTGTACAGTATGCGGATGTACCCCAAATGGACAGGGCAGAGTTTTTTCGTCAAACTTGGTTCAGCTTCACTTTTTTTGAACAAAGTTTTTGGAGGAAGCTTCTCAGATGGTGAGCGAATCCCCTATCATGATGGGTAACCCGTTCTGGGTTGGCCGCGTTATCGAACGTCCGTACTTTTCGACAGGGATTGGGTGCAAGGACTCTCAACTCTCATTAACATTTCGGGGTTTTAGTCAAACTTATCCGGATCGGGTTTAACCTGATCGGGAAAATCCGGGTCCAGCGCCAGATGCAAAATGTGTCGCTTGATGTCAGGAAAAATGTGTTACAGATGGGTTGGGGTTGCTTGCATAGGCCCCGGTGTCCTTGCGAGAATTAATGACGAGAAAAGTTCATGGGTTTGATGCGCCTGGTACACTGCACAATCGTATGAACTGACAAAACTCTCATAACTTTTAGAGGGGAAAGGTTCTGGCGTAGGAAGGATGGCAGTGTACTCGACTTTCGTCATGAGAGGTGACGTGATGTTAACGGATTCCCAGCAACGTGATTTTTTAACCCTACTCTTCGATTGGTTGAATCAGGAGCCACGCGGGGTCAGTCCAGGTTCTCAACCTAGGCCCGATGATTATGCATTTACGCTGTATGCCGAAGGAATACGGGATCATTGGCGGCTTCGGTGCCATTTCGACCTTCTCTCTGACCCGTTTGGTGGATATGACGGAGACTTTTGTGTCAACCTCTTAGAGGTTCCAGAAGTTTTTGACTGGATTGACAGCCCTTATCTTTTGCAAAAAGCTAAAGTCGGCGATGAAGAAAAAGTTAACAATCTTTTCAATGAGTGGTTAGGGTTCTTTGATGCATATTTGGGTGAAGGAGGACTGTTTGATGATGGGACGATCGATCATAAAACTCTTTGCGACGAGCGTAGTGGCTAGCAGTGCTTCTCTTTTGCTCAGCACGCCCGTGGGAGCCGCCAGCAATTCGTTGATCTGGAGTCAGGCCACCCCATCACTCTATACCGAAAAATATGGTCATATTCATAGCGTTCATGGACTGGATCTGGGAAGTGGAACCAATGCCTTACGAGCTGTGGTAGCCAATGCATCTCAGTACTACACCCGATATAGTTCGACGGGTAATCCGGTTGGCTACACCTATATTGGGACCCTTTACTACAGCGGAGACGCCACGGTACTTCAACGCGTGGAAGTTCGTACTGGACTGAATCAAACAATAAGTACGGCATTTCCCACGAAAGTGGGCAGCAATCCGCTCCCCAACATCAAGTATGGCAATAAAACTCAGTTCGCTTGGTGGGTGAATGACAATCATTGGAGTACGGTCATCAAGAATCAACTGCACCAGTAGGATGGTGACGGTCGTTTCTTCAGGAGTATGTTAACAAATATGGCAGGGGGTTTTGCGATAGCGCAATCGAGACCCCAGCAGCAGAGTTTTCGTCAAACTTACTCCACTTATTTCTCAGGGAGTCCTTAGCGTATATTTGGGTTAAAATGTCGGCCGCGCCCCCCATTTCCTTCTAAACACTCCTAAGCGGTGGCATAGTGACATCCTAAGACCGTGATTGCGAGATGGGTGATGACACAGTCTTTTGTGGGAAAACCGGGTTGAGTCGCGGGATGCCGTCAGTGTCTCCGACACGGTCGTTTGTGCAACAATCTATCTTTTTCCCTGAAGCCGCTACAGGGGAAAAGGATGCCTCCCCATAAAAAGACCAGCCTGCCGGGTTTAGGACAGACTGGTAGAATAACGGTGAGGGTCCGCTCATTTGCGGCCTCCTAGGAAGGAGGTGAGAGCGGATGCATATCACACTGACAGTTACCATCTCGCTTCCAGGAGCTCTGGTGCTGTACAGCTGGTGGTGCTCTAAGCGCCGGAAACGGCCTTAGCTCTCACCGGCCCCCTGCCCCACAGGGGGCCTTTCTTAGTCTAAGTGTATCTCATTCGGTTTATCCCTGCAACGGAACGTCTCCATACCACAACATATGTTGATTGATGCCTGAGCTCACGACACAAAATGCACGATGTCGTGGCACTTTGTGGGGAATTCTGCCCCGTTACGCACCATATTGTGGTATCCTGTCCATAATTTCACACACAAAAAAGGAAGGCCCGCCCTTCAGCAGAGCCTTCACCTATCGAACTTCAGCATACTACTTTTTCCCCCGATCATCAATCCATGGGGTCATAGGGCGGGCTTTCCCACAAACTTTCTTAATGGGGAGGATTTTGATTTTTTATGGCGTACAAACCCTATGACGACGAGATGCTTCGGACCTTAATTGATGGCAGCGATCCCCGCTGGGGCTTGGTCGCGAAACAGCCTCGGCCACAGCGGAAACGCTTTGCCACGGCCTTGCAACGCGAGCAGGAATCGGTCCAAGAGGCTGGCATGCTCGATTATCAGGCCCGAATTTTGGTGCAATGCAGCTTGCCCTATCGCCGTCAGTTCACTAATGAATGGACCCGGCGCAATGGGCAAATGGTCTTAAGCCTAATGACGCCCAAAGACATTGGCTTGCCCTATGGCGCTTATCCCCGGTTATTGCTCACTTGGGTCACGACAGAAGCCGTGCGCACCCAAAAACGCCAGGTAATTTTGCGAGACAGCCTCACCCGGTTTATGGCCGATCTCGGGATTGTGCAGCATGCTAATGGGCGGGAACTGCAACGGTTTAAAGACCAAACGCGACGCCTCTTTAACACCACCATCACCTCTACGGTGACGGATGGGGCCCACTCGATGACCCATGATGTGGGTTTCCGGTTGGCCTCGGAAGTTAAGTTATGGTGGACACCCTGGCACAATGCTACAGATTCTTCGGAGATTACCTTAACCGAAGAATTTTTTCACCTGATCACGGATCGTCCCGTACCGGTGGACTTGCGGGTGCTCCAAGTGCTCAAAGGCTCGGCCTTGGCCTTGGATATCTATAGTTGGCTGGTGTATCCGCTTGAGCTATCTCAAACAGCCGACCACGATTCCCTGAGAGGTGTTGCAAGTACAGTTTGGCAATAACTATGCCCAAACCAAAAGTGGTCGGTATGCCTTTAAAAAAGATTTTCAAGAACAACTGCGAGCAGTACTGCAATTGTATTCTACGGCACACGTTACAGCCGATAGTCAGGGCATCACCTTACAACCCAGTCGGTTACATATTACCCGTCGTTCATCCGATTAGCCGATATTTCCGTACTAGGCCTCCCTTGGGAGGCCGTTTTTATCCCCAATCCCCGGGGAATAAAAAAGTTATCCACGGGTCATTGGTCGACCATACACCCCTACAACTCTTGGGCCATGCGGCTTAGCGGGTTCCTCTTGTAGTAACCTCTAGTGTCCTTTAGAAAAAGATCTTTTATCCTGGGGTGCCGCCAACAAAACGCGGATTTTCCACGGTTAAATCGACAGATAATGGCTAATGACAGGGAAATCGCTCTATGGAACCGCACATAATGGACTGGTGTGCGGTTCATAATCCTGTCCTCTCAGTGATTTTAGCACTCCTTGATGTGTTTGCTCTTTTGAATCAAACATAACGCTCTCCCTTGTGCGATTTTGTTGTATACAGCCGGCGATGGTGAAGATATGCGCCCAGATTCACCCACACATTGGCAATTCTAGCGTTGTTAATTCGCGTTTTGTGGGCAGGACTTCACACAGGAAGTTTGCCGTTTACCGATTTTGATCCAACCATTGCTGCAAACCGTCCAATACGCCTAATGCACCGGGGTAACTCGATCGCATAATCCATTCGGGCAAACAATTTCGCACTGCAGCATCACCATTAGCAACAAGGACACCTGGGTAATGGTTGGACAACATGTCTCCGTCATTTTCAGCGTTTCCCGCAACAAAACAATTCTGGGCTTTGACTCCGACCCGGCGAAGAATATAATGCAACGCTCGGCTTTTTAAAGCCGTACAAGGTAAAATATCCAATCGCCTTTCATCCGGATACCATAAGATGCGCGCCGGCAAATGGTTGCGGGCCAAACATGATTTCACCACAGAGACCAATGTCAAGTCGTCCAATTCGAAAGCCACACGCCAGTGAGAGCTTCGTCCTCGATAGATAACTCCCGGTACATTGCTCAAGGCCGTGCGAAGACGCCTGGGAGACCAATACCGGCGCTGCTCGAAGGCCCAGAATTCATCAGCTTCCAAGTTTGGTCCCCAAAAAATATCGGCTCCCACGTCCGTGGCAATGGCCAGAGGATTCGGAAATCCGTAACGACCAATAAGGGCACAGGCATTATTCAAAGTCCGTCCGGTAAGATAAATTATCCCTAATTCCGGATGCGCCACCAGGTAATCACGAACTTCCTCTTCCCCGCCGTGTCCAATTAAGGTTCCGTCTATGTCAGTAGCCAACACCCGCCTGATGGCGGCCACCGGATTGCACCTCCTCATACACCGCATGTAAGCGTTGCGCCATATGATTCACGGTGTGATGCCGTTGAATCATCTCTTGCGCTTGGACTCCCATTTGTCTGGCGCGATTAGACGTTTGCCATAACTCTAACGCGTTTTGCCATAGTTGGTCAACGCGTGAAGGCTCAACGACCCTTCCGGTTACATTCGGCTCAATCCAATCCGCTACTCCGGGCACATTCGTTCCCACAACGGCGCTCCCAGAGGCCATGGCTTCGATCACGGCCATTCCTAAGGTAGGTCCTTGATTGGGAGCCACCAGCACAATTGACGATCCCATATACATGGCGACAGCGTGATGAGGCATAGGGCCTAAAAATCTCACGGAAGGACCCAACTTGTCGGCCAAGGCCCGCAGACGAGGATCTGTAGGCACCCCTTCCTTCACATCTCCCGGACTCCCTCCAATGATGACTAGAGTGAGATCCGGAGGCAAAGACGACTGACTCATCACTTCGAGAAGTTCCACGATGCCACGTCCACTCGTCAGACGTCCCACATAAAGAATCGGTGGCTTGCTTAAATTGAGGCCACGCATTAAGGGTCCCGAATCCCGAACAAAAAAATTCGTAATATCGACTCCCGGAGGAATGACATAAATGGGGACTTTGGGAGCGGTTTGATGGATCATTTCGCTTTCTTTTAAGTAAGGTACAATCACGCCTTGAGCTTGTTCCAATAATTGGCTTTCCATTTCAAGGCGAGAAACGGATACTTGGTCCCCGGGTCTTACAACCCATCGTCCCATTTTATATGGAGAATGGATCCAAGGAATTTGCAAATCCTGTGCAAGGTAGGAAGCCACCATCCCAGAAATCCAGAAATGGCTATGAACAACATAATAATTTCTTTGTTGATCGCGAATCCAGTTTAAGGCCTGGTCGGCAATCGCTTGCCGATTGGCATGCCAATCTTCGTCGGATGCAAGTTTTCCTTCCCATCCCGGCAAACGGATAACTTGCCCCAAATGACCGAAAGAATACCGTTCCGGCAAGCGGGAGTCTTGACGCAATGTCATAATATCCACGGCATATCCCAAATGCTGCAGGTTGCGTCCCATTTGTCGAACAATGACCTGCTGACCCCCAGCATCCCCGCCATCGAGAGGACTGAGAGGATCGGCCCGTAGAGAAATTTGCAAGATACGTTTCATCATAATAAACCATCCTCCACAAACCAGGAAAAAACCCGGTTTCCCCGGGGGAAGGAATCAAAGATTTACTAAACCTTGAGCCCCCTTACGCCTACGAAGTTAGCTGACGGGTTCGGGCTGCGAGCATGCCCGTTGCAAAAAGCAATTCACCCCACGACTCATGGGTCCTCCGCTTCTTTACCGAATTCGGCGTTATCAAGGATAACTTTAGTATACGAAGAATGCAAAAACTCCGTCAATCTCCCAAAATCGCCCGGACGTAACTTTCCGCATCAAATGGCATTAAATCATCGACTTTTTCTCCCACACCGATAAAGCGAATAGGTAAACCCAGTTGCCTTTGAATGGATAGAGCGATTCCTCCCTTAGCAGTGCCATCCAGTTTAGTCAGAACAATTCCCGTCACACGTACAGCTTTTAAAAACACTTCCGCTTGAGCCAAGCCATTCTGGCCCGTGGTCGCGTCGATGACAAGCCACGTTCGGTGAGGAGCATCTGTCCGTTCCCGTTGCATCACCCGTACAATTTTTTCTAATTCCTTCATGAGATTGGATTTGTTGTGCAATCTCCCCGCCGTGTCGATGATAGCCAAATCGCGATTTCGGGCAATGGCTGCCTGAAGCGTGTCATAAGCTACCGCAGCGGAGTCGGCCCCTGTTCCCTGGCTCACGACCTCGACCTCCGTCAATCGGCCCCATAACAATAATTGTTCCACCGCTGCGGCTCGAAATGTGTCGGCAGCCCCCAAAATTACTTGATAACCTTGCCGTTTCATCATATAGGCAAATTTTCCTGCCGTAGTCGTTTTCCCGGTGCCGTTAACACCAACCATAAGCCATATGCTGGGTCTTTGCGGATCCAGCAAAGTCGGGTCCGACGCGGGTGGAAAGATATTGACCATAATTTTCCTCAACAAGACCATAACGTCATCGCCTCGTTGTGGATGGTTAATTCTGATCTCCTCGCGCAGTTGGGTCAACAGATAGTCTACTGTATCAAGACCCAAATCCGCCTCATAAAGGATTTCTTCCAATTGCTCCCACAAAGACTCATCCCACTCACGGCCCTGAACCAAGGTTTTAAGCTTGCCGCCCAGATTGTCACGGGTGCGGGTCATACCTTCTTTGAGTCGGTTCCAAAAACCAGCCATAATCTTCACCTATCCTTCTTTAACTTCCGGCATTTGTTCGACTTGAACAGATACCAGACGGCTGCGCCCTTTCCCATCACCCGCAACACCCCACAAGGCATCGGCAATAGTCATTGTCGATTTATGGTGTGTGACAATAACGTATTGAGGATTACCCCGATGCCGACGAATATATTCCGCAACTTTTCGAGCATTGGCCTCATCTAGAGCCGCCTCCACCTCATCTAGCACAACAAGAGGAGAAGGTCTCACGCTTAATAGGGCAAAGAGCCATGAAATGCCGCCCAGCGCCTTTTCTCCTCCCGATAAGAGCGTAAGAGTTCCGGGTTTCTTGCCCGGTGGCGTGATCCATAAGTCTACCCCTCGTTCCTCTCCCTCCATCCATCGAAATCCGGCTTTTCCGCCCAGCAAGGATAAACAGGCCTGTGCAAAAGCCGTCTCGACCCGTTCGGCCGTTTCGGTAACCCGCAGGTCAACCTCCTGATCGATTTGGTGCAATGTCTCCCGCAACTCGCTGGCGGATCGTTCAACATCCTGTCGTTCGGTCTCAAGGTATTCGAGGCGCTGCAACAATTGTGTAAACAAAGCATAAACCCCCCTATGAACCACACCTAAACTGTCCAAGGTGTTTTGCCATTCGTCAAGCCTCCTCCTTGCCTCGGGCAATTCGTCATTCTCCAGGGGTTCCTTGTCGGGTGGATCATAGCCATCCCATTTTGTAGTTATTTTTAGCAGTTGCTGTTCCAAATAGTTTATCCGTCCGATCGCCTTCCGATCTTCGGTCATGATGGTCTGATTTCTGATCTCGTTGGCTTTGAGAGAATCCTCAAGCCGATGCAATTGCTCTTGGATTTCATGAACCTCTTGTTCTTGCCCCTCGATCTCTTGGTTTTTGCTCACTCGTTCTTCGTGCCGTAACGCCATGCGATTAATGCTGGTATCGACGGAGTGCTGCAACTGATCCAAGCGACGTTCAAGTTCCTCTTTTTGCAAAGTAAACTGTCGGCTTTCTTCTCTATAGTACGTCATCAATTCCAAACGGTGGGATTCAACTTCCTGAGATCGAAGATATTCCTGGTGCCCTGATTGATAAACCTCTTTTAGTTCTTCCAGCTCGGTTTCGGTAGTGTGAATGGTGGCCATAGTACTATCCAGTGTGTGCCTGGCCTCTTTCAGACGGGATTCGACATTTTTCATGGCCGTCATAATATTCGTAACCGCTTGTGTATTGACCTCCCCCCCTTGCAGAATTCGGTGCAGGTGGTTTATCCGTTCTTGATAGCTATCGAGAGTTTGCCGCAACTGTTGTTCTTTTGTCGCTATCTGCTGCAATTCCTCTTCGAGTTCTTGTTGTTGTTTTTTCTTGTTTGTGACCAAATCCTTGAGTTGGACAACCCGCTCGGCAATTGCAATCAGCTTGTCCGCGTTCCCCCGAGCCCGAACATCACTGCCTCCCGATATGGCTCCTCCGGTCAAAATGACTTGACCATCCAAACTCACCATCCGGTAACGGAACTGATGAAGACGACCAACACGATGTCCGACTTCCAAAGACTCAATCACCAGAACACGGCCCAAAACGTAGCTCACGGCCGGAAACAACTTGGCATCGAAGTCTACCTGGTCAAGGGCCCACCCAACTACTCCAGGCTGGTTATCCAACTCACGGTCGCGCTCGGGAATATGGGCGGGACGGATTTGATCCAGAGGCAATAACGTAACACGACCGGCTCGTTGGCGTTTGAGCCAATTGACAACCTGTCTGGCATGGGACTCGGTATCGGTAAGAACATAGTGGCGCTGTGCACTTAATGCCACATCCATGGCCTTTTGCAATGCAGCGGGAATCGTCATAAGAGACCCCAAAGTGCCCAAGATACCATCAATTTGCCCATTTTTCGAGATCTCCAAAACCGCCCGCACACTCGAAGGCATAGTCTGTGCGCTTGATTCCACCGATCTCAAGGCTTTACTCTGAGCCTCGTATTCCCATAAATCTTGTTGTGCTTGGTTTAAGCCCTGGATGACCAAGGTCAGTTCTTGTTTCACTGCCTTATGTGTCTTACTCACTTTGTCATAAGACACCTTGGTGGCTGTTTGTTGGTTTCTCAAGGTCGATTCTTCGGATTCCCAATTTGCTACGCGAGTCAGCAAGTCTTCATGACTCGCCAACTGCAATGCTCCCTCCAAACGATCTCGGTGTCTTTCCAGCCGTCGTGTTTCTTCACTCAAGTCTCTGATGATATGTTCTTGTTGCTCTTGTTCTTGCTTCTTTTGCTCCAGCGTGCGCACTTTCTCGTTGAGTGCGTTTTTCATGGATTCCAGTTCACGGTAACGATCTTCCTTCACCGGATCCTCGTCTCCCCCAGTCGTTGTCGCGCTTGCTAATTCTGTAAATTTGTCGCCCAGGTCCGCCAGTTGGCGATCAATCCTTAAACCCTGTTCCTTTAAACCCTCGATTTCACGATTCAAACCTTCTTGCTCCGCTTCCAAGCGAGCAATATGGGTGTCGATAACAGCTAACGAGCCTCTGTTCGCGTCTACCTTGCTCACTAACGAATCCAAACGTTCCGTCATCTGTTCACGGATCCGACTCCTTTGATCACGTTCAGTTCTCAGAGTCTGCAATTCGGTTTCTAGTTCCGCACGCCTTTGGTACATTTCTTGCACAGCGTCTTGCCATTGGGTTTGATCCCTAATAGCCTGCAAATAGTGGGTCAATTGATAACGCATTTGCAGATCATGATGCCGATGTTGTATGTCGAGATACGTCTTTTCAATCTGGGCTTCTTCTTCTATTTGTTCCTTTTGATCGCGAACATCGGCAATAAGATCACTGAGGCGGTCTAAATTACGCTGCACATCGCTTAGATGCTGGAATGTCTCCCGTCGTTTTACCTTATACCTCGAAACCCCTGCCGCTTCCTCCAGTTGCTCCAACCGATCCTTCGGTTTCATTAACAAAGCCTGTTCGACTCGTCCTTGTCCAATGATCGCATAATTAAATCGACCGATACCGCTGTTCAGAAACAAATCGACAACATCCTTCAATCGGGCCACCCGTCCGTTCAAGAGATATTCAGAATCTCCCGAAAGATAATAGCGTCGGGTAATTTGCAGGGATTCGGGCCAATTATCCATTTCCTTATCGTCGTTATCAAACAAAAGGCTCACTTCAACCATTTTTGCTCGGCGATTGTTTGAATCGGTATGCAGTAAATCTTCCCATCGGTCTGCCCGCAATTCCTTGATCCGCTGCTCGCCCAACGCCCACCTAATGGCGTCAATCACGTTACTCTTGCCGCCGCCATTGGGTCCCACAATCACACTGATACCCGGTTTCAAGACGATACGGGTATCCTGGGCAAAAGACTTAAATCCATAGAGGGTAATACTCTTTAGGAACATTCAACCCACCGTTTCACGTAAATTCCCATTTCTTACTCGCGGTGATATTGTACCATGGGTGTATATATGGCAGCATTTTTCTCGGCAAGGAGGAGAAAGACGACTGATAAAACTCCCCATGGTACGAGAGTTTGTTCACGGCCCCGTTTGACGTGAGGGGGCGGACACACATAAGACGGGATATGGCCCATCTTCCCCCACTCACGTGAATGCCAAATTGACGAGAGTCATTCTCTTCCTCTCATACTGCCCCTTTTTCCCTGTTGACCTGCCCTTTCGTCCCTTTTACACACAATATGTGACGCAAAGCTAGATGATTCCTGAAATTTCCACCATCATTTCCTATCCCCAACAGCAACAGTTTCCTGTATATTAGGGACGGTATGGGGTGCATAAGAGTCGTAGACCTTAGAATCGGTAACCTGCTCATAAGACCCCATACTACAATAAATGACAGTACGGCGTTGCCAGGAGGAGATTATTAGCACATGGAAGTGTTAAATCGTATGGCTTATCTTATACTTGAAGATCCGTTTATTACCGCAGCAGAATTATCGCAAAAATTGGGTTACTCGGAAGAAAAAACTATTTATTATTGGCTGTCCAAGGCTCATTATCGAGGATTGCAAGCATTTAAGCGAGCTGTGGTCGGAGGGCGATTTCGCCTACCAGCCGTGGCAGCTCATGAAAATGCCGCTCATTACGGACGCTTGCCTGTGGTGGATGGCTTCGGTCAAGACGGCAAGCCCATTGTGACCAAGGAAACTCTATCGGGAAGCCTTGCTGCCAATGTTTTGGGTCGCATGGCCTGGCGTTATCACGGGCCGGAGCAAGGGCCTGTTCAAAGCGGGGATCTGCTGCTTTTAAGTCCTTTACAGGACAATGACCCGGCAAAGTGGGTTTTAGTCGGGTCGAATAAATTACCTACTGTTTTGCTTCGCATTGCATCGGGGTCCAATATCTGTTACATCCACCCTGATACCTATGAACCAGCCAGTGCCGACTCTGAAAAATACCGTATTGTGCAGATTCTTCGCAATTTGTTTTAAATCAACACCCAAAACGGAAAATTACCACGTCGCTCCACCATCTCCAATCTGCGCCAGGGTCAAGTAACCAGTCTTATGTTACAATGGTCTGCAAGTTCCGAGCTCAGCGCACGGGGGTTTATTGCCCTAAATTCCTTTCGACGCAAGTGACATGTTATAGTAGCGTTGATAGAGGACAATAAAGGCGAGGGATGAGATGGTGTATTGTCGTCATTGTGGCGATCAAATTCCGGTTGACAGTGTATTTTGTCCCAGTTGTGGTCACAACTTGCTGCTTGATACCGCTTCGGCTAATCCTTCTCCCGAAGGAGCTGCAATGGTTCAACCCGCAAGAGAGCAATCCACTAGAGGGAGAACAAACTGGACCGAAAAACTAAACCTATCGGGAATCCGGCGTTACATTGGGTCGATTTTTGGCATAATACGGTTTGAGTGGCTAAAACGCCGGACTTCCCGATGGTCCGTATCCCAAGTGCTCATGGGTGCAAGTTTCGCATTTTCTCTTGTCGGATTTTTATGGAGCCTTTTGGGACATCACGACGGATTCTCGTGGATCGGTTTTGCAATTGTTCTTGGTCTTGGCGCAATATACACCAAAGGATCGACGAATCGCACAGATCCCCCAGACGTATCGGAATAAGTTGCAACGAAGGAGATGACACAATAGCGTGCGTTGCCCAAAATGTGGACAGGAGAATGCGGCCGGTTCGGCGTTTTGTCGATTTTGCGGACGAAAATTGCCTGGTTCTGCAAAAAAGCGCCGCAAGTTAGGGATCCCGAATACGACGTCCTCGTCCGGCACAGCAAAGAACAAAAGCAGCAGCGATAAGAAAAAAACCGCTACAGGACGACGAAAAATACGGTGGGGCCGGGTCATTCTTTTAGGAGTGACTGGCTTCTTGGTCAGCGGGTTTGGATACAGCGGTTATGTTGCCTATAAGGCTTTTCGGTCGTTGCCGCCTATCCAGTCTATCGTGTCTGCCCAATCACAAGGTCAAGATTCGGTGATTTATGACCGTTTTGGTCAACCCGTAGCCAGGCTTCACGGAACCACTAACCGTGTTGATGTGCCGATCTCGCAAATCTCGCCCAATATGCAACATGCCATCGTTGCCATTGAAGATCACAGTTTCTATACCAACCCCGGATTTGATCTTACTGCTATTATTAGGGCGGCTCTTGTGGACATTGTTCACCTGGCCCCGGTCCAGGGAGCCAGTACGATAACCGAACAATTGGCCAAAGACATGTATTTGAGCGAACAAAAGACCATGGTCCGAAAAGCCCGGGAATTTCTCATCGGCTTGGAACTGGCACACACCTATTCCAAGCAACAAATCCTGGATATGTACCTGAATCAGGTCTATTTAGGCGATGGAGCCAGCGGAGTGTATTCGGCAGCCAAAGCATACTTTGATGAAAAGCCCTCTCAGCTCACCTTGCCCCAATCTGCCATGTTGGCGGGCTTGCCGCAGGCACCTTCTCTTTACGACCCCTTGGTCAACTTCAAATTGGCGAAACAGCGCCAGCTCTTGGTTCTCGGGGCTATGGCTAAATACGGCTACATTAGCAAAGCTCAAGCCCAAGCCGCATATAAGGCGCCTCTAAATTTGCATCCCGTAGCTGTCGACGCCGCCAATAGCCAGATGTATCCCTATCCTTGGTATGTAGACCATGTGATTCGGGTGCTCTATCAGAAAGGATTTACGGGAACTCAAATTTTTGACGGCGGATTAAAAATTTACACAGCCTTGGATCCCAAGATTTATAACATTGCCCAAAACGCCGTTGACAGCAATATGAATTACAATTTCGGCGTCTCTCACTCACCGAATCCCACATACCAGGCCGCGGCCGTCGTCGAAGATCCTCACAACGGCTATATCTTAGCCGCTATCGGCGGAAGAAAATTCAGCCAACCGTTTCAGGAGGATTTCGCTACCAATACGAATGTGAAGCGATCGACAGGATCGTCCATAAAACCGTTATTGGAGTATACACCGGCTATCGCCAAAGGCTACACCCAAATGTCCGTTCTTCAGGACGTGCCCATTTTCAAGGTCAACGGGCAGTGGTGGCCGCATAACGACAACCATGTATATCGCGGTTATATGGACCTGCGTGATGCGTTGGCCATTTCCGATAACGATGTCGCCGTGCACTTGTTACATGACATCGGCTTAAACTACGGATACAATTTTGCCAAAGATAAATTTGGCTTGCCTTTGACTCAAGCAGATTTGCATGCGGGACTGGGAATAGCCATTGGTGGGTTGCCGCAAGGCTTCAACGTATACCAAATGACCCAGGCTTATTCCACATTTCCCAATAATGGTGTGCGCATGAACCCTATCTGGGTGACAAAGGTTGTTAACGGCAACGGGGCCGTCGTCTTCCAAGATACGCCCCATGGCACTACGGAGTTTAGTCCTCAAGTGGCCTATATCATGGATAAGATGATGGAACGTGTCTTGGATCCCAATGCGATTCCGTCCATCGGACCCGGATCCTATTCCACGGGTTATCAACTGGGTATCGGACGTCCTGCTGCCGGTAAGACCGGAACCAACAACGGTGAAGCCGACGCTTGGTTTATGGGCTACACCCCGCAACTTATGGTCGGAGTCTGGGAAGGTAACCGCAAGGGTGAATATCCTCAGCCCTCCACCCCCAATGGCCCAGCCTACGGAGATGTCGCGGCAGGACCCATTTGGAAGCAGATCATGCAACAGACTAATCAGGCGGAACATCTTCCCGTCGAACATTTTCCTCGCCCCAATAATATGGTTTACGTGCCCAACGTCAGCATTACCTCGGGAAAAATCGCCAGTCGCTATGCTCCGTCTTCAGATGTACAGGGCGCCTGGTTTATTAAAGGAACTCAACCGACAACTATCGGCAACTCCCATTACCCGGTAAAGGTGGTAGCATCCCACCCGAACGAGAGGTGGCAACCAGGTTGCGGACCTTACGTCACCACCCCGTTCTTGCGCCAAGAATCGGATTGGCACTCTGGCGTGCCCATTCCTTGGGACTCTAAATTCTGGGCTCCTACACAAACGTGCACTCCAAACTTCCAACCGTCACCATCTTCGTCTCCGTCGTCATCCTCATCGACATCACCATCCTTTTCGCCGTCGCCGTCGACATCACCATCGTCGGCGCCATCAACATCCCCATCAACGTCACCGTCTGCCGGTGCTGTCACGACTTCACCCACCAGCCAATCGTCTAAGCCATCGCCGTCAAATTCCTCACCGTCCGGTTCAAACTAAGCCCCTTGCATTTCCAACCAAAGAAAAGAAAGACGACGAGAAGCAATTTTTCGTCGTCTTTCTTTCTCTTTAGGGACAACACCCAACGTCACTCTTTCTCAGAAGGTGAGGGTGAAGAAGACTGTGGCCCTAATTCCACTTGGCCCATGAATTGCTTCAGTGCGAGTCGCGCGCTTTGCTGTTCCGCTTCTTTTTTGCTATGACCGATGGCGCGGCTTACGGGAACCCCTCCAACCGACACCTCAACCTCAAAGCTTTTCGCATGATCAGGTCCATAAGATCCCACGACTTCATAGGTGGCTTCTTCTCCCCGTCGTCGTAACCATTCGTTCAAGGCGGTCTTGTGATCCCGTCCGGTTTCGCGTTGCTCCACACTAATTAGAGCAAAGTTTAATACGTCCAAAATAAACCGGCGAGCCTGAGTGAGACCACTGTCCAAGTAAATAGCTCCGATAATCGCTTCCATCGCATCGGCCAATAGAGAATGTTTGGAACGCCCACCACTGCGTTCTTCCCCTCGACCCAGTCTTAACAACTCTCCCACGTGCAGATTATAAGCCGCCTCTGCCAAAGTCGCTTCACATACGATGGCTGCCCTTCCTTGGCTCAATTGACCTTCAGTCCATTGATTGTTGTGGGCGTAGAGCCATTCAGTCACCACAAGTTGCAATACGGAATCGCCCAAAAATTCCAGTCGTTCATTGTGAGCCTCTCTACGAAATCCTTCGTTGGCGTATGATGAATGTGTCAAGGCTTGTTTGAGAAGATTCTGATCATTTATCCACTGTTCCAAATCATTGCGACTCATGGAATATACTCCCGGGCAATCAGGGACGCATTTTGCCCTCCAAAACCAAAAGCATTGGACATGACGACCCGCACTCTGCGATTTTGTGGCCGATTCGGCACATAATTCAAATCACAGTCAGGACTGGCATGATCCAGATTTACCGTGGGGGGAACTTGCTGCCGCATAATGGCCATGACAGAGGCAATCATTTCGACTGCCCCGGCCGCGCCCAATAAGTGACCTGTGGAGGACTTGGTCGATGATACAGCCAATTGGTAAGCGTGATCCCCAAACACATTCTTTATGGCTAAAGTTTCTGCCAAATCTCCTTTCATCGTCGAAGTACCGTGGGCATTGATATAATCCACCTCATGAGGATCGAGGCCGGCATCCGCCAGCGCCCGATACATTGACTGGATCGCGCCCCGTCCTTCAGGATGAGGTTCTACAACATGATACGCATCGGCCGATCGCCCATACCCGACGAGTTCTGCATAAATCCGGGCTCGTCGGTTTTGAGCAAAGCTCAGGGATTCTAAAACCAAGAATCCCGCGCCCTCACCCATCACAAATCCGTCACGGTCCCGGTCAAAAGGTCTACTGGCATGATGCGGATCATCATTGCGTGTAGACATCGCTTTCATTGCGCAAAATCCTGCGAAGGAAATGGGCAACAAGACGGCTTCCGCTCCTCCGGCCAACATGATGTCGGCTTCGCCATACTGAATGGCTCTGAACGCATCCCCAAGAGCACTTCCCGATGACGCACAGGCTGTCACCAATGTGACATTCGGACCCTGAAAGTTAAACCGTATAGCCAATTGCCCACCGGCAATATTGCCAATCATTTTCGGGATGAAATACGGACTGACCCGGCTGGCTCCTTTAGTCAGCAAAGTTTCGTGCTGTTCGGTTAAGGTTTCCATGCCCCCAATTCCAGTCCCCACCGCAACCCCCGCTCGGGCCGGATCGATTTCAACCAATCCGGCATCATTGTATGCTTCTTGTGCGGCTCCTATGGCTAATTGTACGAAACGGTCCATATGCCGCACTTCTTTTTTCTCCAGATACCTGAGCGGATCAAAATCATGCACCTCAGCTGCAATGCGAGTGGAGAACTGTGATACATCGAATCGGGTTATAGGTCCGACAGCACTATGTCCGCTGGTTAACCCATCCCAAAAGGCAGAGAGGCCGGATCCAACAGGAGATATCACTCCCATTCCCGTAATCACCACACGTTCGCGCTCCATTCCTTGCTCCCTCCCCCAGTACCCAGAAATCCGCTTCTCGGCACCAGGGCCGTAAATTAGGCGTTTTCCCGAATATATTCCACGGCATCACTGACTGTGCTGATTTTCTCAGCTTCGTCATCCGGTATTTCCAGACCAAACTCTTCTTCGAGAGCCATGATCAATTCAACAATATCCAAAGAATCGGCTCCTAGGTCATCAATAAAAGAAGCTTCCGATGTCACTTCCTCTTCATCAACGCCCAACTGATCCACGATTATGTCTTTCACCTTATCAAAAACCTGTTCTTTGTTTGCCACGATTTATACACCTCCAAAATTAGTCCATTACAAGTCCGCCATCTACGATCAGCGTCTGGCCCGTAATGTAGTCAGCTTGAACAAGGAACCACACGGCATCCGCCACATCCTCCGGTTTCCCGGCGTGCCCTAAGGGAATCTGGCGCACCAATTGTTCATACGCATCTGGCTTCATCTGTTGAGACATACCGGTATCGATAATACCGGGTGCCACTACATTCACCGTAATCTGCCGAGATGCCACTTCCCGCGCCACGGAGCGGGTAAACCCTATCACCCCGGCTTTCGCAGCCGCATAATTAGCCTGGCCGGCATTGCCAAGAATACCCGCAACCGATGAAATGGTGACAATGCGACCAAATTTTTGCTTAAGCATGGGCCGCAGCGCAGCTCGGGTGCAGGCAAAAACTCCGGTAAGATTGGTGGCCATAACGTCCTCCCAATCTTGGTTGCGCATGCGCAGCAACAACACGTCTCGGGTTATACCCGCATTATTCACTAATATATCCAAATGACCCCAGTCGTGCGTCACCGAATTGACAAGGTTTTGGGCATCATCAAAGTTCGAAATGTCCGCAGGATAAAGCGCGCACAGTCCACCTTGAGACCGGATGATCTCTTGGGCCTCTTGGGCTGCAGTATTATTGCCACGGTAGTTTACTGCCACTGTCATACCTTGCTGGGCTAATTTTAGCGCGATGGCGCGGCCGATACCGCGAGAGGCTCCCGTCACCAGTGCTACTCTTTGATCCCAAGGCACCCTGAAATCCTCTCCCTATTAGTTATATGGCTTCCAGGCAATAATTCTTAGCTATTATAGCCTGGGGCCTGGACGAGTTCAAGAGCTTTATTTAAGCTTCTCTCATCTTCTACATTAAAGACTTTTTGCTTACGATCAATCTTTTTTATCAAACTGGTTAAGCTGCGCCCGGGTCCAAATTCGATAAAACCTTGGATTTCCATGGCTTTAGCCCGTTCGACGCTTTTCTCAAATTGCACGGGATGGGATACCTGAGTCACCAATCGCGGTATTATCTGCGATTCGTTGTAACACAACTCGGCATCAACATTCGCAAGGATCCCAAATTGCGCCTTGCGAAGCCGAATGTCGCCCAAAGCCTTAGACAAAACAGCCCCCGCCGGAATTAAGAGACGCGAATGGAAGGGTGCAGAAACCGATAGCCGTACGACCCTGGCTCCCTTTGACCGTGCTCGTTCTTCAACCATTTCTATGCCGGTAAGAAAACCCGATACCACCACTTGCCCCGGTGCATTATAATTGGCAGGCTGCACCCATCCTATGGCGGAGGCTTCTTCACACAGGATCTCTACTTCATGACTCTTTAGCCCCAATATGGCCGACATTCCTCCTAATCCCTTCGGAACCGCTTCCTGCATAGCCCGTCCGCGAATGCGGGTTAAACGAACAGCATCGTTGAGATTAAAAACTCCTGCGGCCACGTATGCGGAATATTCTCCCAACGACAAACCGAATCCTGTGGCAATAGGCAAATCGAAATAACGACTCCGGAAAACCCGCCAAGCCGCCACACTCGTCACCAATATGGCCGGTTGCTGGACTTCGGTATCGCGCAAGCGTTCTTCGGGTCCTTGAAAAATGATCTCCGATAACTTATAACCTAAAGCATCATCGGCCTCTTCAAAGGCGAGCCGAGCTTCCGAATATGTTTGCGAGAGCTGCCGACCCATCCCTACATACTGAGATCCCTGACCGGGAAACATGATCGCCCACCCTGACACAAATTTCCCCCCTTTTCTAGGGAATTATCGACCCCATCGAATGACATTGGATCCCCAAGTAAGACCCGCACCAAAGGCACATAACACGACGATGTCACCGTCATGAAGCCGCCCTTCCAGTCTGGCTTCCTGTAGAGCCAAGGGAATGGTTGCCACCGAGGTATTTCCGTAGCGATCGATATTCACGACGACCCTTTCGGCGTCCAATTCAAAACGTCTGACTGCTGCATCAATTATTCGCAGATTGGCCTGATGAGGAACAAGTAGGTCCATATCCTCCACCTTGAGTCCCGCCCGTTTCAGACCTTCTTCCACAGCTTCCGGCAAGGCTTTCACGGCAAAACGAAATGTTTCGTTGCCGTTCATTTTCAAATAATGCTGACGACTTTCGACACTTTCCCGACTGGCGGGCATCAAGGATCCCCCACCCGGTTGGATTAGCAAGTCTGTGCCGCGGCCGTCTGCCTGCAAATACGAACCTAAGATACCAAAATCTGTGCCTTCTTTTGCCTGAAGAACAAACGCACCGGCAGCATCTCCAAAAAGCACTGCAGTCGTTCTGTCCTCATAATCGGTAATACTGGTCAGTTTGTCTGCACCGATTACCAAAATATTATGGTATGCCTTACTTTGAATCAAAGCCGAAGCCATTTCCATGCCGTAAATCAACCCAGTGCAGCCGGCCTGAAGATCAACTCCGGGAATCGGCTTGTCTGTCAATTGATGTTGAACGCGGGCAGCCGTCGAGGGAAATATCGTATCAGGGGTATTAGTGGCACAGACAATAAAATCCAGATCTTCCGGCGTCAATTGTGCGTCTCGCAATGCTAAACGCGCAGCCTCACCGGCCATGGAAGACGTGGTTTCGTCCTGACTGGCAATATGACGTTCCCGAATACCTGTCCTCGTCACAATCCATTCGTCTGAGGTATCGACCATTTTTTCCAGATCATGATTGGTGAGAACGGTCTCGGGGACATACGTCCCCAGCCCCGCTACGACGGCACGTGTGGTCATAAGTGCGTCTCCTCCTTCACCCGTTCCCGTAATCGGTCTTGGGTATTTTTTTGGCAATAATTGTTAGCTACTTGGATAGCGCTGTTGAAGGCCGTACTCTGGCTGGAACCATGTACTTTGTAAACAATTTGATCGAGTCCCAGCAATGGAGCTCCGCCGTATTCCTGATAGTCCATCCTCTTTTTCAGGGCCATGAGCCCATCTTTAAGAAAATACGCCGCAAGTTTTGTCTTAAAATTCTCCATGAGAAGTGTCTTGAATTCTCCCATTAGGTCACGGGCCACACCTTCGGTCAGTTTAAGAGCAATATTTCCGCTAAAGCCGTCTGCCACCACAATATCGGCACGCCCTTGTAAAAGTTCCCGAGCCTCAATGTTTCCCACAAAGTTCAGTCCGGATCTTTCCAGTCGCTCATAGGTTTCCCGCACCAAAGGCGTGCCTTTGCGGGGTTCCTCACCCACATTCAGAAGGCCAACCCGGGGATTGTCAATGCCATAGACCTCCTGGCAATAATACGCGCCCATGATCCCATATTGAACAAGCTGAAAAGGTTTAGGATCCAAATTGGCCCCCACATCCAATAACAGCAAACCCCATCCTTTCATCACCGGCAACAAGGCCGACAGCGCGGGTCTCTCGATACCGCTCATCCGTCCCACCACAAACAAGCCTGCCGTCATCAAAGCCCCGGTATTTCCTGCGGAAATCACCGCATCGGCCTTGCCGGATTGCACCAGTCGCATGGCCTGAACCATTGATGAGTCCGGCTTGCGACGCACCGCCTGAACAGGGGCCTCTCCCATTTCAATGACCTCAGGGGCATGATGGACATGCAACCGGGTGCTGCGTGGGATATTTTTCCATAGAGACGTGATTCGGTCATGGTCACCAACCAGCACGACTTCCAAATCCTCAATACGTTGAATGGCCTCTAATGACCCCATGACGGGAGCGGATGGCGCATGATCTCCACCCATCGCGTCAACCGCGATTTTCAAGGTAAAGCCTCCTCTTTACGATCCTTCTTAGCTTTCGATTTACGACCGTCAAAGGGGTCGGTGAGAATCACAAACTTCCCTCGGAAGACCGTGTTGTCGCCGACGCGGCTAATCACCAGCACAACCCATCGATTTCCCCGTCGGCGGATAACCTCAGCTCCGGCCACGATTTGTTGCCCCGCTCCCACCACATGCTTGAATTTAGCATTGGCGAGTCCGGTTACAGCGCTGTCTCCATCCACTACGGCCAAAGCCAGAGAATCTGCTTGCGCGTAAATGAAATGTGATTGAATAATCCCGGATCCCGCAAAAGCCATGGATTCATCCGTCGTCAATAAAGACCGGCCACTTTGGCCGATGACCAAGTCGACTAAATCACCAACCATATCCTGGCGCTTGACAGTGCGGGTATGTACCACGCTCAAACGCGCCAGACCTTCGGAGCGAAGGCGCAGCTCCGGAATACCAAGATGGAGTCGGTCAAGCCGTATCGTCGGGACGCTGACCCCAAAACGTTGAGCCAGGTCTTCATCCGTCTGCAAAGGATTCTCACGAAGTACTTGAGCTAATTTCCGTTGCCGCTCGACACGGTTTAAGCGAGCCATACCGCACCTCCACTTATGAACAAATAATATGACTATGTCATAAATATGACAATAAAAAGATTCCATGACCAAAAGCCATGGAATCTTTCTTTAGGCGTCGTGTTGTACAACGATACGTCCATTGTAATATCCACAGTGAGGACACACGTGATGGGGCAGTCGATCTTGATGACAACGCGGACATTCAACCCACTGAGGAGCTGTTAACCGCCACATAGACCGCCTTTTGTGCGTCCGCGACCGAGACAATTTTTTCTTGGGAACCGCCATTTTCTTTTTCCTCCTCCAAATCTATTCGCTGTCAAGATTATGACGACGAATTGTCCTCCGGAAATTTTAGCCGACTCAGTGCAGTCCACCTGGGATCGAGCGGATTGTCACAATGGCAAGATCCCCTATTCAGATTTGTGCCGCACGTGGGACACAGCCCATGGCAATCATCGCCGCAAACCGGAGCATACGGAATGGATGCGCCAAAAGTGTCGGCGACAATTTCATCGAGAAAAACCTTGTCGCCTTGAAAACGAAAAAAATCCTCATTCGGATCGCTCATTCCTGGTTCTTCACGGAACTCTTCCGTGAGCGAAAACGGTACAGCTAAAACAAAAGGTTCGAGGCAACGCGAACATAAAACCTCGACCTGTCCCAAGCCTTCCAGCTCCACGATCAAGGCCCGACCGACATTGCGCACTGTGACATCCATTTCCGCCGCTCCCCGCATGGGGTACGGGGAGCGCTCTTGCACCAATTCTGGCCACTCTTCAGTAAAATGCTTTGTTTCTTGGCGACCTACCCATTTCTTAACGTCGGAAACCCGGATATGCATGCAGCCCACCTCGCAAAACTCCAATGAATTATATCTAGTCACCGCATTGTCTGTCAACTTGTGCTGTTTGTGGAGTTTGTGGAACTCGACCTCCTTTTTATCCATTGTACCATGCTCACAGATGCTTCTTGGCGACCCATTCGATAAACACCCACACCGCAAGAGCAGCCGCACAAAGGAAGCCGACGTCTGCAACCGGTATGTCGCCTATTCTCCTCAAGTGGTCTTGATAGATAATGAATGCGGTTCCGAGCATAATGGCTCCCAATAATAGGCTAAGAGCAACGCGATTGACGAGCTTCTCCCAATGCGCAAGAATTCTTTCGATATGGGTATTCTCCACAGTAATCCGAAATTCCCCGCGCTCCAGGGTATTTAGCACGGCCTGGATGTTAATCGGCAACCCGCTCAGCATAGTCGACCAATCCAGAGCAACTTCTTCAATCTTCTCGGCCCATTGTGAAGGATTAAGACGAGCCCATATCAGATGGGGCGCAAGTTCCCGTCCTACCTCCGTCAACGACAGGTGATTGTCTAATTGTCGCACCACACCGTCGGCGATTATGGCGGCGCGTGCCAGTAAAGTGTATTCACTGGGAAGTCGAATGCGGTATTTTTGTGCCAGATGGAGAAGATCACCGATGGCCTGACCAATATGGAAATTTTGCAAATCAGCGTCGTAATACCGTCGTCGCAACACTTCTACATCATAATAAAGCCTTTGGCTATCGACCTCAGGCGGTGCTACGCCCATAGTAAGCAGAACTCGAACCACCTTCTCAGATCTTCCCTGACTCAAAGCAATAATAAGGTCCAGAGAACGTTTTCGCATGGGATTGGAAAACATGCCAACCAGTCCCCAGTCCAAAAAAACCAAAGAGCCATCTCCCGTGACATGGACATTGCCGGGATGGGGATCCGCGTGAAACAAGCCTGAAACAAAGACTTGATCGTAAATTATGCGAATATAGTGTTCAGCAATTTCGCGCAAATTCAATCCCATTTGTCGCAATCTTTTAGTGTCGGATATCTTGGCTCCCTCAATCTCCTCCAGTACCAGAACATCTGAACACGTCCAATCCAATATGGGTAAAGGAATCCGACATCCTCTCCCATCAAAAGTCTTATGAGCCAAAGCCGTATAATGTGCCTCTATAGTAAAGTCCAGCTCATTATGAAGGGTTGTGATCAGTTCTTCCACGACATGCAATAGATCATACTGCCTTGCCCATTCACTACGGCGTTCCGCCAACTCGGCCAAACTTCTCAAAATGACAAAATCAGCTTCGCTGCGTTGTACAATGCCAGGTCTGCGAACTTTTACTACCACCCGGTGCCCTCCTTTGAGAACGCCTCGGTGTACTTGCCCAATAGAGGCTGCGGCCACGGGTTCGGGATCGAAATAATCCAAAACGTCCGACAAAGGTGCAGACCAGGCACTTGTCAGTATGCGTTGCACTTCCACAAAATCAAAAGCCGGCACATCGTCTTGTAAGTGTGATAATGCTTCGATCAACGATCTGGGAAGGAGATCCGGCC
Organism: Bacillota bacterium; assembly: GCA_021821465.1. Taxonomy (GTDB): domain Bacteria; phylum Bacillota; class Sulfobacillia; order Sulfobacillales; family Sulfobacillaceae; genus Sulfobacillus. Next base: position 26,319 of record JAKACM010000016.1, read on the forward strand.
GAGTTGATGCCAATTGCCCCAGTTTTATGTAAGTTGGCCCCAAAGCAGCAAGAACCAGCACCAAACGTTGGGGCCAATTGGCCTCCATATCTGGCTGAAATTTTCCCAATAGACGGGTAGACCACGGAAGGTAACGGGAAAGGCCTAGGCGGTCCAACACCATAACAAATCCGTGCCGAGCCAAAATGTCTGCAATCTCCCGGGTTCGGCGCCAATGCATAGGTTTAATCACCATTAAGCCCGATGTTTAAGATTTTCTTCGGGTCCCATATAAATGCATGATCTGTCGTAAACTCCCGTCGTTTCGACAATCTCCGTGTGATCAGAGGCATCCGACAAATAGCCACATCCCTTCCCATCATTCCGGCAAGGCTTCATTCCTGGTTACCGCTCCCCTTACTGCCGTGTCCTAACACCTGTTCAATTTTTTTTGCGATCTCCTCACTCTGTCGAATCACACTGCGCAATTTCCTCAGATTCATTTCCAATTCCTCACTCAACTCATATTGGGCTTGTGTCAGGACTTGGGCGACGGTTTGTCCCTTGCCCCCACTTCCTTTAGACTGTACTGCCGCTTTTTTGGATTTCGCATTCGCACCTCTCGGAGCACTGGCGGTTTTTGACGAGTCGGTCATTCCTTGGCCGGAGCCGGAGATCGATTGTTTCCCATTGTTTTTGGAACCGTCCTGCGAATCCGAATCGGCACCGGATGAGTTCTTTTGAGTGCCATTTGCCTTCCCTTGCATCCGCAAAATTTCTTCATGAATAATGTGGCGCAAAGCCTTAATCCCCTTGCTTCCACCGGATGCACTCGGCCCAGTTGATGTCTTGCTTGATTCCGGGTCTTCTTCCGGCGAAAAAGATCCCTTAGCTGACGACTCCTTTACCCGACCGAGTTCTTGTCGAATGATTTCGCGTATAGACTGTTGGCTGTCATCACCTTGCCCCGTGCTTTGTGCACCCATAACGACCCTCCCCGATATTTCGGTTCAGCCGCTAGTATGGGACAAATAAGGAATACCTATGCTTTTCCACAAGGCATCCTAAAATTCTCTTTGACAAGGCACAAGGCGCAAGGGTCCATGGCTGTAATTGGTTCCTTGGACTTGGCAACCAAATTGTCGCAAGCCAAGGCTAACGGATCCGATTTGAGTGGAATGGGAACTCACGCGGCCCCAACAGAAATGACTGTGGATGCAAGAAGTTTGTCGCAGTTGACCATCAACAAGCCTGGCTGCATTTTGACAAAGCATTCACCCGGCTTCTTTTTGGAGCTGGGTTGATACCGTATTTTCGTCCTTTCACTCTAGTCGTGAGCGACTACCGAATGTAATTCTCCTCGGCAGGGGGAAGTATGGTAATAGAATCCCTTATTACTTGGTTATGTCGACAGTCCAAAGGGGACCAAGCAGAAGTTCCCTAAGACCCTATTAGATGAAGCCAAAATTTGTTGCCCCCAGGCTCGGAAAACTCACGGCTAAAGTCAATTTTAGCCGTGAGGAGGATGTCAAGTCTTTGAATTCTGAAGGTCATGCAAAGCCTGGGTAACATTGGTTACGGGATAAATTTTCATCCCATATCCCTTCTTTTGGTTCATGGCTTCCGCTTTCTTATAGTTGGCCTTGGGGCAGAGGAAAATCGTGGCACCAGCTCGGTGAACGGTGACGACTTTCTGGGCCACACCCCCGATTTGCAACACCTGTCCCGAGGGCGTCACTTCTCCCGTTCCGGCTACATTGCGTCCCATGGCTAGATTGGTCCCGGTAATTTGTGAATAGATTTCCAATGAGAACATCATTCCCGCACTGGGACCACCAATATTGCCACTGTTTATGCTTACGGGTCTCGGGATGACCGGAGTGTTAAGACCGGTGATCATGACCCCAACGGCCGGGGCAGTGTCATGGGGAATGTGCGTTGTGCGAATGGGCACCACCTGAGTCCGATTGTGGTATTTGACCGTAAACGGAACCACTTCACCGAATTTAAAATGGTTTTGCATAATGCCATGCACCTGATTGGGACTCGTCACGGGATATGGGCCAATCTTGGTAATAAGATCCCCTGACCGCAGCTTGCCGGTCGCATTACCATTTTTCAAGACGGATACTACCATGGCCCCCGGCACCGTTTTGATATAGGCGTGAAGGCCCGCCAATTTCTCGCCGGCGACTTCGGCCGCCAATTTGCTGTTCGTCATCAGGTTAGCGTTGAATTGGATGTATTGTTTCATATTCATGCCACCCATAGCATAATTGGCTTTCAAAAGTTCTACGTTCGGGTCCAGATGAGATCCCAAATAGATGAGTTCATTGGCTGGGGCCAAGCTGACGGCCACCATGTACAAATTCCCTTTATTCTTCTGCTTTCCGCCCTTGACCTTGACCATCTGGGCCAAATTTCCTGTCACACCGGGATAAACCACAATATACGGCGTCGGAATAAACCATAATACGATGGCCGCTACAATCAAAATGGCTAGGCTCCAGATGAGCCATTTCAGGGATTTTGGTTTGGTCATTGTCTGCCTCCTCGCTCCAAGTTGTGTCGGAAAGGTATCGGCCTAGCTGCCCAGCCTTTGCAAAATCAAGGGAACAGACCGTTCACCGGCATCCTCACCCGCTCGAATCACTTCTTCCACATGGCTAAAATGCGCATCACGGGTAAAGCCCACTTGCGGTTCGATGACAACGTCGGCATTCACCGGCTGATAACGGCGTAATTCTCGTACCATAATATCAAATGTCTGAAATAGAACATCGAACATTGAATTCACTTGCGGTGCTAAATCCACGCCAACATCCACTGCCACCACAATGCTGTGAGGAATCGTCTGAGCCACATTAACCGGTACCCGGTTCATCACTCCGCCATCGACTAATATTCGTCCGTCCATGATTACGGGACTAAAAATGCCTGGTATAGAGGCCGTGGCCCGAACAGCCGGTGCTAAAGGTCCGGAGTTCAAAATCACTTCGGTTCCCTTCTCGATGTCTACCGCGACGACTTGCAAGGGTGGATAGCAATCCTCAAATGCCTTTCCCTGCGTAAATAGGTTAATGAGTCCCTCCAGTTTTTTGCCTGCGAGCAGGCCCATTTTTGACACCGAAAAATCTATCCAATGGCTGCGCCTTATGCCTTTTACGAGATTTTCCAGCATTTCTCCCGAATAGCCTGTGGAATAAAGAGCCCCAATCACCCCGCCCATGCTAGAACCGGTTATTCCCGCAATGGGAATTTGGTAACGTTCCAACACTTTTAACACCCCAATATGAGCCAGTCCCCGGGATCCTCCCGCCGACAGCGCCAATGCTATTCCCTGAGTATTCATTCGATCTGATGACTTCACCCCCAAAAGTATTCCCTCAACGGCCATTTTACAAAGGGATTAGAAATCTTTGTCCACGCTAACATTTGCCCGAAGGGAATCCTAACAACGGGGTGGCCTTAGGCTGATAAGCCAGAAAGACACTTCCACGGCCCTTTACAAGAGCATTGCCGTTCTCGGCGAGTAATAATTTCCGCCAATGAAATTAAGCGGACCATTCGGTTTCTCATTCCTTGGCAGTCTTTCCTCCCTTCGTCTGAGGAACTTCGGACCGGCAATCTTGGCTATCATCAGTCTACCCATACTTTTCTCTTCGCCAAGTATGCTGGGCATATCAACCCAAAAAATTGATCTGTTCTCTTCTGCAATGGCGGGCTGTTCTGCTACTCTGAGATTTGGAGTCGTTCCTTTGGTTTCTAATAACAACGACTCTTCGAACCGATATCCTTTGACACACCTATTCTTGGTAGTGGGTATGTCCAAAAAATCCTCCAACCCGCCATGCTGAGACCAGGTACCCAAGCGCTACGAAGGTTCCGGATCTAAAGACAGTAACCACAACTCTAAAAAGCCTGTTCAAACCTCTATAGCGAGAATCAACACCGACACATTATGTCAAATCGGATGGGGCCCGAAAAGTTAAGTGACTAAATACGGTGATTTCTTTCACCTACTGGCGGGCAAACTTTTTAATCCTTGCGCAATTCCCCCCGATTAGCTTCCAGGTGTTGGGTCGTTTGTTGCAACTCCGTTACCAGCCTGGCCAGAATTTCGTCAGCATAGGATCGTGCGCTTCGGTGGATTTCGCGTGCCGTGTTCCGGGCCTGTTCAACTATCTGATCGGCTTTTTTCGTGGCTTCCTGCAACACCTCGGATTCGTTCGATAATTTTTCAACCTGCCCTTGAGCATGGGTAATGAGAATATCCGCCTGTTCTCCTGCCTCACGCAATATGCGGTCGCGCTCGTGAATAATCCACCGAGCCTGCTTAATTTCTTCAGGCAGAACATGTTGAATCTGGGTGATTAATGTGGTAAGTTGAGCTTCATCGATCAGCACTCGTCCCGTCCAGGGCAAATGCCGAGATTGTCGAACTAGCTCGCGAAATCGATCTAAAAGAGCTCCTAACTCAGATATCATCGGTTCATTGGTCATACTGATCCTCGGTTTCTGTAAAATTTTTCGTTTAGCGCCAACTCTACTTGAGTGGGAACTAAGTTTTTTAACTCGGCGCCGTAAGATGCAAGCTCCTTGACCAACGTTGAACTCAAATACGAATACTTTTCTCCCGTAAGAATAAATATTGTTTCCAGATCTGGGGCCATCTTCTTGTTCATCAAAGCAATCTGAAATTCGTAGTCAAAATCCAACACCGCCCGCAATCCGCGCACAATCGCGCCGGCCCCCCTTTTTTGGACATAACGCACCAAAAGATCATCGCTGCTTTCAACACTCACGTTGGAAATATGTTTTGTGGCTTCGCGCACCATGTGCAAACGATCGCTTTCATTAAACAAGGGAGTTTTGGCAGTATTCACAAAAACGGCCACAATCAGTGTATCAAACAGTTTTGCTGCCCGCTCTATAACATCAACATGACCCAGGTGAATTGGATCAAAAGAACCCGGATAGACTGCGAGCTTTACCATCACTATCCTCCCTTCTGCCCAAGCCCGGATTTATTCAAGTGGACTCTACTTCATGGATTATTGACGATTTAGGCGCCCATATCCAGTAGCTTAACAGGGTTCCTCCGTACTGTCTTTGTTTCCACAAAGTGAGGTTCTCAAATGGGCCAAAATCTTTTCCCACAGGGTGTTCAACCAACAAAGTTCCGGCACGAGCCAACAATTCCGGCAGGGCTCGACGCACATCTTGAATCAAACCGTCACCCCAGGGAGGATCACAAACAATTAAGTCAAATCTGCGTCTTTGTTCCGATAAATCCCTGGTTGCGCGTTCGGCCGTTATGGGCCACAATTCTGAGCGTTGCGTGAGGGCGAGACTAGCAATATTCGCACGAATTGCAGCCCGTGCGTGTCGATTGGGCTCGACAAACAGACAATACTGGGCTCCCCACGACAAGCTTTCCAGTCCCATAGCTCCACTTCCGGCATAGAGATCCAGTACATAGGCTCCCGCCAGGCGGTCCTTAAGAGTATTAAATGCAGCCTCCCGTACCCGTTCTCCCGTCGGACGGACTAATCGTCCGGAAGGTGCCGTAATTCGTCGTCCCGATAATTCCCCTCCCACAATACGAATCCTTTTCCTACGTCCCTTCTGCCTGATTATTCGAGAACTGATTTGCACTGCCAGTATATCATTGCGCCCTTGGTTATTGCATCTTCATCAATTGCGAAACGGTAACAAAGCGGTATCCACGCAGCCTCAAATCATTGAGTATAATCGGCAGTGCCTCAATGGTCTGTTGCCTGTTTGAACCTCCGTCGTGAAAAAGCACAATGTCTCCCGGCTGAATATGGCTGAGAACGCGACTCACGATCGTTTCGACCCCAGGGTTGGACCAATCCCGAGTGTCTTCTGTCCAAGACCACATGACCACATGCAGGTGGGCTATTTGGGCCGCCTTGAGTACGGTGCCGTTATAGGTTCCGTAGGGTGTGCGCAGTAAGGTTGGAGTGATTCCCGTGGCATTTTTTATGGCCTGGTTGGCTTTTTTTAAATCGGTCACATCTTCAAAAAGACTGTGCGAGGATAAATTGATATGACTGTACGTATGGTTTCCTATTTCCATCTTGTCTCGAATAGCTTGTCGAAGAATTTGGGGATCGCCTAAGACTTGTTGCCCTATGACAAAAAACGTGGCCACAGCATGATTGGCTGTCAGAATGTGAAGAATTTTGGGTGTAGACGACTTCCAAGGACCATCATCAAAGGTTAGTGCCACCGCTTTTTGTGTGGTTTTCACGTACCACGTAATATGGGGATTAGTACCGCCTCGCAAGGAGACTGCCTCGCTTTGATGCCATTGCACCATCCCCACCAACAAAAGCAATACGGCCAGTACCACTTTCCAATACGGATAAAATCGCCGCACAGACAGGCTGAAGAATCCAGTCATCGCGTCGTGCCCCATAAAATCATCGCCACACCCGCGCCAATCCAAGCCATCTTAGTGAATGACACATTTTTGGCCATCATTCCGGCAATGCCTAACAGCATGGTACTAGTCAAAACAATGGGCCCCGCTAAGCCTAACAAGCCGTTAATGCGCACGGCCACATCGAGACGTTGGTAGCGCCACATCAAAATGGCTCCGGTCAATTCGATCATTGCTGAAATTAAGCGAATCAATACCATACCCTTCAAATACACATCGCTTGGCATATTGCGCCATCCTCCTCTAACATAGTTGACCCGGTCAAAGAATGTCAGGTGCAGGCCTCAACACATGGAGTGATAAGGCTGGGAAGAAGGAGGGCGGGACGGTTGTCGCACGCAGTCGGACGATTCGCCAAGGGCTTAGTGCAGTTCGATCTTTGAACACGATCCGACCTTCAATCTCTAATCGCTGTTGAAGATAGCACCCTGCTAAAAGCTGCCGAATGTCCCGATTTTCTTCGGCAAGAATATCTCACGTTTTTGAAGATTTTTAGCGAATCCACCCCAGCACCCACTCAAGTGTTTGTAGCATTAAATAGGTTGTTCCGGCAGCCATTAAAGGTCCGACGGGCATGCCCCCCCAAAACACAATTCCCAGTATGGAACCCACAATTAATCCCATCATTAGATGGCTGTTATTAGTTAATAATTGAAGACCTCGCCCGTTGAGGTTCGTGGCCACCGCTCCCCCAATCACCGCCAGAATCCCAGGCACCGTGAGAAAACTGTGGAAGACTTCTTTCATATTGACTTTGCCTACTGCAAACGGCACCAGCATGCCCAAAGTCAAAAACAACAAACCCGTTTCCACAGCCCGTCGTTCCAAAACAGGATACAAGGAGGTCATCCGCATAAACCGAATCCCCAAAAGAATGGCGGCCGACGCCGCCACAATATTGGAACGAGCCCACATTCCCAACACTAGGATAAAAAGAAGACCAATACTTTCTGCGGTAAACATCACGACCCCCTTGCTCTTGTCCCAGGGCCATTTTATGAATCGTATCAAAAAAAAAGACCGATCCCGTGAAAGGAATCGGTCCAAGGCTTTATGGCCTTATGGATAAGCAAACCAGTTAGTATCCTGCCGGACGGGAACCTGGCTGTAGATGTTGAGAGCCGCCGCGAAATCCACATCCTGCTCCAAACCCTGATCAATGAGGGTTTTAGCGTGAGAAGCCAGGCGAATTCCTTGTGCAAGATCATGTTGCCATCGATTATAGAGAGCACAAGCCAAATGTGCACCGTCTCCGCGAAGAGAGGTTGGCCAGCAGCTGACAATAGCTCCTGCAGCCAACACATCTTCCAAAGCAATTTGTCCTTCGGTTCCCGCACAAACTACGAGTCCCTTTTCCTCGGCTTGTATTTGCGCCTCAAAGCATGCCCTAGCATTTACCAGGGCCCCTAATGCCAGCCAAGAAGCGTCCTTCACCCGTTTCACCGCTTGCGTTCCGTTTGTTGTGCTCAGAACGACCAGACGGTCTTGGACCATGGTTTCGGCATAATCGAATGGTGAATTGCCTGCATCAAATCCGGGCAGTGGACGGTTATGACGTTCTCCCCCCAACAAAATATGGGGATTTTGACTCCGCAAGGAAAAAGCTTCGTCAACATCGGCAACGGGCAGCACTCCTTTAGCCCCCCGTTCCAAGATGGTGGCCATTGTGGTCGTGGCCCGCAGAGTGTCTACCACGACTACTGCATAATTTTCCAAAGGTGGCATATCATCTTGCCATCGGAATATCACATCAACCCAACGGATGTTTTACACCTCTTTCCGCGCCTGCTTTCACCGAAGTGGGCCCAAGAGCAGGGGTTTTGACTTGACACACAGTTAAATAGTAATGGCGCAAGGTGTCTCCCCGCAACCCTACGCGTAAAGCCTCCAAGGCCAGCACATCTTGAGGCTGCACATTGCCGAGACTGACGTTAGGCCCAAAGCGGAGAATAAGCTCCTGCTGTTGATTTTTTTGCGGTGCCTCCCATAAAACACGTCCCAGATCGCCTATATGAGTTATCAATTCTTGCAGTTTGTCCTCGAGAACCTGGCCTTTGTCATCATAAATAACGGTACCTTCTCCACTTTCCCTGCCTTCTACTATCACCGTGTCAGCCCCGGCTTCCAAATCTCTGTTGACTTGTTGCCATAATGCCGTCTCTTCGATGGCATCTTGACGGTCTTTCTTTCCCACTTCGCTGACAATAAGCGAAAATCCAAAAGTCCGCGCCAAATGAATGGTTTTCTCCCGTGTCTCTGGATCTAGGACAATAGTTCCATCGGAGACCTCGATCCCAGTAAAGCCCAGTTGGCGCGCTCGCTCAAAATATTCCTCTACCCGTCCTTGCAACAACGCCAACTCCAAAAAAGTTCCTCCCGGAAATATGTGTACACCGTAAGACTTTATTAACTCAACTTTTTGCCGTAACAGCCGCGTTTTGTAAAATGCCGAGGTGCCAAACGTCAGCTTGATGTGATCCACATAGTCAGCTGCCAGTTCCATTAAATCCCTGGTGTCCGTTAAGCCCAATCCTTTATCAATAACCATTGTCAATCCGCGCTGCCGTGGTTTTTCGGTGCGCTCGGGATGAGGAAAGTCCAATATATCAAACCAGGCCTTATCTTCCTTGCTCACGGTAGGTGCCCCCCGTTTCTTTGATTTCTTTGGCACCATATTCGAACAAACTGAACAAAGTGCGAGCAAAATATTGGATGGCGCCTTCTCTTCACAAATATTGACATCATGCCGCAGAGTAAAGCAGGACATGTTAACAGTGTTAATGCAGATGATATGAGAGGGAGGCAAAACGACATGGCTCAGCGAGCCCGAGAAGACCAAATGCATCATCCAAATAACGTCTCGAACCAATCGTCTCACGGCTGGAAATTATGGATTCTTACTACCGTTCCTTTTATTATGGTTCTTGGCAACTCCATGTTGATTCCGGTTTTACCCAAGATGATGAAAGTCATGCATCTTAGCCTGTTTCAAGCTGGGCTCATTGTCACGATTTTCTCTGTTCCCGCCGGAATCATCATTCCCTTCGCCGGCGCTCTATCTGATCGCATTGGCCGACGTGTCATCATGACTCCCGCCCTCTTGACATATGGTTTAGCGGGACTGGGAGCCGGGATTGCAGCGTGGTCGATCCCTCATCCCTATTATTGGATCATGGGCTTCAGGTTATTGCAAGGCATCGGGGCGGGAGGCACTTACCAACTCGCAATGGCTGTAGCGGGTGACATGTTTCAATCGCAAAAACGCGCCAAAGCGTTAGGAATATTAGAAGCGGCCAATGGTTTGGGCAAAGTCATCTCCCCCATCAGCGGTTCGGCCTTGGCTCTCATTATTTGGTTTGCACCCTTTTTTGTTTACGGCTTATTGTCATTTCCAGTCGCCTTGGCCATATGGTTCTTCATTAAGGAACCCCTTCCAAACACGCAAGGTGGTTTGAACCAATATTGGCGAGGATTAAAAACAACATTTGCAGACAAAAGCGGATCTATTCTGAGTACTTTCTTGGGCGGCGCGGTAGTTCTCTTTATTCTTTTTGGCGTCTTAAGCTATCTGGCTGATGTGTTGGAAAAAAACTTTGGATATGGGGAATTTATCCGCGGGTTAATTATCGCGATCCCGGTTCTGGCCTCCGCACTGACATCTTATATTTCGGGAACCGTTTTGCAAAAACGACTGTCGCAATGGTCTCGCCCTATCGTCGTTCTCGGCATGCTTCTGATTACACTGGCTATGGTCATTGAACCCTTTTTCGTCACGGTTAGTCCCCTGGCGGCTATCAGCATTCTCATTTTGCAGGGAATCGGGACCGGCAGTGTATTGCCGTCACTCAATACTTTAGTCACCAGTGCGACATCATCGAAAGAACGCGGGGTGGTGACGAGTCTTTACGGAAGTGTGCGGTTCTTTGGTGTTGCGATGGGCCCTCCCTTTTTCGCTGTGGCTATGATGCATCGTTATGTCGCGTTTTGGGCGGTGGCCGCACTGTCGGGTGTAACCGCCGTCGTAAGCTGGTTTTTCATAAATGAACGAAAAATGCTACCCACAACCGTTCGCACCGGGGATACGGACACAGAGGATCAAGCCGACTTTCACAACCCCGATGAACCGGCGCCAGTGACCCGCTCCCAAGAGCCTTAGTCCAGCCTATTGTTAATCGCTGTCAAATTCTTCGGAAGTATAACAAGCAATTCCCAAACGTTTCCGGATTAAAAAGTTTAAAGGGGGCCCATACTAACAACACCATGCAAAAAGGAGGTGAAAATGATGGCACGAGGAAGCAATACCGGAAATCGCGCAGTGGTAACCGGTGCTCAAAAAGCCCTAGATCAGTTCAAATACGAAGTCGCCCACGAACTGGGCCTTCAAGGTGTTGAAGACGGCTACTGGGGAGACATTCCTGCCCGCCAATGCGGAGCGGTGGGAGGACACATGGTGCGTAAAATGATTGAAATGGCCGAACAGAACATGGCCGGCCGCGCCAATCGCTAATCCCTCGAACTCGTTGGTAGCATTACAAAATGGACGGGAAACCGTCCATTTTCTTTCTTGTTAACATATGCTAACATTTAATGTAAAGATTATTGTACATTCAATGGAGAGTGATTTATTACCTATGCCAAGAGGAAAAAATTTACGATGGGCAGTAGCGCTTTTTAGTCTCAGCAGTATATTGTCGGCATGCGGATCGCCCGCTTCTTCACCCGCCAGCGGTGCGTCCTCAACCGTGCACGTGGTGTTTGCCGGTTCTTTGGAACAACTAAATGATCAATTTCTAGGTCCCGCGTTTGAAAAATCCCAACATATCCACTATCAGGGACGAGGCGGTGGATCCTATGGAATGGCTCATGAAATTGCGTCGGGGACGATTCCCGCTGATATCTTTGAAAGCATCGGCCAGGGACCGATCCGGTCTGTCGGAAAATCCGCGAATCCTTGGGCCATTGCCGTGGCATCAAGCCCCCTGGTTCTCGCCTATAACCCCCATTCACCCTACGCCCACCAACTCAACTTAATTCGTTCCGGCAAAAAACCGTTTTCCGACCTTTTTTCGATCCTGGCCCAACCACGATTCAAATTGGGACGCACCAATCCCAACACTGACCCGCAGGGCCAAGCTTTTGTCATGGCGATGGACCTAGCCCAAAAACTGTACCATTTGCCCCGAAGTATGCCGCAAAAAATCTTAGGTCCCACCACCAAAGGAAGCGAAATTTACACTGAAGAGGGAATTCTCTCTCTGCTACAATCCGGCGGTCTCGATGCCTCCAGTGCATTTTTGTCTGAAGCCATTCAGCGCCATTTGACGTATATTATGTTTCCTTCAAAACTCAATTTTTCCAATCCTCAAAATGCCGCATGGTACAGCCAAGCCCATTTGAAATTATCAAACGGTACGATCGTCTCTGGGACACCCCTATCCATCGACATTACGGCTATTGGCCACCCTCCCTCTTCTCAAGCCATTAGTTTTCTTCAGTTTATCTTATCCTCTCAAGGCCGCACTCTTTTTCGTCGAGAAGGTTACAGTGTTTTTCGTCCCTATGTTTTAGGCCAAACCAACAAACTTCCCCATGCGCTTCGCACGGCATTACAACATGCTTTATAAAGCGGCAAGAACTGTGGGAATTTTTGTTTTGATATTGACGGTGGTACCACTCGTGGTATTAATCGACCAAGGGTTGCCGTCTTTTGACTCTGTCCTAAGCCTTCCCGGTGCAACTCGCGCTCTATGGACCACGCTGTCTTCCGGTCTCTTGGCTTTAGGCTTGTGTTTTATTTTGGGAGTGCCTGCCGCGTATTGGCTGGGCAACCGTCATGCTCACACACGCATTAAGAAACTGGCCGCTGTTTTGCTTATTTCGGCTTTGCTTACCCCTCCATTGGTTCTTGGGCTCGTGTTAGCCTTTATCATGGCTCCAACTACCCTTACAGGCTCTTGGCTCAACACTATCGACAGTGCATCCAACACGTTTCCGGCATTGGTGCTGGCAGAGCTTTATGAAGCTCTGCCATATTTCGTGTTAACTGCCTGGACAGCTTTTGCCACAATCCCCAGCCAATGGGAAGAAGAAGCTTGGGTATTGCACAAGACTCCATGGCAGACCTTTCGGTTTGTATTGTGGCCCGCTATCCGTCCAGGGCTTTTGACAGCGACTTGGATGGCTTGGGCACGCATCGTGGGCGCATTTGGATCGCCAGTCGTGGTTGCCTATCACCCTACCGCACTCCCTGTGCAAATTTGGATTACAATTGAAGAATCAGGCTTACCCCAAGCACTGGCTCTGGCATTGTGGCTCGTTCTTATTGGCTTACCTCTGCCCGCATGGCTAACCTGGAAAAAAGGAGGACTAATGTGAGTCTGTCGCTGAAAGTCCGAGAACATGCGTTTTTAAGAGGAGAAGCAACGTGGACTCAAGGGCTCAATGCGATCATTGGCCCCTCGGGATCCGGAAAAACCACGTTGTTGCGGCTTATGGCGGGATTAGGTGATACATCCGTGGATATTCAGTTCGATGACATGATCTGGCAAGGAAAGAATCATCGTCACATTCCGCCTTATCTAAGGCCTATCGCCTTTATCCCACAATATCCGAGTCTCTTACCCTTTCGCTCAGTCCGCCAACAAATTGATTGGGTGTTGACGCCGGATTTTAATCCTCCCTGGAAAGAATGGGCCGATAAATTAGAAATTGGTTCCTTATTGGATCGCTATCCTCGGATGTTGTCCGGGGGAGAACAACAACGCGCAGCCATTGTGCGGGCTTTGGCTGCTCACCAACCCGTCTTATTATTGGATGAGGCTCTGTCTCAGGTGGAAGAGAGATTGAGACAACACTATTTGCGGTGCCTCAAAAACAATCCGCCGTCCCCCTGGATTTTTTATTCCACTCACCATCTTAACGAGGCTCTCGAATTCAGCGATACTGTCACCATAATTTTTGAAGGACAAATCTACACTCCCCAGCCGCCACAAGATCTCATTATGGCCCCCCCTAACGCCCCGATCGCTTGGATGTTGGGATATCGCGGAAGTTTACCTTTGGATAACGGGCGCTATGTTCTTATTCATCCGGCGCGAGTCGTGCCCGGTGCTCACGCAGAACAAGGCCTGGTGTACCCAGCCCTTGTCGGAATCGGGCCCAAGCCCCATTCCCTTTTGAGTCAATGGACCGTGAGACGTCACAACACCACCTGGCAATGGGAGTTACCCTACTACTCCAAGCAATGGCGGGGCAATGCCATCACCATTATTGATCCGGTCGTTGTTCCTTATGTCTTAAATAATGAGGAGGTTCAGCCATATGTCCCGCATGTCTCTTGGTAGAATTATCCGCACCGAACGTCGGCTCAAGGGAATGACGCAGTCACAAGTTGCCGCCCTATTGGGAATTTCTCGACAAACCCTCATTAATGCCGAACAGGATAAAGTAGCCGTCCCCTTCCAAACTATGGCCCGTCTGCAAAAAATTCTCGGCATATCACTCGACCAAATTGCCATCGCTTTGGCCCCGAGTGAGTCATGGAAATGGTGGCCTGAAATCCCTCTTCATTCGGGTCCCGTGGTCGCGGCAATCGTGGGAGAGCAGGTAATCGTGTCACCAATTCAAGCAACTCTCACGCAAGATGTGAGTAACGGATGGTGGGATTCTGATAGTGGCCAAATCCACTGGTATAATCAAGAAGATATTTCACACCAAATTTTTGCCGCGGGCTGTGATCCCTACCTTCCCTGGTTAGTTCGCGCCTTTCATGAACATCAAAGCCCTTTTCGCCTCATACCTTTTTCGATGGCCAGTGAAAGAGCCGTCAATTCATTGCGCCAAGGTGTTGTTCATCTTGCCGGATCTCATCTCTATAATCCGCTAGAACATGTCTACAACCAAATCGCGCAAGAGGGTGAAAGATGGCTTTACATCGGTTACCTCGACTGGGAGGAAGGAAGAATCTATCGCCCGGAAAATAGGTTGAACGAATCCGAAAAATGGGCATTGCGAGAGCCCGGCAGTGAAGCGTTAGCCCTGTTCTACCGCCACTCCCTCGCGAATTCGGCCGATTCCTATGTTATCCGCCATTTTTTGACACATTGCGATCTCGTATCGTTTGTTCAGTCTTCCGGCATTCAAGGTGTCTCAATAGGTAGTTTGGCTCATTTGCAAGGCTTGTCTTTTGAACCTTGGGCTACCGAACACTTTGAATGGATCACCCATCCTGACAATATCCAACAATCTTGGCTCAAAGCCTTTATGGGAGTGCTGGAACATTCTTCTCTCTTTCGTCAACTCAGTGCGCTACCCCATCAGAATTGCTCCCACTGGGCTCGCATCCGCAAGGATTAAGCCCATTCGCTACGGTCGAGATGAGGTTGTAACGCCCGGTTAAGGGATTCCGCCAGCACATCAGCCATATCATTGATCAATACATCAATTTCCTTAGGCGTGACCATCAATTCTCCCAAGCGTTCGCTCAATACTTCTTGCACCAGCCCTTTTTGATTTGTTTCGCCCAATTCCTCAAGAATCTTGTAGAATTTAACATCATCGGATAATTGCCGAGCAAGCAAATGCACGGCCTCTTCGGCTATACTCATGGCCTGCACAACCGTACAAACGCCAATGGCCACAACCGGAACGCCGACCGTCTCCTCACTCACATTCTGGCGTCGATTGCCCACGCCGGAACCGGGATGGATACCTGTATCGGCAATCTGAACACTGCCCAAAAGTCTGTCCAAGTTGCGGGCCGCCAAGGCATCGACCGCTATCATTAAATCCGGTTTGCTTTCCGCAACAATTCCTCTTATCATGTCAAGCGTTTCAATTCCGGTAACTCCCAATACCCCCGGTGCCACCGCTGCCACCGGGCGCATCTTTTGTTTCATCTCATCAGGAACAACATTCTGAAGATGGCGGGTAACCAGAAGACGTTCCACGACCCTCGGGCCCAAGGCATCGGGTGTGGCATTCCAATTTCCCAATCCCACGACCAATACGCTTTGTTCTAACGACTCGGGCATCAAGCTCGTGAGTTCTTCTGTCACCGCATGAATCAGATCTTGTCGCATCCCTACATTCCGTTCCCGAAACCGCGGCACATCCAGTGTAATATAATGGCCCTGAGCCTTTCCCATCAGCCGGGCTCCCTCATCCGAAAAAATTTCCACACGGGTAATCTCTACCCCGTGATCGGTCTTCCGATCCACGCGAACCCCCGGAACTTCTTCATGAGCGTCCCCGCGGACAATGTCGCGCGCCTCAATGGCCATATCCGTCGGTATTCGGATCGGCTGAAATTGGGCCATGCGGGCTTCCCTCCCTTAGTGCAACTGAATAATAGAGTGTGCACGATGCTCACGGTTTATGCGAAAAGCTCCCAAAGAGTGGCCTTTTACCGCCCGTCGATTGGTTCCGCGGGTGGGAGAACTTTCTGCCGATTAATGGAATGGGGGTTTATTCTGCCCCACCACAAAAAATCTGGTGCCATTTAAATATGAGGCTTATCCGCCTTTGACATCTGTCCATTCGCTTTTGCCCTTCAAGGGAAGGAAAAGATAGCAACATCGGGCATCTTGAGTCATACAACTACGAAGGGGGGATGGACATGCAACACAAACGCACGTTATGGTGGGGGACGTTAACCTTAACGGGAGCGGCTCTGGCATCTCGCGGACTTGGGTTGGTTTACCGGATGCTCTTGGCCCGGTTTCTCGGGTCGGAAGGATTGGGATTTTTTCAAATGATTTTCCCGCTATACATTTCATTGGTCACCTTAGCCGTAGCCGGCACGCCGGTAGCCGTCTCCCAGCTCATCGCTGAGGACAACATCAATGGAACACTGTTGGTGCGCCGTTCTCTGGCGGTTGTCACAGCCATAAGTTTGCCGCTCATGGTCTTGGTAATCCTAGCCGCGAGACCTTTAGCCATGGCCCTTTATCATGACATCCGATTTTCCCTCTTTTTGGTGACTTTGGCCCCTGCCCTTCTAGCTGTGGGACTTTCGGCTGTATTGCGGGGATACTTTGTCGGTGTCCAGCATCTCACTTATCCTGCCTTTTCTCAGGTGGCTGAGCAGCTTACCCGAGTCGTCATTCTTTACACTCTCTTGAACATTGTCGGTCATCGGGCCTTTTCCAACGCCCCTTTGGTGGCCGTGGCCCTCATCCCTTTCGGCGAAGGCATCAGTCTGATAATACTGGGAGCAGCCTATTACCGCACGTTTTCCAATGCATCCTCCTTAGGCTCTGTATCGAAGCCCCGGGCCATTACCATCCCCCAGATTCTTGAAGTCTCCCTTCCTGTGACATTTAGCCGGCTTTTAGGATCCCTCGTGGGTGTCGTCGAAGCATTTTGGCTGCCCTGGCGCTTGGAAAGAGCGGGCATGAGTACATATAATGCAATCCGCTATTTTGGTCAGTTAACCGGCATGGCTATTCCCCTCATTCTGTTTCCTACGGCATTAACAATGGCCTTGGCCACGAACCTCATCCCTCTGGTCTCGCAGGCCCATTCCCGTGGTGATCAAAAGGGAATACGCTCCGTTCTCATGGAAAGCTTACAAACCACCGCCGTTTTTACTGTTCCCGTGACAATGTTTTTGCTCATATTCGGCCCCCATCTTGATGATCTCTTCTTTCACACCCATGTTGCGACAAGCCTATTCTATCCTCTGACCCTTGGGGGATTCTTTCTCTATTTCGATATCACAGTGTCCGGAGCTCTGCGCGGTTTGGGGCGCACAGGCATTCCCATGCGCAACGATCTGATTGCCAGCGGCGTCGAATTGGCCCTTATTTGGATGTTTACGACCCATTTGTCTACGGCGCCCGTTGGTGTAGCCGGCGCCATAGCCGTGGGCTTTGTTATCAGCCCCATCCTCAATACATGGAGTCTTACCCGCTTAACCCGGATATCTATTCCTTGGATAAGAATTCTTTCTACGCCCTTGTTGAGCGCCATTCCCGCCGTATTGAGCCTGCTTTTGTGGCATCTGTGGGCGATGGCACTGCACTTAAATCCTCTTCTGAATCTCAGTGTGGCTATCAGTATTGGTCTTCTGGCCTATCTGGCCGCGCTCGCCATGACAGGCCGGTCTTTCGGCATAGGGTTATAGATTGCCATAGCCACAATGGGCCTAAACTTACTCAGCGTCATTTTTTCCATATTGTTCGCTCTCCAATATGGAAACCGCGGGTTTTGATTACGCTGGGATCAAGCCATTTAATACCCATCGGATCTTAAGAAAGGCGTCATTGTGGAGAAAGCGTTGCAAGGCCTCCCGGCCTTCGGCTCCTAATCCTCTCAGTACGGGCAATATTGAGATCATCGTCTTCTGTATCGGAGTGCCTAATCAATTTACCGTAGGGTATGGGAATGTCAAGAGCTTTGTGAGTCCGTGAAGTCAGTAATGCTCTATCTTCCCGGCAACCGTTGTTTACGGATCCAATAGCAAGTGATGAGAACCGAGTCACCTTCCTGATCACGATGGGACATCCGGGAATAAGCGTCATGCGGGGTTCGGGGCCAAGGATGAGTTCATAGGGCTCTCTCCGAAACGCGATAGCTTGGTGATCGCCTGGTGTTCGGGGTGGTTCCCCATTCAGAAGACTCAGGAATGTAACAACTCGTGAAGATAGGGGTCAATGCCTTGTTGAGACAAAAATGGTCCTTGATGCACGGCTAATATCTTCCCATTGGGCCCAATAAAGACCGATGTGGGATAAAAGTTGACCCCATAAATTGCCGCTACAGAACCTTGAGAATCCAAGAGTACAGGGTAATTGACGTGTATTTTAGTCATGTACTGACTGACCGTCGGTTGCGGCTGTTGAACCGCCACACCGTAAATGTCGACCTGTTTTCCGTAACGTTGTTCAACTTTCTCCAGTTCCGGAATCTCCTTGCGGCACCAAGGGCACCAGGTAGCCCAGAAATTCAACCACACCGCATGTCCCCGAAGTTGAGAAAGACTGACCGTCCTTCCCGTTGTGGTACGCAAAGTAAACCCAGGGGCAAACTGACCGACTTGCAAACCTGACGCCGTGCTCGCGGTAGCGAGAGGTGAATGAGGGGAGCCGGAATGCGGTGTTGAATGCGCCGAAGAGGAAGTTCGTGCCCCTTTATGCACGTGATTCGGGGTAGTATGAAAAGTGCCTGAGGCCACGGTACTCGCCCTATGGCCAACCAAATAGCCTCCATAGAGAAAGGCCCCAAACAAGACTGCCCACCCTGCAACCCGTTTTCTTGATGGCATCGACAACCTCCTCTTTTGGATTCCATCCTATCCGTGATAAACCGGGGTACTTGTGATATCACTGATTTCAAAATGAAATTGCCCGTTGGTCTCATCAACCGTGACCAATTTGCTTCCCACCAGTTCCCCATCCAACATCTTCATCGCCAACGGATCTTGAATGGCCCGCTGAATTAGCCGCCTCAAGGGTCTGGCTCCGAATTGCGGATCATAACCTTGCGATGCCAGTAAATCGAGGGCCCTTTCGGTTACTCGCAGTGTAATATCCCGTTCTGAGAGACGCTTCTCAACATCCTGTAGATTAAGACGAACAATCCTTCTCAAGTCGTCTGCCGTCAATCGGGAAAAGATGAGAGTGTCATCAATTCGGTTCAGAAATTCCGGACGGAAAGTCTGGTGTAAAATCAGCTGAATTTGGGATTCCCGCGCCTCTGGGCTTTCCTCTTCCAAAATAATCTGACTGCCTAAGTTGGAGGTCATGATAATTACGGTATTTCGGAAATCCACGGTCCGCCCTTGACCGTCTGTCAACCGACCGTCATCCAACACTTGGAGCAAAATATTGAATACCTCAGGATGCGCCTTTTCCACCTCATCCAGCAACACAACAGAGTAGGGTCTTCTCCTGACGGTTTCAGTCAATTGACCCCCTTCCTCATAACCCACATAGCCGGGAGGTGCACCTACCAGTCGAGACACGGTATGACGTTCCATGTATTCAGACATATCAATGCGTATCAGCGCATTTTCATCGTCAAATAAAAATTCCGCCAACGCCTTGGCCAGCTCGGTTTTTCCAACTCCGGTAGGGCCAAGAAACAGAAAAGATCCCATGGGCCGTCTCGGGTCGGACAATCCCGCTCGCGCACGTCGCATAGCGTTAGATACGGCCTCTACCGCCTGCTTCTGACCGACGACCCTCTCACCTAACCGTTTCTCCATTTCGACGAGTTTTGTCCGTTCCCCCTCTAAAAGACGGCTGATTGGGATACCCGTCCATCGGCCCACAACTTGTGCAATATCTTGTTCCGAAACTTCTTCACGCAATAAGCGATTTGACCCGTCGAGCTTCTGCACTTCTTGCTGGGCTTCTTCTAAGTTCCTTTGTAAACTCAGAAGCTTACCGTAGCGCAGTTCGGCGGCTTTGGCCAAATCCCCGTCACGTTCTGCCTGTTGTTCCAGAACGCGAGTAACATCAATGTCCTGCTTAACCTTGTTCACCTTGGCCACTTGCTGCTTCTCGCGTTCCCATCGCGCCATAAGAGCATCACGCCGTTCCCGGACATTGGCCAGCTCCTTCTCCAATTGCTCAAGCCGAGCTTTAGAGGCGGGATCATCTTCTTTGGCCAACGCTTCCCGTTCTATTTCCAATTGTAAACGGTGACGTTCCATTTCGTCCAACTCTTCAGGCATGCTGTCCATTTCGACGCGCAAATGGGAAGCGGCTTCATCAATGAGATCAATGGCTTTGTCCGGCAGAAAACGGTCTGCGATGTAACGATGACTTAAACGAGCCGCAGCAATTAATGCGCCGTCTCGTATACGGACACCATGATGCACTTCGTAACGTTCTTTCAATCCCCGCAAGATGGCAATAGTGTCTTCAACACTGGGTTCGCCAACATAAACGGGTTGGAATCGTCTTTCCAAAGCCGCGTCCTTCTCTATGTACTTCCGGTATTCGTCAAGTGTTGTCGCCCCCACAGCCCGCAACTCTCCCCTCGCCAATGCAGGCTTCAACAGATTGGCCGCATCCACCGCTCCTTCCGCCTTGCCGGCTCCCACTAAAGTGTGCAGTTCATCAATAAAGAGCACAATGCCACCTTGAGCGCTTTCAATTTCCTTTAACACGGCCTTGAGTCGATCTTCAAACTCTCCCCGATACTTGCTGCCTGCCACCAATGAGCCCAAATCCAATGATAAAACCTTCTTGTTTTTCAAGCCTTCGGGAACATCTTGCTGTACAATTCGCTGTGCCAAGCCCTCCACAATGGCCGTTTTACCTACACCGGGTTCGCCTATCAGTACCGGGTTATTTTTCGTTCGCCGCGAAAGAACTTGAATGATGCGGCGAATCTCTTCGTCACGGCCGATGACAGGGTCCAATTTGCCTTTGCGGGCAAGGTCGGTCAAATCTTTGCTGTACTTAGCCAAAGCCTGATATTTTTCTTCGGGATTTTGGTCGGTCACCCGCGCTTGCCCCCGCACATCCCTGAGTGCCATTAATACCGCGTCACGTTTGGCCCCGTATTCTCGCAAGATTCGTCCCGGCCCCGTAGCGGGTTGTTCAATCATCGCCAAAAGCAAATGTTCCGTGGAAATGTACTCATCTTTAAGCGCATCGGCTTCCTTTTCGGCCTGATCCACAATCTGGGTCAAACTTTGGCTCACATAGGCACCAGGCTGCGTTCCTTTCACTTTAGGCAATTGATCGAGTGCCAGCCGCGTGGATTGTTCCAAGGCGGATAAAGGCACCCCCACCTTGTCAATCAGAGGTCTGACAATGCCGTCAGATTGTTCCAGCAACGCCAGGAAAAGATGCTCCGGGGCAATTTCCTGGTTCTGCATTTCCCGGGCAAGAGACTGAGCTTCGGACAAAGCTTCTTGGGATTTGACCGTCAACTTATCAAGGCGCATGGATTTCTCCCCCCACTTCCTTATGGTTCTCACGAAGTTTTTGATAAAGCTGGTCGTCTTCCGCTGTAAATGGTTCCGGAAATCGTAGGGTGACCTGTAATAACAGATCTCCTTTGACGTTAGTTCCCCTTTGGACTAGTCCCCATCCTCGCAATCGCAATACCTTACCTTGATTCGTATGGGGTGGAACTTTCACCATAACAACATCCCCAATCAAGGGCTTGACGGGAACTTCTCCTCCCATGGCTGCTAAAGGCACCGGAACCATGAGTTTTCCGAGCAGATTGTTGCCTTGGCGGACAAACCTGGGATTGGCAGCGACTTCGACGCGCAATTTAGCGTGGCTACCCACCCGCAAAACGGAACCACTCTCCAAACCCGGCGGAATGCTCACCGAAAATTTTCTGGGCTCCATCACCTGGCCAAGGCCTCCGCACCTCGTGCAATTGGCATTCCTTCCGTGACACACTGGACAGATTTGCGGCTCACTCACGGTTAGTTGAACCGTTTCTCCGCGCGCCACCTGTTCCAAAGTTAAGGTAACTGTTTCCTCAGGAACGTGCTGCGTCTGAGTTCTCGTGGTGGAAAAACCGGAATCAGCCCCGGCTTGAGAAAAGAGATCCTCAAAAATACTGCCCCATTCGCCAAAACCGTCGTCGAAGGTTACACGTTGATACCCCGGTCCCTGATTTCGGGCCTGGCGATGAGCATAGCCCATCCGCATCTGATCATATTCGCGACGTTTCTTCGGATCGGAAAGGACTTCGTAAGCTTCATTGATGTCTTTGAACTTGTCCTCTCCGGACTTTCCACTTACGTCCGGATGGTATTTTCGCGCCAAACGCCGATAAGACTTCTTAATCGTATCTTGATCGGCCTTCTCTTCCACTTCGAGAATCTTATAATAATCTTTTGGCGCAGCCATTTTTCCGTCACCTCACCTCAGCACCCAGAAGGCTGGCATCATAAGCCAGCCTCCTTCTTTAGTTCCTATCACTCTGTAGGCCGGAAGTCTGCATCAATCACATCATCGCCTCCACCTTGGGTGGCACCGCCACTACCTGGGGGTGGATTCTGATCATCTTGCGAGTTTGCCGCATCGCGTTTATACAAGGCCTCGGCAAGTCGGTGGGATACCGTTTCCAATCGACCCAGAGCCGAATCAATGGCCTGTTTGTCACTACGCTCAATGGCTTCCCTGACCGCTTTAATGGCTTCTTCGGCCTCGGTTTTGTCATTGGCCTCGACCTTTTCTCCCAAATCGCGAATACTCTTTTCCGTCGCATAAGCCATAGACTCTGCGCGATTCTTCAGGTCGGCCAGCTCTCGGCGCTCTTCGTCTTCGTGTGCTTTTTCCTGAGCGTCACGGACGAGGCGCTCGACTTCCTCCTTGGACAACTGAGTCGATGCGGTGACTGTAATCCGTTGTTCCTTGCCGGTCCCCAAATCCTTGGCGGAGACATTGACGATACCGTTAGCATCAATGTCAAAAGTCACTTCAATCTGCGGAACCCCTCGGGGAGCAGGGGGAATGTCTGCCAGGCTAAATCGGGCCAATGTGCGGTTATCGTTCGCCATGGGCCTTTCTCCTTGGAGAACATGGATTTCCACGGATGTCTGGTTGTCCGAAGCGGTTGTAAAAGTCTCGCTCTTTCGCGTCGGAATGGTCGTATTGCGCTCAATAAGTTTGGTGAAGACTCCGCCCATCGTCTCGATTCCCAGAGACAAAGGCGTCACATCCAAGAGAATAACATCTTTCACTTCTCCTGCCAGTACCCCGCCTTGAATCGCGGCTCCGACAGCCACCACCTCATCCGGATTAACGCCACGATGCGGTTCTTTTCCCGTCAACTTTTTGACCAGTTCTTGTATAACCGGCATGCGAGTCGAGCCGCCTACCAAAATAACTTCCGCGATTTGGTTTTCCGTGAGTTTGGCATCTTGCAACGCCTGACGGAAAGGAACCACGGTACGTTCCGTCAAATCCTGAGTTAACTCTTCAAACTTGGCTCGCGTAATGGTCATTTCTAAATGTTTAGGACCTGTTTGATCGGCCGTAATGAAAGGTAAACTGACCTGAGTTTCCGTGACTGAAGAGAGTTCGATTTTTGCCTTCTCGGCTGCTTCAATCAGACGTTGGAGAGCCTGGCGGTCTTGTCTTAAGTCAATACCGTTTTCCCGCTTGAAGTCGTCCCCAATATAATCGACCAATTTCATGTCATAGTCGTCACCGCCCAAATGTGTATCTCCGGCCGTGGATTTAACCTCAAAGACGCCGTCGCCCACTTCAAGCACGGAGACGTCAAAAGTTCCGCCCCCTAGGTCCCACACCAAAATTGTCTCATTTTTCTTCTTGTCCAGCCCGTAAGCCAAAGCAGCCGCCGTGGGTTCGTTGATAATGCGCAAAACATCAAGTCCCGCAATTTTACCCGCATCCTTGGTGGCTTGCCGTTCCGCATCATTGAAGTAAGCCGGAACGGTAATCACGGCTTGAGTAACGGTTTCACCTAAGTGCTTTTCCGCGTCGGCTTTGAGTTTGCCCAATATCATGGCCGATATCTCTTCCGGCGTCATTTTTTTTCCTGAATTGGGAAGATCGACCAAAACTTGCTGATTCGGTCCTTCTGCTACCTGATACGGAACCCGTTCCCGTTCCTGAGCCACTTCGCCGTAACGTCGACCGATAAACCGTTTAATAGAAAATACGGTATTTTGAGGATTCATGACCGCTTGACGGCGAGCCAATTGTCCTACGACACGTTCTCCATTCTTGGAAAATCCGACTACGGATGGCGTTAGACGGCTCCCTTCACTGTTCAGAATTACGGTGGGTTGCCCCCCCTCCATAACCGCAATTACTGAGTTAGTCGTTCCCAAATCGATTCCTACGACCTTCGCCATAAGTCAATTCCCTCTCCTTGTCTTTCGATGTTCTCACTATGTAGTGCTTCGCAGGCATTTCCGTAATGCCGAGTATTGCGCGAATCCCCGCGGCATTCACCCCCTGCCCGGTCAATTCGCGGATGCGTACGAGACGATAAAAGTCATTTTCTGAATACAGCCGATTATTTGTCTCCGTGCGGGCCGGGGTTACCAAACACTCCCGCTCCCATATGCGAAGCATTTGCGATGATACCCCGACAAGCCGTGCCATCACACCTATCGTGTACACAGGCTCGTCAGGACCATGAATCGGCATACAGCACCACATCCTCAAAAACATAACTCTGTCTGCTTGTAGAGTCTAGAGCATTAATGGCATTCAACAAACTTAACCAACTCTGATAAGAAATCTATAACACGACTTCATATTTTTCAAGTCCCACCATAAACTATTTTACAGAGCCGTGCATCCTTAACCTTAACCTTAACCATTTTATTGGGGAGGTTGAACAAACTAGAGATTAGAGAAAGGAAGAAGAACTCATGCGAAAACACACCATTTCTCATGTTTTCCACTCCTCGTTCCGAGCTGTACAGCACCATCCGTTTGACTCCTGGCGTCATGACATTCCCATGGATATGGATAATCCCTATTTCCGCTATTGGTTGAGCATTTCTGTAACAGCCCTTTTGGTAGCACTTTATCAGTTCTTTAGTATTCTGCCCGCGCGCCAAGCCCTCATACGCATAGCTTGGGCAGTGCCAACGGTTTACGCAGGCGGTTTTGTCTTTCTGTATGCGCTCATTTTTGCAACGCAAGGCTTATTGACCTTCTTTCGCGAGACCGAACACCTTGATAGACTTCCTATGGTATTTTTGTCAGTCGGGCCATGGATCGCCGCCATTGCCTTCGTGGCTTGCATAACTTCTATCTATTGGCCATGCGACATTTTGGCCATCTTGGCCATAATTATGCTGGGTGTACGAATGACGACGATCCTCAATATTGGACCAATTCAAGCCTCCAGAGTGCTCATCATGGCATTAACCCCCATGCTGGCTATTATATTATATTGGTCATGGGCCAAGGGATGGAACCTCTTTCCCTTCTGGTAAAAAAATTAAAGGAAGCAGCCGGAGAAGAATCAAATCCATTTCCATCCAGCCTCTTCGGTGGTTTTCGCTGAAAATTTCCCAACCGGTGACATTTAAATGCGAAAATTCATCCACACGTCCCGATTTCTTGGAGTGGACTAAGGCGTGAGAAATACCGGGGAATTCCGATTGATTCCCATCTTGGGTCGCATCAACCGTGGCAGGCTTTCTTTCTCGTATAACCTCTGTCACTCATACTGGCATGGGCATCCCACGGCGTCAAGACCGGGGACTTTGCGGTCGAACTAGGTGATCGATTTCCCATGCTTTAACGTTCTGAGTACCCGGTATTCGGGATCCAATTCCACTAAATCCGCAAAATAACCTCGTTCGATACGCCCATATTCCATGAGCCCAAAGCGTTTGGCAGGGGATTCACACCAGCTGTGAACAATTTGCCGTAAGGGAATTCCCCATTGCAATAAGTTTCGCACAGATTGATCTGCACTCAGTATACTGCCCGCAAGGGTCCCGTCTTCAAGACGGGCCGAATGTTCATCGACACTGACGAGCCATTTCCCCAATTTGTGTTGACCAGGTGCACAATCTGTTGCAGATATTCCGTCTGTTACCAAAATTACGCGGGGTGCAGCCACATGAAACACCAGGCGGATTACTTCGGGATGAATGTGAATGCCATCGGTAATCAATTCAAGCCACAAACTTTCCTCGGTTAGTGCGGTTCCCACCATTCTTGGATGACGATGGTGTAATCCAGCCATGCCATTAAACAGATGAGTGATGCCATCCGCCCCATCTTTTACGGCTTCCAGTGTTTCGTCCCGCCGAGCTCCGGTATGTCCCAAGTTCACATGGATGCCCCTTGCCCTAAGCCATCTTATTAATGGGCCGCTTAAAGGCAGGTTGGGTGCCACAGTCATCAGTCGAACAGGCACCATATCTTCGTGGCATTCACCCAAGAGTTTTTCGATTTCTGAGATGTCAACCGGACGAATAGCCTCAAGAGGCTGAGCCCCTTTAAAGGCTGGATCTATATAGGGTCCCTCCCAGTGCAAACCAACCAAATTACTCTGGGGATGCCGGGGATAGTTTCGTGCACATTCCATCACTTTGTGAATCTCCGGGGTCAAAGCGGAAATGGTGGTAGCCAAGAACCCTGTCACCCCATGTCGCGCCAGACCTTGGCCTATAGCATCCCAGCTCTCGATCGTGGCTTCCATCACATCGTGGCCTTGAGCCCCGTGAACATGTTCATCAATGAAACCCGGTAAAATCACCGGCAAATCATTAGATCGCGTATCTAATCGAACAATTCGCTCAATTTTCCCCAGTGCATTCCATTCCAGACGGGCAGGTTCCAGGTTTCCTGTTGGGGAAAGATAGACCCGCCCTTCAATGGCATATTCATTGTGAAAAGTATTCCCCAGTGTCATAAAGACGTCTCTCCTGACTCCAATTTTTAGCAAGCCACAGCGCGCCATACACAGCCTCACCCGTAACTAATGTGAAGTGGATCCCACACTTTTGCGCGCCTGGACGATGCCAATAAGCATACCATAACCGAGACATTCCGCCACTCAAGCCAACACAAGGCTCAGACAACCCTAACTTGTGAAGCGCCCCATTCATCATTTCCCTTATGGCCCGTCCTTCACCCCACAAGAGTTTAGCGGCAACCCCATCCCCCACTTCTGCCGCATCAAAGACCGCAGGTGCAAAGTCCGCCAATTGCCGTACGGGGTAAGCGGGTGCATAAATCTGCTCTATGATGTCATCTATGGATTGAACGCCGAAAAAAGCCAAACTCTTTTCGGTCAACGCGGTCGATTCTTCCAGCCCTTCAGCCGACCGGATGGCCATTTTGACACCTTGGCGCCCAACCGACAATCCCGATCCGGGATCCCCCAGCTTCCAGCCGTATCCACCTAAGCGTATGGGGTGATTGTGACTTTGACCAAAAACTACCGAGCCCGTTCCAAAAATAGCAATGAGTCCGTCTTTACCGTGCGTAAAATTGGCCCATGGCAACCAATAATCCCCGGTTATCCAAACCCGCCTCAAACCCCGTTCTACGCAATATTCGCGCCATGCTTCACGAACATAAGTGCGATCACATCCCGCTAATCCCATCACCCCGGGGTATTCTGGCAATGAGAAGGATTGTCCCAATTTTTCAAGAACGGCATCCATCGCTGCAAAAGCGGCATCTTGGCCCACCACCAAAATATTTGAAGCGGATGCCGCCACAAGTTCCCCGCAGGTATCCGGACCCGTCTGAAGAATCCCACGAGTAGAGGTTCCTCCTCCATCCACCCCCCAAAACATCACTCCATCACCGGCCTTTCCCTTGTCGATCCAAGACAAACACTATGACGCCTTTCCAATTCCTCTGCAAAGCTCATCACCCGAGCTATTTTCTTGACGTTTCTGGTTCATCTTCAATCGGATCGATAGATCCTCTCATGGCTGTAGAGGACCCGGGCTGACGTTTAATGAGACACCGAAATGCTTCAAGATTTTCACCATCCGAACAGTGCCGAACCGAAAATAAGGCTAATCAACCCTTAGCTCACAACCGACGACTACAGAAGCCAGCAAGCGGGGAGACGGTTGACTCCTTTGGTCTCTTCATTTGAGCGAAACTGCGGGAAAAAACCCATTTCTTCAACAAATCCTCGCAGAGTTGCCATCCCTTCTTCGAGTCCTGCAACTTTGCTAGTCTCGAAATATCTCCCCGTTCTGCCATTGGCGGTATTGATCAAAAAACATCGGGTAACTGATATTAACACTCCCCTCATTGTCTAGAATGATCGGTTCTTTCGCTACCGCCGCCGCGACAGCCAGCATCATGGCCATCCGATGATCGCCAAAGGTTTTCACTCCGCCGCCTTGCAAAGCAGTGGGTCCTCTCACTACCATGCCGTCGGCCCGCTCCTCAATATCCGCTCCCAATATTCTGAGATTTTCAACCGTTGCGTGAATACGGTCCGTTTCTTTTACCCGTAGCTCCTGGGCGCCTCGGATAGTCGTTTCCCCCACGGCTTGGGACGCCATTAAGGCGACTAAAGGAATCTCATCCACCATATCGGGAACTTGAGTCCCGTCCACATCATGTGCTTTCAGCGGACGATAGCTTATGGTCATCGTTCCGATTTCCTCGGCGCTCGCATGAGGAGTAAGATTCACTTCAGTTCCCATTTGCTGGAGGTGGCGAAAAAATCCCGTACGGCGGGCACTGACCGATACGTCCCGCAAAGTCAAATATGACCCGGGCAAAAGTCCCGCCAGAGCCGCCCAAAATGCCGCTGAAGACGGATCACCCGGCACTTGAAATATTTCCGGATGCAAACGTTGCCAATGAGTCACCGGCTCCACGTGAATACGGTTTGGGGTTTGGGATATTGTCATTCCCATTTGCCGCAGCATGCGCTCGGTGTGGTCACGAGTCGGATAAGGCTCCTTGATTTCCGTTGGCTCCGATCCCTTTAACGCAGCCAGAATAATGGCCGATTTGACTTGCGCGGATGCCACCGGCATCTCGTAAGTGATGCCCCGAGCTCTCCCCTCATGCTCTATTGTCACGGGCGGATAGCCTTTCGCCGTCGCGACCCGAATGCCCATTTCACGCAAGGGTTGAGCAACGCGTTCCATCGGACGCATGGACAATGACGAGTCTCCGGTAAGAGTCCTGGGCTCATCAGAAAGGGACAAAAGGCCCATAGCCAAACGCATTGTCGTGCCCGAGTTACCGCAATCAATGACTCTATCCACGTTCGACCAGTCTTCAAATCCCGGAGACGATAAAATCCATTCCCGTTGATTTTCTTCCACCTGTACCCCGAGACTTTCCACCAAACGCCGGCTGGACAGGGTATCTTGTGCCACCAATGGATCCTTAATGTGTGTTGAACCTTTGACCAAACTTGAGAATAATATGGCCCGGTGTGTAATCGACTTATCGCTGGGAGGGCGCAGAATTCCTTTAACGGGAATGCGATTCGGAAAGAGTACCATAGCCATGATTATGTTCCTTTCGCACAATTTTTAGAAATTGCGGGGAGCCATGGGATTCTATGACTCCTTTTTGGGGTCAATCTTGCTGCGGATCGCCGTTGTCCGTCCCAGGGATGCGGGCCATCGGCCGGCTTGAATATTCTCATTCCACTCTTGAACTAAATGGGTAAAAGCGGCAAATGTGCTTTTTATATTGTCATGATTCGCCTGCAATATCTCTTCCCATAATTGATCATCGCTGGCGCCAACCCTGCTGACATCAAGAAAGCCTGTTCCAACCACCTTGGACCATAACGGGAAGCTGGTGTCATAACTTTCTGCCAAAACCAATGTCGCCGCAGATATCAAATAGGGAGTATGACTAACGATGCCCATCAACGCGTCATGTTGTTCCAAGGGGACCCGGACCGCAACACTGCGCAAAACCGAGATCCATTGATCGACCATCTGTCCCTCGAAATATAGTCCGTCCCCTTGCACCACAAGGCACGGGTGCCCTTGAAACAAATCCGCCGTGCTGTAGGAAAAGCCGCGCACTTCCTTTCCTGCCATGGGATGCAAAGACAACAACCTAAAGGGCGGATGAACTTGAGAGTAAGCATTGGCAAGAGTGGTCTTGACAGAACTCACATCCACAATCGTGCACCCACGCGAAGTCGACATTATGGCATCGACCCACTTTCCCACCTCATCAATCGGTGTCGACACAACAATCTGATCCACTTCCTGGGCCCATCGGTCCCACCCGGTGTCAACACCAATCCTCCAATTCGCAGCCATTTTCATAACATCTGCATTGACGTCATATCCGAATACCGTCCACCCGGCTCGAATGCAGGCCTTGGCAATCGAACCTCCTATGAGCCCCAAGCCGATTACTCCGACTCTCATAAAGTTCTTCCTACGGCCTCGGCGATTGGCCGCAATGACTCCACTAGTTCGCTTAAATGCGGCAAACTTAAGCTTTGCGGGCCGTCAGACAAGGCTTCCAGGGGGTTCGGATGCGCTTCGATAATTAACCCATCCGCCCCGGCGGCCACCGCTGCCCGAGCCATAGGGCTAACCCAGTTCCACTGCCCCGTGGAATGCGAAGGGTCAATCACAATAGGTAGATGCGATAATTGTTTGATGACCGGTATAGCACTTAAATCCAACGTGTTTCGTGTCTTGGTTTCATAGGTCCGAATTCCTCGTTCGCATAGGATAATGTTGGAGTTGCCATTTGCCGCCACGTATTCCGCTGCCATTAACCATTCATCAATCGTCGCCGATAGACCACGCTTCAACAAAACCGGCTTGTTTGCCTGACCGGCGGCCTTCAAAAGTTCAAAGTTTTGCATATTTCTAGCGCCAATTTGTATAATATCCGCCCATTCCACCACGTAATTCAAACTCTCCCTGTCCACGGCCTCCGTTACCACCATCAACCCCAACCGTTCACGGGCTTCTGCCAAGATCTTTAATCCTTCCACACCCATCCCTTGGAAACTGTAGGGCGAAGTGCGAGGTTTGTATGCTCCTCCGCGCAGCACCATCAATCCCAGGTCATGCACCGCTCTCGCCGCATCCATAAGCTGATCATAGCCTTCAACCGCACATGGACCCGCAATAACGACAACCTGTTTGCTGCCGAACTTCGCCTTCCCCACTTCAACCACCGAATCATCCGGATGGAAATCGCGACTGACCAGCTTGTATGGTCTCCTTACCGGAACCACTTGCTCCACAGACTGCATTGACGCCAAGCGAACTACCTCCTCCGTCCCTTCCCCTATTACCCCAATAACTGTTCGTTCCATCCCCCGTGATATGTGCACTTGAAATCCTTCCGATTCCAAGCGGTCGGTAACAGCGTCAATGTCCTGGTTCGGCGCATTGGGTTTCATGACCACAACCATCTTGTCGCATCCTTCCTCCTCAAAAATTTTCCAAAAAAATAAGGCCTCATATCCCCTTAGGGACGAAGGCCTTGACTTCTCCGCGGTACCACCCTATTGACCAGTTACCTGGCCACTCAGCTGGCTGCTAACACAGCCACTCCTCTCTAACGGTAGGACTCCGGATTCTCTACTAGTGACTCGCACGTTCGATTCACACTCATGGGGGTACGGTCTGGATCCAAAGGATCGGTTTACACCACACACCGACTCTCTTCGCCTTTGATTTCCGACCCCTTCCCAATCATTGTTTTCACATATTTTTAGAAATAATACCGCGTTGTAAAAGTCGTGTCAAGACCTTATTTTATAATGCTTGGCGCAATGATGCGACAAATTCCCCGGCCAGGTCGGCAGACCGTGATCGATCTTGACCGATAATCCGAACCAAAGCGCTCCCGACAATCACTCCCTCCGCCATTTGACCCACATACGCAGCCTGTTCGGGTGTTGAAATTCCGAACCCTATCGCCAAAGGCAACGAAACAGACTGTTTGACTCGGTCAACAAGAAACCTGAGCCCCGCGTCAACGTCTTTTCGGACACCCGTTACTCCGGTTACGGACACTCCATAGATAAAACCGGTCGTTTTCGCAAGCGACGCGATATGTTGGTCCGTTGATGTGGGGGCAACAAAGGGAATCAAGGACAGTCCCAGTTCAAGGGCATTGTTAAACACCTCGTCGCTCTCCAACCATGGTAAATCGGGAATCATGAGCCCCTTTACTCCGCTTGCTTGAGCCGCTTCCAAAAATCTCCGCACTCCGAAACGAAAGACCGGATTGAAATAGCTCAGATAGACAATGGGCACACTGTGGGCACTCAGTTTCTCCGTCATTCTCAAAATGTCGCGGATCTTCACTCCGTTGCTGAGAGCCTCGGTTGCCGCCTTCTGCAAGACTGGGCCATCCGCAAGGGGATCAGAGAAAGGAATGCCAATCTCTATTATGTCGGCCCCGCCGTCATTTAAAGCTTGAACCAGGTTCGGCAAGTCCGTTAGGGTGGGATGCCCTGCTGTGATATAAGGTATGAGGGCCGCTCGCTGCTCCCTTTTGGTACGCTCAAAAACTTCTGAAATTGCTTGAGCCTGACTGATCATTATCGGCCTCCTTCATATTCTCGCACCGAGTCAACATCCTTATCTCCTCGACCCGACAAGTTTATGATGACTTTTGCCTTTTGCGCCTTCAAATGATGTTGCGCCTTAATAACCCACGCTACCGCGTGAGCACTCTCCAAGGCAGGAATAATGCCTTCCAGTTCCGAAAGACGATGAAAAGCCTCCAAAGCTTCTTGATCTTCAATGGCCTCATATTGGGCCCGTCCAATGTCGTGGAAATATGCATGCTCCGGACCCACCCCGGGATAATCCAGACCCGCCGATATCGAGTGAGCCTCCATCACCTGACCGTCATCATCTTGCAACAGATAGCTGAGACTCCCGTGCAAAACCCCTTTCATACCCATTGTAATGGTTGCTGCATGCTTACCGGTGCGGATGCCGGATCCCGCCGCCTCCACACCGATTAATGACACGGGATCATTTCGAAAAGCATAAAATATCCCCATCGAATTGGAACCGCCACCCACCGGCGCCACAATGTGGGTGGGCAAACCGCCGGTAAGTCTTTGAAATTGGATCCGAGCCTCATTCCCGATAACGGCTTGAAAATTTCGGACCATCATGGGATAGGGATGAGGGCCAACGACGGAACCAATAACATAAAACGTTGTCCGCACATTCGTCACCCAATCACGAATAGCTTCATTAGTCGCATCCTTTAAGGTTTTCGATCCCGATGACACCGGGATGACCTCCGTGCCCAACAACCGCATTCGGTAAACATTTAAGGCCTGTCTCTTCACATCTTCCTCACCCATGTATACCTGTGCCTTGAGCCCAAATAACGCCGCCGCCGTTGCTGTAGCTACACCATGTTGCCCCGCTCCGGTTTCGGCGATAATACGGGATTTGCCCATACGCCGCGCCAACAAAATTTGGCCAATCGTATTGTTGATTTTATGGGCCCCGGTATGATTCAAATCCTCACGCTTCAAATACACGTCAAATCCCAAGGTTTCGCTAAGACGGTAAGCCTTGCGCAAGGGAATGGGACGCCCCACATAGTCCTCCAAAAGAGAAGTCAATTCCCCTTGAAAATCCGGGTCATTTTGTGCCTGAGCATAGGCTTCAGACAAGTCTGTTAACGCAGGAATCAAAGTTTCCGGGACATATTGGCCCCCAAAGGATCCATAACGGCCACGATTGTCCGGAACTTCTTTCATCATTGCCATTGTTTGGCCTCCTTAATGAACTGCCGAATTTTTTGGAGATCCTTAACTCCCCTTGTTTCTACTCCGCTTGAGACATCAACCCCCGACGGCTGCAAACAACGAATGACATGACCGACATTATCCACAGTTAATCCTCCTGCAATCCAAAATGGCTGAGGACGCTGGGGACGTTGCCAATTCCACACCTGGCCTGTTCCGGGTTCCGGGCCGTCCATGAGAATGATGTCCGAGTCCTTTTCCTCTTGTGTTCCGATGGTCTTTAGCCCGTAATCATGCACAACTTTGACCCAATCAAAATCCGCGTTGTTATGATATTGGATGGCCCAAAAAGGCACCCGGTCCAAAACCATCTCCAAAATGTCCCGCGGCATGCGGCGGACGACAGCTACAAATCGAACACGCGGAAGCGCCGTGACGATGTCGCGTGCCCGATCCATGGAGATCTGACGGGAGCTTGGACTCAACACCAGTCCGATATAGTCCGCCCCGGCTTCATACGCTGCCAAAGCCGTGTCAAAATTCTTCACCCCACAAATCTTGACCTCAGGAGTCATCTTGGAGCACCTCCAACAAATTGCCCCCCCGCATCAGATGCTCTCCAACCAGTATCCCGGTATATCCCCGATTCATGATCTTTTCGACATCCGCAGACGATCGAATACCGCTTTCACTGACTTTCACTACCTCCGGAGGAATGAAGGACGCCATATTCAGCGAAAAATCAAGACGGGTCTCAAAACTCTCCAAATCCCGGTTATTTACCCCGATAATATCGGGTTTAATGGCCATGGCACGGTCTAATTCTGTTTGGGAATGAATTTCCACCAAAATCTCAAGATGGACATCTCGCGCCGTCTCGGCTAACTCTCTTAGCAGCACATCATCATCAACAATACGCACTATGATTAATACAGCATCGGACCCGATAACCCGGCTCTCCACAATCTGTAAAGGATCCAATACAAAGTCCTTTCGAAGTACGGGCACACTCACCGAAGCCTTAACCTCTTCAAGATGGCGATTGTCTCCCGCAAAAAATTCCGGTTCCGTCAATACGGATATGCCATGGGCCCCACGACTTTCGTAACCTTTGGCCTGGGTCACGGGATCATAGGTGTCGGTGAGCCATCCTTTGGATGGGGATTTCTGCTTGCATTCGGCGATAATACCCACAGGCATCAATGAATGTGTACGAATTGCCGCAGACAAAGAGCGCGGGGGCCCGAATGATTGTTTCGCTTCTTCGTACAATGATCCTTCGCGACTCTTCAACACCTCGACCCGCCCTCTGACAGATTGAACAATCTGATCGAGAAACATGTCTCAAGCCTCCTGTTCCTCTTGTTGTCGACTACTGCGTGCAATCAATTCTTCTACCACGCGCAAGGCCTTGCCGCTTGTTATTGACTCTCGGGCCATAAATACACCCTTTTTGGGAGAATCGGCGGCTTGGGCCGCAAACAGAGCAACACCGGTATTGGCCAAGACCATATCCAGATAAGGTCCGGCTTCTCCTTTTAGGATTTGGTAACAAATTTTCGCGTTAGTGTTCGGATCCCCTCCTCTAAAAGCCTCCATAGGATAGGACGGAAGTCCCAAATCATCAGGTTCCCATTGTCCGAAGTGCATCGAATCTCCTTCTGTCAGGCCAAAGAAGGTCGGCCCCGACAAAGAGACTTCGTCCAATCCACCTGAACCGTGAACCACTATCGCCCTCTTCAATCCCAAGCGGGACATAACTTCTGTCACCGGCCTGACCCAAGACTCTGCAAAAACCCCTAGCAGTTGATATTCCGGACGAACAGGATTGGTCAGCGGTCCCAGCAAATTGAAAACCGTGCGCACGCCCAGTTCCCTGCGCGGCTGGGCTGCAAATTTCATAGAGGAGTGAATTTGCTGGGCAAATAAGAAACCAAATCCCACTTCATCCACCTGCCGTGCGACTTCGTCGGGACTTTGGCTTATACGAATTCCGAGTGCTTCCAATAAGTCGGCGCTGCCGCTTTTCGACGTGGCCGAGCGATTTCCGTGCTTGGCCACATGAATACCGCATCCGGCAGCCACAAATGCCGATACCGTGGACACGTTAAAAGTAAACGAACGATCTCCTCCGGTTCCACAAGTGTCTAGCACGGGCCGTTTGTTCAGTTGCACCGGAACAGCATGGGCCCGCATAGCTCGCGCAAATCCCGTCAGTTCATCGACTGTTTCGCCGCGAAGTGCTAAAGCCATCAATATTCCCGAAACCTGAACGGCCGTCGCATCTCCACTCATCACGGCATCCATTAAAGCGTAAGCCTCACCCTCATCGAGAGTTTTTCCTTGACTCAGCACCACCAAGTCGTGACGAATTAATTCTTCGCGAGTATTCATAACGATTGCTCTCCTTGATATTCAGACTTGAGTGTCTCCGACAGCGACAGAAAGTTACGTAATATGTCCAACCCCAAGGGAGTCAGCACAGATTCCGGATGAAATTGAATACCGAAAACGGGATAGCTAGTGTGTCTTATTGCCATGATCGTTCCGTCGGAGCTCGACCCCGTAATCTCAAGGTCCGGCAGTCCATCCACTTTCGCCGCGAGCGAATGATAGCGTCCGGCCAAAAATCCTTGCGGAATGCCTTGAAAAATGCCTTGTTCGTTGTGGAAAATTTTATCTGCCTTCCCATGCATAAGACGCACTGCAGGTTCGACTTGACCTCCGTATGCGTACGCAATGGCCTGATGTCCCAGGCAAACACCCAATATCGGGACCGTCGCTCCCAAATGGCGAATAACGTCCACCATAATGCCGGCATCCTCGGGACGACCCGGCCCCGGAGAGAGAACGATGCGTGAGGGCTCCAACTGTCGAAGCTCTTCGACAGTTAACTCATCGTTACGCACGACCCGCACCTCATTGCCAAGAAGACCCAAATACTGAACTAAGTTGTAAGTAAACGAATCATAATTATCCAAAACCAGAATCACAGCCATTCCTCCTCGTCGGAATGCAGAACGGAAAGAGCCGCAGCAGCCTTGTTCATTGATTCCTGAAACTCAAATTCCACCTCGGAGTCGGCGACAATTCCTCCGCCGGCCTGCACCGTAACGCTGTCACCCACAATATCCAAAGTTCGGATAGTAATACAGGTATCCAAATTGCCCCGATGAGAGAAATATCCTACAACCCCCCCGTAAGCACCCCTTGCCTCAGGTTCCAGCTCTTCGATAATCTCCATAGCTCGAATTTTTGGTGCACCGGTTAAGGTTCCGGCGGGAAAACATGCGGCCAGAGCATCCAAAGCGTCGAATCCGGGTTTCAGTTGTCCTTGAATTTCGGAGACAATGTGCATGACATGAGAATAAATCTCCTTCGTCATAAATTGCGACACCTTGACGGAACCGTACTCGCATACACGTCCTAGATCGTTGCGAGCCAAGTCGACCAACATCACGTGTTCGGCTTTTTCTTTCGGATCATTAATTAATTCATCCCACAAGCGCTCGTCCTCTTGAGGACTTTCCCCTCTTTTACGAGTCCCCGCGATAGGGCGGTTCAAAGCTATATTGTCCGTAACCCGCACCAACGCCTCCGGAGACGAACCAGCAAGTATCCGGCGAGGCGTTTCCAAATAAAATAAATAAGGGGAAGGATTTATATGCCGCAATTTGCGGTACAGAGAAAACGGGTCCCCCGAAATTCGAGTGGATGAGGCCTGGGACAACACAGCCTGAAAAATGTCCCCGGCCACAATGTGAGCTTTGGTGCGTTCAATCATATCATTGTAATAATCCCGGGTCATATTGGACTTAATCGGCATCAACTGCCTGACAGAGGGTTCTGCCAGCATCAAAGGCTGTCGTAAGGCATCCAAAAAAATTTCCATCCTTGTGAATGCCTGATCCATCTGTTCCCGCAAGGATTCCACCATGACTGCCACCTCTTGCTTGCGGTGGTCAAAGGCCACCACCGCCTTTGGCCATACCCATTCCCAATCGGGCCCGCGTTTGGCGTGGTGCCTGGGCAGTTTTTCTAAATGACGTATCCAGTCATAACCGAAATAACCGATGGCCCCACCGACATAAGGCCACGTAACATCTTGAGGAACTGCGATACGCTGACGGTACTGCTGACGCCTAATCAATTCGAGCGGGTTATCCGACACTTCTGTTCCTTCGGGCCCTACGAGAACAGCTTGCCCATCTGCTTCAAGCATTCGGGCCCATTCGCCAATGGCAATAAAAGAGTAGCGGGCCACTTTGTCGTCGCCTTCAACACTTTCCAACAGTGTGTGAGCTCCAAAAGGCCGCAAACGCAAGAACGCGGCAATCGGGGTAATTTGATCCACAGCAAAGTGTCTTACGATGGCTATGTGTTCCAGGTCCGCACTTTCCCATATTTCATTATGGCCCATTCGGTTCACCAAGCGGTCCTGCCTCCCTTCCAGTTTCCTCTTATTAAAATTCATTCACAACAAAAAAATAACCTTCAACCCCTCAACAAGGGACGAAGGCCTCTTCGTGGTGCCACCCTATTTTAGACTCAGCGAGCCTCTTATTTCCATACGGGCCTATCAACCGACCGATATGGCTTCCTTGATAACGGCGGAAGAGCCCGGCCAAGCCTACTCTATTTCGGTTGGCAGCTCATGGGCCCATTCTCACACAATCCCCTTATCGACCTTCCACCAACGCCGACTCGCTAACAAGGTTACTTGGTGATACTCTTCCCAATCATCGCAAGTCATTTCTATAACCTTAAAATTCATTCTATAGACTCTCAGCTGTCCTGTCAATGCGCGAAAGACAATCGATTGACGGGGCTGAATTGAAAATTGATGCACCAAAAACAATACGAACCGAGCCTTGCCGATGGCGGATCTCAGTTGTGAAGTTAGTCCCGCAAAAAAGGGTTTCCCAGAATTTCGATTTCCAAATAACCAAACATATCTCGCCTATTTTTAACCCAATCGACCCAAAGGGCATCTAATTGTCCGAGCCACATTAACCGCTGCTTTTCCCGAAGCCGATTCTGGGAGTCCTCAGGAATGTGCTTTATAGATGAATGACCACCAGCCCATGATATTGCCAATGCGAATGACAGCGGAAATACACAAGAGGCCCATAGCCACTCCTAAAAATATCGTGATCCCACTGGTGCGCAGTCGCAAATTCGTAACCGATAAATAACCCGAACCAATCATAATGATGAGCCAAACCGACAGGCGTGCCCATGATGGGACGTTCATCTTAATTTCTCTCCCGGAGGTTGATTCGCATAAACTGCTACCGGAATCGGATTGCCCAGCACAAAGTTTAAATGGACTCCAAAAAAACCGCGATAGGCATTGGTATTGTTGATTAGATTAGTATAAGCTCCAATGACGAGGCCAGACAACCCAACCATCCATGCATATCAGGTCCTCGGCAAAGTTAGATTTCGACAATTATGACAATATCATGATGAAAATCGGTGCGAGGCCAACCCAGAATGGTTGGCACTGTAAGCGATGATGTTTCCGACATGTAGACAGGTCAAAC